>DASXRN010000337.1:0-3746 GCA_036506595.1 Polaromonas sp. | reverse complement strand
TTCCAGCGCCCGGTCAAACGGCTTGCCGGCAATGTTTTGCGCCACCAGCCAGGTCAGCGCCAGGCTGATCGGCCACAGCAGCAGCAGCGGCGTGAGCATCCAGTCGAGAATCTCGCCAAACAGGCTGCGCCGCTCGCGCTGGAAGAGTCGTAAGGCCATGGGTGCTGATTTTGACGGCGACGTACAAACCCCGTTCGGGCTGAGCTTGTCGAAGCCTTGTGCCTTGGCGGCCAGCCCTTCGACAGGCTCAGGGCGAACGGATTTTCATGCTAGCTGGGGATTTTTTCCAGGCAATAACCCAGGCCGCGCACCGTGGCAATCCGAATCGGCCCTTTTTCAATCTTCTTGCGCAGCCGGTGGATGTAGACCTCGATCGCGTTGTTGCTGACCTCTTCGCCCCATTCGCACAGGCGTTCCACCAGCTGGTCCTTGCTGACCAGGCGGCCGGCGCGCTGCAGCAGCACTTCCAGCAAACCCAGCTCGCGCGCCGACAGCTCCACCATCTGGCCGTCTATGGTGGCCACGCGTCCGGCCTGGTCGTACACCAGCGGGCCGTGCTTGATGGTGCTGCTGGCGCCGCCCATGCCGCGCCGGGTCAGTGCGCGCACACGCGCTTCCAGCTCCTGCAGCGAAAACGGCTTGGCCATGTAGTCGTCGGCGCCGTAGTCCAGGCCCTTGACGCGTTCTTCCACGCTGTCGGCCGCCGTGAGAATCAGCACCGGCATGGACGAGCCGCGTGCGCGCAGCCTTTTCAGCACTTCCAGGCCGTGCATGCGCGGCAGGCCGAGGTCCAGAATCAGCAGGTCAAATTCGGTGTTGGTCAGCAGGGCGGCATCGGCTTCGCTGCCGCTGGCCACATGGTCGGCGGCCGCACCCGAGGCGCGCAGGGTGCGCAGCAGGCCATCGGCCAAAACCTGGTCGTCTTCGGCAATCAAAATTCGCATCGCTGTCTCCAGATCGGCCCGTGGCAAAAGGACGGGCCGGTGTTTTAGTTGTCGCTCAAATTTTAGGCTTTTGCAACCTCAGGTTTGCTGACAGCGGCGGCCCGGACGTCAAGAGTTGCCATAGGCCTCCAGCCCCAGCGCCACCACGGTCGCCACATCGGGCCCCACTGCCTGCCGGAATTCATCCTCGGCCTGGGCCACGGCCCGCTTGAAGGCCTCCAGCCAGAGCAGGCCCGATTCGGTGAACAGCACCTGCCGGGCGCGTTTGTCGTAGGGGTCGGCCTCGCGCGTCACCAGGCCCCAGGCCTCGCACTGGGTGACCAGGTCGCCCATGGCCTGTTTGCTCATGCCGGCGCTGGCCGCCAGGTCGGTCAGGCGCGAGCCGCCCACGGCCAAGTGCCGCGTGATGTGGATGTGCGCCGCGCCGACCTGGTCGCGCGCCGCCAGGTTGGACAGCGCCAGTGGCACGTCCACATTGCTGGCCATCAGCGAGAGCACGCGCTCGTCAAAGCGGCGCAAGGCCTGGCCGAGCAGCCGGCCCAGGTGCGTGAGGCGCCAGGAGTCTTCCTGGGTTAGCGCGGTGTCGTCAATTTTCGGCATCCGGCCATGCTAGCCGAATTAATCAGGCAAACTGACTAAAAACAGGGTTTACTTATTTTTATAGCGCCCATAAAGTACTGGTCATGCATCCAGCCTGTTCTTAAAAGCAGCGACTGAAAACACGCAAAAGTTTTTTACATCATTGATTTTCAAGGAGTTTTTCATGGAATTGACCAGCAAACTGAATCCCGCCCAAAACCCTGTGCAAACCGCCGCCCTGAACACCGAAAAAGCCAAGGCCCTGCAGGCCGCGCTGGCCCAGATCGAGAAACAGTTTGGCAAAGGCACCATCATGAAGCTGGGCGCCGGCGAGGTGATCGAGGACATCCAGGTGGTCTCCACCGGCTCGCTGGGCCTGGACATCGCGCTGGGCGTAGGCGGCCTGCCGCGCGGCCGTGTCGTTGAAATCTACGGCCCGGAGTCCTCGGGCAAAACCACGCTGACCTTGCAGGTGATTGCCGAGATGCAAAAGCTGGGCGGCACCTGCGCCTTTGTTGATGCCGAGCATGCGCTGGACATCCAGTACGCACAAAAACTCGGTGTGAACCTGCAGGAGTTGCTGATCAGCCAGCCCGACACCGGCGAGCAGGCGCTGGAGATCGTCGATTCGCTGACCCGCTCCGGTGCGGTTGACCTGATCGTGGTGGACTCGGTGGCGGCGCTGACGCCCAAGGCCGAGCTCGAGGGCGAAATGGGCGACTCGCTGCCCGGCCTGCAGGCGCGGCTGATGAGCCAGGCGCTGCGCAAGCTGACCTCCACCATCAAAAAAGCCAACTGCATGGTGATCTTCATCAACCAGATCCGCATGAAGATCGGCGTGATGTTCGGCTCGCCCGAAACCACCACCGGCGGCAATGCGCTCAAGTTCTACGCCTCGGTGCGCCTGGACATCCGTCGCATCGGCTCCATCAAAAAGGGCGAAGAGGTGATCGGCAACGAAACCCGCGTCAAGGTGGTCAAGAACAAGGTGGCCTCGCCGTTCAAGACGGCGGAGTTCGACATTTTGTATGGCGAGGGCATCAGCCGCCTGGGCGAGGTGCTGGACCTGGGCGTGGCCGGCCACATCGTGGAAAAGGCCGGTGCCTGGTATGCCTTCAATGGCGAAAAAATTGGCCAGGGCCGCGACAACTCGCGTGAATTCCTCAAGGAAAATCCCGACCTCGCGATCGAGATCGAGAACAAGGTGCGCGAGTCGCTGGGCATTCCGCTGGTCGCCGTGGCCGCCACCGCCGAGGCAGGCGAGAAGTCGGGCAAGGCGGCCAAAGCTGAGAAGACCGACAAACCTGCCAAAGCGGCGCTCTGATTCGTTTTATATGCCACATCGGGCTCTAGCCTAGGCAGGACGGGTGCAGACGGCTATCGAAAACATAGCAACCATGCGCCCGACCAGCCGCGCCACCCATCCCTGTGCAAGCCCATGAACACGGTCAAACCCGCCAGCCGGACCGGCTTCGCCCTCTCGCTCAAGGGCCGCGCCCTGCGCTTGCTGGCGGCGCGCGAGCATTCGCGCGCCGAGCTGGAGCGCAAGCTGGCCGCGCATGAGGAAACGCCGGGCCAGCTGGCGCAGCTGCTCGACGAGCTGCAGGCCAAGGACTTCATCAGCGAGGCGCGCGTGGTCGAGTCGGTGATCAACCGGCGCGCTGCCCGTTATGGCGCGGCGCGCATCAAGCACGAGCTGCAGGGCAAGGGGCTGGGTGCCGAGGCGCTGGCCGAGGCCATGGACGGCCTCAAGGCGACCGAGCTGGAGCGCGCCTGTGAGGTCTGGCGCAGGAAGTTTGATGCGCCCGCGCTGGATGCGGCCGGGCGCGCGAAGCAAATGCGCTTTCTGGCGGCACGCGGTTTTAGCGGCGACGTGATTCGCCGCGTGGTATCGCAGGCGGACGAAGACTGAGGGCGCGCGCGAGGCTGTAAAGAACAAAACCGGCCCATCAGAGCCAGCCAGAACCAGCCAGAACCAGCCAGAACCAGCAGGGGCCGCGGAACCGGCTTAGCCGGGCCGCAGGCGCAGCGCCCCCTCGAGGGGCAGAGAGCTACACGCAGTGAGCGAACGTGGAGGCTCTATATCTTCAGCATCAGCTTCAGGTTTTGCACCGCCGCGCCCGATGCGCCCTTGCCCAGGTTGTCCAGCCGCGCCACCAGCACGGCATGGCGGTAGCTTTCGTTGCCAAACACGCGCAGCTCCATCTTGTTGCTGTCCTTGAG
>DASXRN010000336.1:0-11848 GCA_036506595.1 Polaromonas sp. | reverse complement strand
CTGGCTGACATGAAAGACCGCTTCGGCGGGACCACCTATGCCCAGCAAGCCGGCTTGCTGGCGGCCAGGGCCTATTACGACAAAGGCAATGTGGATGCTTCACGCGCCGCCTTGAGCTGGGTCGCCGAGAAAGCCTCCGATGAAGGCTACCAGGCGATTGCCAGGTTGCGCCTTGCCGGGCTTTTGCTGGAAACGAAAGCCTATGACGGGGCACTTCAGCAGCTCTCAGGTGCTTTCCCTAAAGATTACGTGGCGCTGGTGGCCGACCGCCGTGGTGACATTTTGGCGGCCCAGGGCAAGAAAAATGAGGCCAAAGCGGAATACGAAAAAGCCTACAAAGGCCTGGACGAACGCGCCGAGTACCGGCGCCTGGTTGAGGTCAAGCTCAATGCACTGGGTATTGACCCGGCTGCAGCGCAAGCCAAGCCGGCAATTGCCGCAGCCACTGCCGAGGTGAAAAACAAATGAAATACCAGTCATTTAGGCCTCTGGCCCAAGTAGCACGGGCGTCGGCAGCTATTGTTTTGCTAGCAATTTTGGGGGGCTGTTTTGGCGGTTCCAGCAAGCCGCAGCCCGCAGAACTGCAGGCGGTGACGGCGCTGGTATCGGCCCGCCAAAGCTGGAACACCCGCGTCGGACAGGTGGACTTCCCGCTGGAAGTCAGCGTTTTCGGTAACAGCGTGGCGGTTGCGAGCGGTGACGGTACTGTCGCCCTGCTGGATGCGCAAACTGGCCGTGATGTATGGCGTGTGGCGCTCAATACGCCTGTCGCCGCGGGCGTTGGGACCGACGGAAAAGTCGCAGCGCTTGTCACGAAAGCGAATGAAGTTGTCGCGTTACAGGACGGCCGTGAACTTTGGCGTCAAAAGCTCACTGCCCAGGCTTTTACCGCACCTTTTGTCGCCGGTGGCCGGGTATTCGTCCTCGCAGCCGATCGGTCAGTCAATGCTTTTGACGGGCAGACGGGCCGCAAGCTGTGGGCGCAGCAGCGTCCCTCCGAACCGTTGGTGTTGCGCCAGTCCGGCGTGATGCTGGCCGTCGGCGATACGCTGGTGGTTGGCCTGGCTGGGCGCCTGGCAGGTCTCAACCCTTCCAATGGCAGCATTCGGTGGGAAGCACCGATTGCTTCACCGCGTGGCATCAATGATGTCGAGCGCCTGGTCGATCTGGTGGGGCGTGTCAGCCGGGATGGCGACAATGTCTGCGCACGGGCTTTCCAGGCCAGTATAGGTTGCGTCAACGCGGCCCGTGGCAACCTGCTTTGGAGCAAACCTGCCAACGGCGTGCAGGGCATACACGGCGATGATCGCCTGCTGTTCGGCACGGAAGCAGACGGAACGGTGAATGCGTGGCGACGCTCCGATGGCGAGCGCGCCTGGTCGACAGACCGTCTGCGCCACCGCAGCCTGACGGCGCCGCTGGTGGCCGGGCGCTCCGTGGTGATTGGCGATTTCTCCGGATTTATCCATTTGTTGTCGCGTGAAGACGGCTCGCTGCTCAACCGCTTGCCGACCGACGGCTCTGCTATTGCCGCGGCCCCCGTGCTGGCCGGCAATACGCTGATCGCTGTTACCCATAACGGTGGCGTTTACGGCTTCAAGCCGGAATAAGCACCACCCTGCCAGAAATCTGATTGATGAAACCTGTCATTGCCTTGGTTGGCCGCCCGAATGTGGGCAAGTCGACCCTTTTTAACCGGCTGACCAAGACGCGGGATGCGATCGTGGCCGACTTTGCCGGCCTGACGCGGGACCGTCATTACGGCAACGGCACGCTGGGTAGCCACGAGTACATCGTGATTGATACCGGCGGTTTCGAGCCCGATGCCATTACCGGTATTTACAAGGAAATGGCCAAGCAAACCCGGCAGGCTGTCGCAGAAGCTGACGTGGTGATATTCGTGGTCGATGCCCGCGCCGGCATCAGTGCGCAAGACCACGACATTGCAAAATACCTGCGCAAGCTGGGCAAGCCGACGGTACTGACTGCCAACAAGGCGGAGGGCATGACCGATGGCGTTCAGTTTTCCGAGTTTTTTGAGCTGGGTCTGGGCGAAGTGCTGCCGGTTTCGGCCGCACATGGTCAGGGCATGCGCACGCTGGTGGATATGGCACTTGCGCCACTTCATCTGCCCGATCCCGACGAAGAGGCCGAGCCGCAAGACCCGTCCATCATTCGGCTGGCGGTCGCGGGCCGCCCCAACGTTGGCAAGTCAACGCTGATCAATACCTGGCTGGGTGAGGAGCGTCTGGTGGCGTTTGACTTGCCCGGCACGACGCGGGACGCGATTTCGGTGCCCTTTGAGCGTGCTGGACAAAAGTTTGAGCTGATCGATACCGCCGGTTTGCGCCGCAAAGGCAAGGTTTTCGAGGCGATTGAGAAATTCTCTGTCGTCAAGACCTTGCAGGCCATTGAGAATGCCAACGTCGTCCTGCTGCTGCTGGATGCCACGCAAGGCGTCACCGACCAGGATGCGCATATTGCCGGCTACATTCTTGAAAGTGGCCGTGCGGTGGTGCTGGCCGTCAACAAATGGGACGCGGTTGACGCCTACCAGCGCGAACTCGTGGAGCGCTCGATTGAAACCCGGCTGCCTTTCCTGAAGTTTGCCTCGATTCATCAGATCTCGGCCATCAAGCGCCAGGGATTGGCGCCCGTCTGGAAGTCCATTGTTCAGGCCCACGCATCGGCCAACCGCAAGATGTCCACCCCGGTGCTGACACGCCTGCTGCTCGAAGCCGTGCAGTTTCAGCAGCCCCAGCGTTCCGGCATGTTCCGCCCCAAGATGCGCTACGCCCACCAGGGCGGCATGAACCCGCCCATCATCATCATTCACGGCAATTCGCTGGAGCATGTCACAGAGGCGTACAAGCGCTACCTGGAAGGGCGTTTTCGCAAGGAGTTTGACTTGGTCGGCACGCCGATGCGCATCCAGATGAAAAGCTCACACAACCCCTTCACAGACAAGGATTCGGCCTAGAACTACATACCTGGCCGATAGGCTGTGGTAAGGTGAAGCCCTATCAACTTTTTGAACACGGAAAATATCGTGAGCAACAACAAAGGTCAGCTCTTGCAGGACCCATTTCTCAACACCTTGCGTCGCGAGCATGTGCCTGTTTCCATTTATCTCGTCAACGGGATTAAATTGCAGGGTCAGATCGAGTCTTTCGATCAATATGTGGTTCTGCTGCGCAATACGGTGACCCAAATGGTCTACAAGCATGCGATTTCCACCATCGTTCCCGGCCGCGCTGTGAATTTTGCCACCAGCGAATCCGAAGAAAGCCCGGCGAACTGAGCGCGTACGATGCTCCGGTGAATACACAAGTTCTCGCCCTTCTCGTAGGGGTCGATCTGGGCTTGCCAAACTTTGATGCAGATCTGCAGGAGCTGGGTTTGCTCGCGCAAACCGCAGGCCTGCAGCCGGTGGCGCGCGTGACATGCAAACGCAGGGCGCCCGATGCTGCCCTTTTCATTGGCAGTGGCAAAGCTGACGAAATCAAAATGCTGGCACTCGATACCGGTGCCACAGAGATTTTGTTTGACCAGTCGCTCAGTCCTGCGCAGCAACGCAATCTGGAGCGGCATCTGGAGATGCCCGTCAACGACCGGACGCTGCTGATTCTGGAGATTTTTGCCCAGCGGGCGCGCAGCCATGAGGGCAAGCTTCAGGTCGAGCTGGCCCGGCTGCAGTACATGTCAACCCGCCTGGTGCGGCGCTGGTCTCACCTTGAGCGGCAAACCGGCGGGGCAGGCCTGCGCGGCGGTCCCGGCGAAAAACAGATCGAGCTCGACAAGCGCATGATCGGCGAAGCCATCAAACGAACCAAGGAGCGCTTGGGAAAAGTCAAAAAGCAGCGGCAAACGCAGCGCAAGCAGCGCGATCGGCGCAACGCTTTCACCATCTCGCTGGTGGGTTACACCAATGCGGGTAAATCCACGCTGTTCAATGCGCTGGTCAAGGCGCGCGCCTACGCGGCCGACCAGCTTTTTGCCACGCTCGACACCACGACCAGGCAGCTTTATCTGGGTGATGCCGCGCGCTCGGCATCCCTGTCTGACACGGTGGGTTTTATTCGCGATTTGCCGCACGGCTTGATTGACGCGTTTGCCGCCACATTGCAGGAAGCGGCCGATGCGGATCTGCTGCTGCATGTGGTGGATGGCGCCAACCCCGACTATCTGGAACAAATCGAACAGGTGCAGCGTGTGCTGGCCGAGATTGGCGCGGCTGATGTGCCGCAGATACTGGTGTTTAACAAGCTGGATGCCATTGAAAAAGTCAGCTTGCCCCTGCAACTGCGGGATCTGTTCGAACTCAGGGATGCGTTTGAAGGTTCAAGCCGAAGTGTGGAACGGGTATTTGTCAGCGCCCAGACTGGGGAAGGCCTGCCCTTGTTGCGCGAGCTGGTGGCCAGCCATGCGGCAATCGTGTCAGCGGAGGAAATTTCCCAAACAGTCGAAGACCTTGTCTGATTCGGCAATTTCATTAGGCACAATGTCGGTATAACAGAAAAAAGTGAGTTTGATCCCATGAATCTGAACCCCGTGCTGCAGACGTTGACGACCTTGTCAGGTCGACTCAAGCAACGTGCCCAAGGCATGTTCAACCTCAATGATCCGCGCTGGGGCCGAGACGACGACAAGTCATCGCCTGATGAATCCAGGCCGGATGCTCCTCAGGGTGACAAACAGCCCCCCAAGCCAGTCAATCGCCCGCAGGGTCAGGGCCCGAATCAGGGGCCGCCCGATCTGGACGAGCTCTGGCGCGATTTCAATCGCAAGCTGGGCGGCCTGTTTGGTGGTGCAAAAACCGGCGATAACTCGGGGCGCAACCAAGGCTTCGGTGGCGGCAATGGTGGGAATGGCGGTGGATTCCAGCCCGACATGAAAAGCGCCGGTATTGGTGTTGGGCTGATTGCTGGCGTGGTTGTACTGATCTGGCTGGGTACGGGGTTTTTCATCGTGCAAGAGGGTCAGCAAGCTGTTATCACCCAGTTCGGTAAATATCGCTCCACAGTCGGTGCGGGTTTCAACTGGCGCTTGCCCTACCCGGTGCAGCGCCATGAAATGGTGGTGGTGACGCAGATTCGTTCGGTCGATGTGGGGCGTGACACCATCATCAAGGCAACGGGGCTGCGCGAATCCGGGATGCTTACCGCGGATGAGAACATCGTCGAAATCAAGTTTGCCGTGCAGTACCGCTTAAGCGATGCGCGCGCTTACCTGTTTGAAAGTAAAGACCCGGCCGCTGCGGTGGTCCAGGCAGCCGAAACGGCGGTGCGTGAAGTGGTCGGCAAGATGCGCATGGATGCCGCGCTCAGCGAAGACCGCGACAAAATTGCGCCCCAAGTCCGCGCTCTTATGCAGACGATTCTCGACCGCTACAAGGTTGGCGTTGAGGTTGTCGCCATCAACCTGCAGCAAAGCGGTGTGCGTCCGCCCGAACAAGTTCAGGCAGCGTTTGACGATGTACTCAAGGCGGGCCAGGAGCGCGAGCGCGCCAAGAACGAAGCCCAGGCCTATGCCAACGATGTGATCCCGCGTGCGGTGGGTTCGGCCTCACGTCTGAAGGAGGAGTCGGAGGCCTACAAGGCGCGCATCGTGGCGCAGGCCGAGGGCGATGCGCAGCGTTTCCGCTCGGTATTGACCGAGTACCAGAAAGCACCGCAGGTCACCCGTGACCGCATGTACACGGATGCCATGCAGCAGGTTTACAGCAACGTCACCAAGGTGCTGGTGGAGTCGCGCCAGGGTTCCAACCTGCTGTACCTCCCGCTCGACAAAATCATGCAGATGACTGCGCAGGGTGGTGCCGATACCTTGCCGGCGCCTGGGGCCGCGTCCTCTCCGGCGGCACCTTCAGCGCCAGCCAGTAGCTTGCCCCTCGATGCCCGCGCGCGGGATGCATCGCGCACCCGCGAACGTGAAACACGCTAAGGAAGACAAAAGTGAATAGAGTTGGATTTATTGTTTCTTCCTTGCTGGTCGTCCTGGCGCTGCTCAGCTCCACGCTGTTTGTGGTCGACCAGCGACAGTTTGGCGTGGTGTATGCGCTCGGCGAAATAAAGGATGTGGTGACCGATCCTGGTCTGCATTTCAAATTGCCTCCGCCTTTCAGAACCGTTTCGTATATCGATAAACGTCTGCTCACGCTGGACAGCACCGATGTGGAACCCATCTATACCGCTGAAAAGCAGCGGGTGGTGATTGACTGGTATGTGCGCTGGCGCATCAGCCAGCCCTCCGAGTACATCCGGAATGTCGGGCTGGACGAAAAAGCCGGCGCCAACCAGCTCAACCGGGTGGTTCGCAATGCGTTCCAGGAAGAGATCAAGAAATACACGCTCAAAGACTTGCTGTCGCAAAAGCGTGAAGCCCTTATGACGGACGTCAAGCGCGAAGTGCTTGAAAAAGTGCGTGGTGCACAACCACTGGGCATGGACGTGGTCGATGTCCGCATCACCCGCGTGGACTACGTGGAGGCCATCACCGACTCGGTTTACAAGCGCATGGTGGCCGAGCGCCAGCGCGTGGCCAATGAGTTGCGCTCCACCGGCGCGGCCGAGGGTGAAAAAATCCGCGCCGATGCTGACAGGCAGCGTGAGGTTACGGTTGCCAATGCCTACCGCGATGCCCAGAAGGTCAAAGGCGAGGGCGATGCCGAGGCCGCTCGTACCTACGCAGAATCGTTTGGCCGTGATCCGCAGTTTGCCCAGTTCTACCGCAGCCTCGATGCCTACAAGGCCAGTTTTTCCAAGAAAGGCGACGTGGTGGTGCTCGACCCATCGTCCGACTTCTTCAAGGCCATGCGCAGTTCCGGTAGTTCAGGCGGCTCCGGTACCGGCGCAGCGGCCGCTGGCAAAAAATAAACCGTCGTGGACGGCAACACCTTCTGGTTGGCGCTGGCCCTGATGCTGGTGCTCGAAGGCTTGTTGCCGCTCATCTCGCCCACCCGTTGGCGCAGCATGTTTGAACAAATCCTCAGGCTTGGCAACGGGCAGATTCGTTTTTTCGGGCTTTGCAGCATCGCGGCCGGATTGATTTTGCTGGCCATACTGGCCTGAATTGCACGAAACTTAACGCAAGGGCAGACGCGCGTATTTGCGTCCCGCAGGCTATCCTTGTCGCTGGCAGGGCAAAAAGCGGCTTCAAGCCCGGTAAAATCTCGTTTTTAACAGCCCACGAAAATCACAATGCCCGCCTGGTCGTCATCATGGCAATTGCCCGATCAAATTGCCGATGTCCTGCCCTCCGAGGCGCGTCACATCGAAGAGCTGCGCCGTCTTTTCCTGGATACCGCCCGCAGCTATGGCTATGAACTGGTCATGCCGCCCCTGCTGGAACACCTGGAGTCGCTGCTCACCGGCACCGGCGAAGCGCTGGACCTGCAGACCTTCAAACTGGTAGACCAGCTGTCTGGCCGCACCCTGGGTTTGCGCGCAGATAGCACACCGCAAGTTGCCCGCATCGATGCGCATCTGTTGAACCGCAACGGCGTGGCGCGGCTTTGCTACTGTGGGCCGGTGCTGCATACCCGTGCCGACCGTCCCCTCGCCACGCGTGAACCCTTGCAGTTTGGCGCAGAAATTTACGGCCATGCGGGGCTGGAAGCCGATCTTGAAGCCCAGTTGCTGGCGCTCGACGGCCTGAAGGCTGCCGGTGTGACCGAGTTGGCGGTGGACATGGCCGATGTCCGCATCGTCAGCAGCCTGCTGGCCGGTGCAACGATCAGCGCCAAAACCCTGGCGCTGATTCATGCGGCGCTGGCGGCCAAGGATGCGAGCGAGCTGGACCGCCTCACCGCCAGTCTGAAGGATGGCATTTCTCTTGCGGCACGCGAAGGCCTGAAAGCGCTGTTGCAGCTGTACGGCGATGACACAGTTCTGGCCGAAGCCGAAAAAGCGCTGAAACCTTTTCCAGGCGTGCAGGTCGCGCTGCAAAATTTGAAGTGGCTGGCATCCCATACGCGAGGCCAAAAAGGCGATGTCAAGGTCAGCTTTGACCTGGCAGACCTGCGCGGTTACGCCTATTACAGCGGCACCCGCTTCGCCATTTACGGGCAGGGCGCCGAACTGGCGCGCGGCGGCCGCTATGACGAGGTCGGCGCGGTGTTTGGCCGCAACCGACCGGCCGTCGGCTTCAGCCTGGACCTGAAAGAGCTGGTCAGCGTGTTGCCACCCCGGCCCCTGAAAGCCGCCATTCGCGCCCCCTGGGGTGAAGATGCCAGCCTGCGCGCCGCCATCGCGCGCCTGCGTGCAGGCGGCGAGACGGTGGCCTGTGTGCTGCCTGGCCACGAACATGAAGTCAATGAATTTGACTGCGACCGCGAGTTGATCGACACCGCTGGCCAGTGGGTGGTCCGGCCCCTGAAAAAAGCGGCATGAAGGGCCAGGTCCGCTATCGGATCCCGGCGCTCGGCCCTCTCCTAACGAATCCTTAACGAGAAATTGAAGATGACAAACAAACAAACCGCAGCTGCGGGCCGCAACGTCGTGGTCGTGGGCACCCAGTGGGGCGACGAAGGCAAGGGCAAACTGGTGGACTGGCTCACCGAAATGTCCCAGGGCGTGGTGCGCTTTCAGGGCGGCCACAACGCCGGCCATACGCTGGTCATCAACGGCATCAAGACGGCCTTGCACCTGATCCCCAGCGGCATCATGCGCCCGGGCGTGAAGTGCTACATCGGCAACGGCGTGGTGCTGTCGGCGGCCAAGCTGTTTGAAGAAATTGAAGGGCTGGAAAAAGCCGGCGTGGAAGTGCGCTCGCGCCTGCGCATCAGCGAGGCTTGCCCGCTGATTTTGCCTTTCCACGCTGCGCTCGATATTGCCCGCGAGGCTTATCGCGAGAATTGCGGCACCGCCAGGATTGGCACCACCGGCCGCGGCATCGGCCCGGCCTATGAAGACAAGATTGCCCGCCGCGCGCTGCGCGTGCAGGACCTCAAGTACCCCGAGCGCTTTGCCACCAAGCTGCGCGAGCTGCTGGACCTGCACAACTTTGTACTGACCGGCTACCTGAACGCGCCGGCCATTGACTTTGACACGGTGTACGGCGAAGCCATGCGCCATGCCGAACTGCTGAAACCCATGATGGCCGACGTGTCGCGCGAACTGAACGACGCGCACCGTGACGGTGCCAACCTGCTGTTCGAAGGCGCGCAGGGCACCCTGCTCGACGTGGACCACGGCACCTATCCCTACGTGACGTCGAGCAATTGTGTGGCCGGCAATGCCGCTGCCGGCGCCGGTGTCGGCCCCGGCATGCTGCACTACATCCTGGGCATCACCAAAGCCTATTGCACGCGCGTAGGTGGCGGCCCGTTCCCCACCGAACTCGATTGGGAAACTCCCGGCACGGTCGGTTATCACCTGAGCACCGTGGGAGCCGAAAAAGGCGTGACCACCGGCCGCAGCCGCCGCTGCGGCTGGTTTGACGCGGCCTTGCTCAAGCGCTCGGCCCAGGTCAATGGCCTGTCGGGTCTGTGCATCACCAAGCTCGACGTGCTCGACGGTATCGATGAGCTCAAGCTGTGCACCGGCTACGAGCTCGATGGTCACATTACCGACATCCTGCCCATGGGGGCTGACGACATTGCCCGCTGCAAGCCGATTTACGAAACCCTGCCAGGCTGGAGCCAGAGCACGGTGGGCGTGACCGAGTATGACAAGTTGCCTGCCGCAGCCCAGCGCTACCTGAAGCGGATTGAAGAAGTCACCGGCGTACCGATCGACATGATTTCGACCAGCCCGGACCGCGACCACACCATCTTGCTGCGGAATCCTTACGCTGCTTGAGCCCTGCGCCGCCTGAATAGTCAGAATTTTCAATAAAATATGCCTCCAGCCCACATCGGACGGGCGCAAGCAGCTACTAAATCAGGAGCAATCCCATGTTGACCGAAGACGGCAAGCATCTCTACGTCAGCTATGACGAATACCACAGCCTGATTGAAAAACTGGCCATCAAGATTCACCAGTCCGGCTGGCAGTTCGACACCATCTTGTGCCTGGCGCGGGGCGGCATGCGCCCGGGCGACATTTTGTCGCGCATTTTTGACAAGCCGCTGGCCATCATGTCCACCAGCTCGTACCGCGCAGATGCCGGCAGGACGCAAGGTAACCTGGACATTGCCCGCTTCATCACCACGCCCAAGGGCGAAATCGCCGGCAAGGTCTTGCTGGTGGACGACCTGGCCGATTCCGGGCACACCCTCAATGCGGTGATTCATCAGCTGCGCACCAACTACAAGCCGATTACCGAGCTGCGCAGCGCAGTGATCTGGACCAAAGGGGTCTCCACTTTTCAGGCCGATTACTCGGTCGAGTTGCTGCCCACCAATCCCTGGATTCATCAGCCGTTTGAAGGCTACGACGCGCTCACGCCTGAGCAGCTGATGGCCAAATGGAAGATCTGATGGGCCCCCACGCTTTTCACTTCGTGTAATATGCTGCCCCCCGAGGGGGCTAATTTTCCTAGGGGCGGCCCGTCGGAAAATTGCCGCCATTTTTCTATGCGCAGGCGGCGTCGACTTCCAAGCCCGGTAACATGGGCGCATGAGCGATCCATCTACCCAACTGATTCACCACGCCTACACGCCGCCGGCTGGTTTTGAAGCCGTTCCACCGGCGGTTCACAAGGCCTCTACGGTCATATTTCCCAGCGTCGCGGCGCTGCGCCACCGCGACTGGAAGCACAAAACCGGCTACACCTACGGGCTGCACGGCACGCCCACCACCTTCACGCTGGAAGAGCGCATCGCCACGCTGGAAGGCGGCAAGTTTTGCACCCTGGTGCCCAGTGGTCTGGCCGCCGTCGTGCTGGTGGGCATGGCCTTGCTTAAAACGGGCGACGAGCTGTTGATTCCCGATAACGCCTATGGCCCCAACAAGGCGTTTGCGCACGCTGAGCTCGCGGCCTGGGGCATCAGCCATCGGTTTTACGACCCCATGAACCCTGCCGACCTGGCGGCCAAGCTGAGCCCTCAAACCCGGCTGGTCTGGCTGGAGGCGCCGGGCTCGATCACGCTGGAGTTTCCCGACCTTCCTGCGCTGGTGGCTACCATCAAGGCACATGAAAACCCCCATCCGCAGGGCATCGTCAGCGCGCTGGACAACACCTGGGGCGCGGGCCTGGCGTTCAATGCGTTCACCCTTGGTGTCGATGTCTCCGTGCAGGCCCTCACCAAGTACCCCAGCGGCGGCGCGGACGTGCTGATGGGCTCGGTCGTCACCCGCGATGAAGCCCTGCATCACCTGGTCCACTTTTGCCACATGCGTGTGGGTTACGGCGTGGGCGGTAATGATGTCGAGCTGGTGCTGCGCGGCCTGAACAGCATGAGCTTGCGTTACGCCGCACAGGACGCGGCGGCCCGGCAACTGGCCAGCTGGTTGCAGGGCCAGCCGCAGATCGAGGCCGTGCTGCACCCTGCGTTGGCGGGCTCGCCCGGTCACGACACCTGGAAGCGGGACTGCACAGGCGCTGCCTGCCTCTTCAGCGCCGTGTTCAAGCCCGAGTACACGCAGGTGCAGATTGACGGCTTTTGCGACAGCCTGAAGCGCTTCAAGCTGGGCTACAGCTGGGCCGGGCCCATGAGTTTGTGCGCGCCGTATGACGTGCCAGCCTTGCGCACCACGCCATGGCCGTACAAGGGCGGTCTGGTGCGCTTTTCGGTCGGTCTGGAGGGCGTTGCCGACTTGCAGGCGGACATTGCGCAGGGCCTGAAGGCAATGCAGTACAGTAAGGGCTAATTTTCATGAAAGCACTCTGTGGCAACTCCTAATTATTCCTACGAAAAACGCCAGAAAGAGCTCGCCAAAAAGCGCAAAAAAGAAGAAAAACTCAA
>DASXRN010000335.1:0-8449 GCA_036506595.1 Polaromonas sp. | reverse complement strand
CTTGTCTTCCTGGCACTGGCGCCAAACATCTCCGACAGAGGCCAGCTATCATAGTGTTAAGTTCATACCTGACGAGCCGGACGGCCACCTTGGCGAAATACTCAAAGAGCAATGCAAGGCGATCAGGCTATATCCAATGTTGCGCGCTTAGTTGCCCTAACTTTCGGTGCAGAGGGACGCACCGCAAGCGGCGTGTCCATGAACTTCGACATTAACCCCACCAACACACCATGACCGAAATCATCGGCATCGACCACATCTATCTCACTGTGTCCGACATGACGCGGTCCGAAGCGTTTTACGACCGTGCCATGACGGTACTGGGTTTTCGCAAGAACGCGTTCAGCGTTGGTGGCGATGCGCACATTCAATATTTCAACCGCCATTTCGGCTATGTGCTGCGCCCAGCAAGATCGGCCAGCGCGCACGACTCGTATTCGCCGGGCTTGCACCACCTGTGCCTTCGCGTTGATTCGGTGGCCGACGTTGTCTCAGCCGCCACCGGTCTGCGCGCCGCAGGCGTAGATGCCACCGAGCCCGAACTTCATCCAGGCTACGGGCCGGACTACTGGGCCACGTTCTTTACCGATCCCGACGGCATTCGCCTTGAAGTCACCAACTACCGGCAGGAAAGACGGGAACGGCATGACCGGTGGGACTCACTCCAAGGCTCACCTTAAGGGCTACGTCCACCCGTGCAAAATCGATGCTTGAGCTGCATGCTCATTGCCACCAAGTCGTACCAGGTTACCCCCAATGATCCAACGTCCCCAGAACCTCTATTCGCACTACCACGCCCATGTCTATTTCGGACCTGAAACGGTTGAGCAGGCGCGTGCGCTGTGCCAGCAGGCAGGCGAGCTTTTCAGCGTAACCGTGGGGCGTGTGCATGAGCGCGAAGTCGGCCCGCATCCGCACTGGAGTTGCCAGCTCGCTTTTGACAGCGCGGAATTTGACCGCCTCATCCCCTGGCTGGAGCAGCACCGCAACGAACTTGATGTGTTCGTGCACGGCGTCACGGGCGATGACCTGGCGGACCACACGACCCATGCCTCCTGGCTGGGCGAGGCCTCGGTCCTGAAGCTCGAGATGTTCAGGCGTTGAGCTCGAGCCTCAAACGCTATGGATTTGATAGCTGCTCGCATCCGTTCCCTGTGGGCCAGAGTCACTTTTGATCAATAAAAATCCTGAGTTGCAGGAATCACGGCGAGATGGGGCTCGCCTTGACCGCACCGCGTGCGGGGAGTTGCCGGGATTCAACAACCCTGTACAGCAGCGCGCCCGCCAGCAGGGACAGCAGGAAGGCGGCCAGCAAGCCCAGTGCGTTGGCCACGAGCTGAGTGGGCCAGAAAAAACCCACGACCGCATTGACCAGCAGGCATACCGGAAAGTGAATCAGAAACACCGAGTACGAGATCTGGCCGAGTTGCACCAGCCAGCGCGGCTCCCGCCATTGCCTGGGCCAGGCGCTCGTTTGAAGCCAGACCAGCCCCAGCGCCACCACCATCGCGAGGGCAAGCCGGCCCCTGAAATCAATCAGCAACGCCGCCCCACCGAGCAGGGCAATGCCCAGCAGCCACTGCGCACGCTTGACTTTGCTTGCCGTGTTCGATGCCCAGAAAGCCAGCATGCCCAGGGCGTAGGAGCCCAGGAAATACAGGCCCGTGATGTCCAGCCCGGCCTGGCGGTTAAAGAAGAGCAGTGACGACACGGCCAGCAGCAACAGCACGCCCACGCCGAGCCGGGCAGGTACTTGCGGCCAGCGCATTTGCAACTGGCGCGCGAAAGCAAAAACCAGCATGCTGATGGCGAACAGCTGAAAATCAATCGCCACATACCAGACGCCTGCCGACAGAGCCTCCTGTCCCAGCACATCCTGCAGCAGCAGCCCGTGGGCGAGAACTTGCAACAAAGTGGGCGCCGCGGGCACGGACGGGTGGGCAAACCACGGGCGCACCAGCGCGGCCACCAGCACACTCACGGCCAGCGCCACCAGATAGGGTTGCACCAGCCGGCGGTAACGGCGAAGCAGCAGGCGGCCCGGTTGCGTGAAAGTTGCCGTGCCCTGGGGTGCCAGCGAACTGGCCGACAAAAAGCCGCCGACCACCAGAAACACTTGTACTGCCATGCGCCCATAGTCATAAAGCCAGCCCGTCAGGCCCGGCACAAAGGCATGCACCACATCCGACATCGGGCCATAAAAAGCCAGGTGATGCCAGACGATCAGGACGCAGGCGATGCCCTTGAGCGCATCGATGCCCGGCAAGCGCTGGTCAAGCGAACGCATGAAGGCCAGAGATGAACGTTATTCCATTTCTAATTCAATGCGAGATTAGGCGCACCGCCGCAGACAGTGCTGTAGCACGGCAAGGCGGGGCAACGACATATCGCGTTAAAGTAGAAATGGAATTAGAGCGCCAACCGCAGGCGCGCGTCTTCGTACTCGCGCTTGAGCTGGGCGACAAAAGCGGCGGTGCTCTGCACCTTGCTGACCGGGCCAATACCTTGGCCGCAACCCCAGATGTCCTTCCAGGCCTTGGACTTGTCGCCGCCAAAGTTCATCTTGCTGGCATCGCTCTCGGGCAGGTTCTCGGGGTCCATGCCGGCGGCGCGGATCGACGGAGCCAGGTAATTGCCATGCACGCCGGTAAAGAGGTTGCTGTAAACGATGTCGTCGGAATTGCCCTCGACAATCGCCTGCTTGTAGGCATCGGCAGCGCGCGCTTCTTCGGTAGCGATAAACGCCGAACCGATATACGCAAAGTCGGCGCCCATGGCGCGCGCGGCCAGCACGGCGCCACCGGTGGAGATCGCGCCAGACAATGCCAGCGGGCCGTCAAACCACTGGCGGATTTCCTGGATCAGGGCAAACGGGCTTTTGACGCCCGCGTGGCCACCGGCACCGGCGGCCACGGCAATCAGGCCGTCGGCGCCTTTTTCAATCGCCTTGCGCGCATGCTTGTTGTTGATGATGTCGTGCAGCACCACACCGCCGTAGCTGTGCGCGGCCGCGTTGATGTCTTCGCGTGCGCCCAGGCTGGTGATGTAGATGGGCACCTTGTACTTCACGCACAGTTCCATGTCGTGCTCGAGCCGGTCGTTGGACTTGTGCACGATCTGGTTGATGGCAAAGGGCGCGGCGGGCTTGTCAGGATTCGCTTTGTTATACGCCGCCAAGGTCTCGGTGATCTCGGCCAGCCAGTCCTCAAGCTGTGCGGCAGGGCGGGCATTGAGCGCAGGCATGGCGCCCACCACACCGGCCTTGCATTGCTCAATCACCAGCTTGGGGTTGCTGATGATGAACAGCGGCGAGCCGATGATGGGCAGCGGCAGATTGTTCAGCGGTGCGGGTAGTCTGGACATGGCGTCTTTCAACAGGTTCGGTGGAACAGCGGTTTTTTAAACAAAATACAGCTCTAGCCCACTAGCAATGGGCGCAAGCAGCTATCGAATTAATAGCAAATCAATAACAGAATGAAGGAGCTTTAAAACGCTTCCAGCGCCAGCGCGGTCACGCTGTCTGCGCCTTCGACAATGCTGTCGCGCATGCCGGGAGCCTTGGTCAGCAAGTGGTCGGCATAAAAGCGGGCCGTCGTGATTTTGGCCTTCATGAAGCCGGCATCGACACCCTGGGCCAGTTGCTCTTGCGCCACCAGCAGTGAGCGCGCCATTTGCCAGCCCGCCACCACATTGCCTGCCAGCATCAGGTAAGGCACGCTGCCGGCAAACACCGCATTCGGGCTGGCCTTGGTATTGCTGGCTACAAAGTTCACCACATCGACCAACGCTTCGCGCGCAGCTTTCAGGCGCTTGGCCACGGCCAGCGCGTCGACGCTGCCCTGCTGGAGGAGTTCGCTTTCAGTCACTTCAATTTGCTTCGCAACGCCCAAGGCGGTCTGGCCGCCATCGCGCGAGGTTTTGCGGCCCACGAGGTCGTTGGCCTGGATGGCGGTCGTGCCTTCGTAAATCGTCAGTATCTTGGCGTCGCGCATGTACTGCGCTGCGCCGGTTTCTTCGATAAAGCCCATGCCGCCATGCACCTGCACGCCCAGCGAGGTGACTTCCAGGCTCATCTCGGTACTGTAGCCCTTGACCAGCGGCACCATGAATTCGTAGAAGGCCTGGTTTTGCTTGCGCACCTCTGCATCGGGATGGTGGTGCGATGCATCGTAGGCCGCTGCGGCCACGGAAGCCATCGCGCGGCAGCCTTCGGTGTAGGCGCGCATGGTCATCAGCATGCGTTTGACGTCGGGGTGATGAATGATGGGCGCGCTGGCCTTGATCGAGCCGTCGACCGGGCGGCTCTGCACCCGGTCCTTGGCAAAGGTCACCGCCTTTTGGTAAGCCCGCTCGGCCACCGCAATGCCCTGCATGCCCACGGCATAGCGCGCCGAGTTCATCATGATGAACATGTATTCGAGGCCGCGGTTTTCCTCGCCGACGAGGTAGCCGACAGCACCGCCGTGATCGCCGTACTGCAGCACGGCCGTGGGCGAGGCCTTGATGCCCAGCTTGTGCTCTATGCTGACGCAATGCACGTCGTTGCGCGCACCCAGCGAGCCGTCCTGGTTGACCAGGAATTTGGGCACCACAAACAGGCTGATGCCTTTCACGCCCTCGGGAGCACCGGCCACGCGGGCCAGCACCAGGTGCACGATGTTCTCGGCCATGTCGTGTTCACCATAGGTGATGAAAATCTTGGTGCCAAACACCTTGTAGCTGCCGTCGGCTTGCGGTTCGGCACGGCTGCGCACCATGGCGAGGTCAGAGCCGGCCTGCGGCTCGGTCAGGTTCATGGTGCCGGTCCACTCGCCGCTGACCAGCTTTTCCAGGTAGACCGCCTTGAGTTCGTCAGACCCCGCCGTCAGCAGCGCCTCGATCGCGCCGTCGCTGAGCAACGGGCACAGGGCAAAGCTCATGTTGGCCGAGTTGAGCATTTCGCCGCAAGCGGCCCCTATGGTCTTGGGCAGCCCCTGGCCGCCAAAGTCGGCCGGGTGCTGCAGGCCTTGCCAGCCCCCTTCCACATACTGCTTGAAGGCCTCCTTGAAGCCTGGGGTGGTGGTAACCACGCCGTCTTTCCAGCTCGAAGGATTTTTGTCGCCTTCAAAGTTCAGCGGCGCCAGCACACCTTCGTTGAACTTGGCGCACTCTTCCAGCACCGCCTGCGCCGTATCCAAGCCCGCCTCCTCAAAGCCGGGAAGTTGCGCGACCTGGTCGATACGGGCCAGATGCTGGATGTCAAACAGCATGTCTTTGAGGGGGGCTTTGTAGCTCATGTCTTGTCTCCGGTGTCTAAATGCTCAATCTGTCGGTCGGCAAAGAAAAAAGGCACCGCGAACGATGCCTTTTGAGGGCCTGTTAATTACAGCGCGGCAACCAGCTCCGGCACCGCCGTGAACAGGTCGGCCTCCAGCCCATAGTCCGCCACGCTGAAGATCGGCGCCTCCGGGTCCTTGTTGATCGCCACAATGACCTTGCTGTCCTTCATGCCGGCCAGGTGCTGGATGGCGCCCGAGATGCCGCAGGCAATGTAAAGCTGCGGTGCGACGATCTTGCCGGTCTGGCCGACCTGCCAGTCGTTGGGCGCGTAGCCGGCGTCGACGGCGGCGCGCGAGGCGCCCAGTGCGGCGCCCAGCTTGTCGGCCAGCGGCGTCATGATCTCGTTGAACTTCTCGGCCGAGCCCAGGGCCCGGCCACCCGAGACAATGATCTTGGCGGCGGTCAGTTCGGGCCGGTCGCTCTTGGCGATCTCGCTGCCGACAAAGCTTGACTTGCCGCTGTCGGCGACACCGGCCAGGGTTTCCACGGTGGCGGTTCCACCGCTGGCCGCGGCCGCATCAAAACCGGTGGTGCGCACGGTGATGACCTTGGTCGCATCCAGGCTTTGCACGATGGCGATCGCGTTGCCGGCGTAGATCGGGCGCTCGAAGGTATCCACCGCATCGACCTTGGTGATGTCGGAAATCTGCGCCACATCCAGCAGCGCCGCCACGCGCGGGGCAATGTTCTTGCCCGACGCGGTGGCCGGAAACAGGATGTGCGAATAGCTGGCGGCGATGGCGACCACTTGCGCCGCCATGTTCTCGGCCAGGCCATGTTCAAAGTGCAGGCCCTCGACATGGATGACCTTGGCCACGCCGGCTATTTTGGCGGCGGCTTGCGCGGCGGCTGCGGCCTCCTTGCCGGCCACCAGCACATGCACCTCCCCGCCGCTCAACTGGGTGATGTGGGCGGCAGCGGTCACGGTGTTGAGGGTGGCGGGCTTGAGGCTCGCGTTGTCGTGTTCGGCAATTACAAGTGCGGTCATTTAGATCACCTTCGCTTCGTTTTTGAGTTTGTCCACCAGGGCGGCGACATCGGCCACCTTGATCCCGGCGCTGCGCTTGGGCGGCTCGCTGACCTTGAGGGTCTTCAGGCGCGGCGTGACATCGACACCGAGCTCTTCGGGCTTGAAGTTGTCCAGCTGCTTTTTCTTGGCCTTCATGATGTTGGGCAGCGTGACATAGCGCGGCTCATTGAGGCGCAGGTCGGTGGTGATGATGGCCGGCAGCGTCAGGGCCAGGGTTTCCAGGCCGCCGTCGACCTCGCGCGTGACCTTGGCCACACCGCCTTCGACTTCCACCTTGGAGGCGAAGGTGGCCTGCGGCCAGCCCAGCAGGGCGGCCAGCATCTGGCCGGTCTGGTTGCAGTCGTCGTCGATCGCCTGCTTGCCCAGGATCACCAGCTGCGGTTGCTCCTTCTCGACCAGGGCCTTGAGCAGCTTGGCCACGGCCAGCGGCTGCAGCTCTTCGGCGGTCTCGACCAGGATGGCGCGGTCGGCGCCGATCGCCATGGCGGTGCGCAGGGTTTCCTGGCACTGGGGCACGCCGCAGCTGACCGCGATGACTTCGGTCACCGCGCCTTTTTCCTTCAGGCGTGTCGCCTCTTCGACGGCGATCTCGTCAAAGGGGTTCATGCTCATCTTGACATTGGCGATGTCGACGCCGCTGCCGTCGGATTTGACGCGGACTTTCACGTTGAAGTCGACTACGCGCTTGACGGGGACGAGAATTTTCATGACAAACCTTTCAATATTGCTCAATCACACCAGGCGCGTGCCCGGTCCAGGTGTTCGCGGCATTCACGAACCATGCGCTCCAGCAGTTCGGCGCAGGTCGGCACATCGTCGATCAAGCCTATGCACAGGCCAGCGGAAACGACACCACCGTTGACCTCGCCGGCCTGCAGCGCGGCTTTTCCGCGCACCCCCGCCACCAGCGGGCGGATGTCCTCGAATTGGCAGCCGCCCGGCCGGTTTTCCATCGCCACCACCTCTTCCGAAATGGCGTTCCTGAACACGCGCGCCGTGTTCTTCATGGTGCGAAACATCAGCTTGGTGTCGCGCTCGGACGCCGCGACCAGCGCCTGCTTGATGTTGTAGTGAATGGGCGCCTCCTGCGTGACGCAAAAGCGCGTGCCCATGTTGATGCCCTCGGCGCCTAGCGCCAGCGCGGCCGCCATGCCGCGGCCGTCGGCGATGCCGCCCGAGGCAATGATGGGAATTGTGAGCGCACGCGCCGCGATCGGCAGCAGCACCAGCCCCGGCACATCGTCTTCACCGGGGTGGCCCGCGCATTCGAAGCCGTCGATGGAGACCGCATCAACGCCATTGCGCTCGGCCGACAGCGCATGCCGCACCGTGGTGCACTTGTGCACGATCTTCACGCCGTGGGCCTTGAACTGGTCGATGAAATCCCTCGGGCTGTTGCCCGCGGTCTCGACGATTTTGATGCCGCTGTCGATGATGGCTTGCACATACTCGGCGTAGGGCGGCGGCTTCACGGCGGGCAGGATCGTCAGGTTCACGCCGAACGGTTTATTGGTCAGCGAGCGCGTGCGCTCGATCTCGGCCCTGAGCGCGTCGGGCGTCTGCTGTGTCAGCGCCGTCAGCAGCCCCAGGCCGCCGGCGTTGGACACCGCCGAGGCCAGCTCCGCTAGGCCGACCCATTGCATGCCGCCCTGGATGACGGGGTAGCGGATGCCGAGCAATTCTGTGATGCGGGTTTTCATGCTTTTTTCCAGAGCTTGTTGATTGGCCCCAACTCACTCGAGCTTGGCGCCCGACTGCTTGATCAGGCGCTCCCACACCGGGCGCTCCTTCTTGTAGGCGGCGGCAAAGGCCTCGGGCGAGCTGTCCTTGAGCTCGAAGCCCATGGCCGCGACTTTCTGCTGCACGTCAGGCTGTTGCGTGGCCTTGCGCACTTCGTTGGCGATGCGCTGCACCACGGGCTTGGGTGTACCGGCGGGCGCTGCAATGGCGAGCCAGCCGGTCAGGCGGTAGGCCTCGTCCTTCATCCCCTGCTCCGCCAGCGTGGGCACGTCGGGCAGGGTGCTCATGCGGCGCTCGCCGGTCACGCCGATGGCCTTGAGCTTGCCCGCCTCGATGTGCGGCTTGGCCACCAGCGCGCTG
>DASXRN010000334.1:0-3795 GCA_036506595.1 Polaromonas sp. | reverse complement strand
CATGCCCGGCAAACGCCATTTCACAGGCGGCGGCAAACAGGCCGCCGTCACTGCGGTCGTGATAAGCCAGGACTTGCCCTTGCGCACGCAAGGCATTGATGGCATTGACCAGATTGACCAGGTCTTTCGGGTCATCCAGATCAGGTACCGCGCCGTCTTCCAGCGCCAGGCTTTGCGCCAGGATGGAGCCGCCCATGCGGTTCTGGCCCTTGCCCAGATCAATCAGGATCAGGGTGGTGTCGGCCTCGGTGCCGTTCAACTCGGGCGTGAGGGTTCCGCGCACATCGGCCAGCGTGGCAAAGGCGCTGACGATCAGCGAGACCGGTGATGTCACCTTCTTGCTGCCGGCGTCCTCGGTCCAGACCGTGCGCATCGACAGCGAATCCTTGCCGACGGGAATCGACACGCCCAGCGCCGGGCACAGTTCCATGCCGACGGCTTTCACCGTTTCGTACAGCGCCGCATCCTGTCCCGGCTCGCCGCAGGCGGCCATCCAGTTGGCCGACAGCTTGACGCGCGGCAGCTCAATCGGTGCGGCCAGCAAATTGGTGATGGCCTCGGCGACCGCCATGCGGCCCGAAGCGGCGGCCCCACCCGAGCCTAAGGCGGCCAGCGGCGTGCGCTCGCCCATGCTCATGGCCTCACCGGCAAAGCCCTGGTAGTCGGCCAGCGTCACGGCGCAGTCGGCTACCGGCACCTGCCAGGGGCCGACCATCTGGTCGCGGTGCGTGAGGCCGCCCACGGTGCGGTCGCCAATGGTGATCAGAAAGCGTTTGGAAGCCACCGTCGGGTGGCTTAGCACGGCGATGGCGCTCTTTTGCAGATCAACACCGGTCAGGTCTATGGGCTTGATGGTGTGCGCCACGCTTTTCACATCGCGGTGCATTTTGGGCGGTTTGCCGAGCAGCACGTTCATGGGCATGTCCACCGGTGCAACAGCCTCTGCGTCTGAGAGCACCAGTTGCTTTTCTTCCGTCGCCACGCCAATCACGGCAAAGGGGCAACGCTCGCGCTCGCAAAAGGCCCTGAACTGCGGCAGCGACTCGGGCGCAATCGCCATGACATAGCGTTCCTGGCTTTCGTTGCTCCAGATTTCCTTGGGCGAGAGGCCGCTTTCTTCGAGCGGCACCGCGCGCAAATCGAAACGCGCGCCGCGCCCGGCGTCGTTGACGAGTTCGGGGAAGGCGTTGGACAAGCCCCCCGCGCCCACGTCGTGAATCGCCAGAATCGGATTGGCCTGGCCCAGCTGCGCGCACTGGTTGATGACTTCCTGGGCACGTCGCTCGATCTCGGGGTTGCCGCGCTGCACCGAATCAAAGTCAAGTTGCGCCGCATTGGCACCCGAGGCCATGGAGCTGGCCGCACTGCCGCCCATGCCGATGCGCATGCCGGGGCCGCCGAGCTGGATCAGCAGCGTGCCGGCCGGGAACAGAATCTTTTTGGTCAGCCCGGCATCAATCGTGCCGACGCCGCCGGCAATCATGATGGGCTTGTGGTAACCCCAGCGCTGGCCGCCCACGGTTTGCTCGTATTCGCGGAAATAGCCGGCCAGGTTGGGCCGGCCAAATTCGTTGTTGAAGGCCGCGCCGCCCAGTGGGCCTTCGGTCATGATTTGCAGCGGGCTGGCAATGTGCTCGGGTTTGCCATAGCTACCCTCAGCGCCGTCAAACAGCTTGGAGACGGTGAAACCCGTCAGGCCGGCCTTAGGTTTGGAGCCGCGGCCGGTGGCGCCCTCGTCGCGGATCTCGCCGCCCGCGCCAGTTGACGCGCCGGGAAACGGCGAAATCGCCGTCGGGTGGTTGTGCGTCTCGACCTTCATCAGCACATGCATCAGCACGTCGTCTGTTTTGCTATAAGTTTGATAGCTGCTTGCACCCGAATTCTCTGGACTAGAAGCCGATTTGGCATAGAAGCGCTGGACTTTGGCGCCTTCCATCACCGAGGCGTTGTCCGAATACGCCACCACCGTGTGCTGGGGATGCAGCTTCTCGGTGTTGCGGATCATGGCAAACAGGCTTTTGTCCTGCGGCACGCCATCAATCGTGAAGTCAGCGTTGAAAATCTTGTGGCGGCAGTGCTCGCTGTTGGCCTGCGCAAACATCATCAGCTCGACGTCGGTCGGGTTGCGCCGAAGCTGGGTGAAGGCGTTGACCAGGTAGTCGATCTCGTCCGCGGCCAGCGCCAGGCCGAATTCACCGTTGGCTGCTTCAAGCGCGGCCTTGCCACCTTGCAGCACGTCAATGGTTTGCAGCGGCGTACCATGCAGCTCGGTAAACAGGCTAGAGGCCTGCGCCCGGTCAAACATCACGCTTTCCGTCATGCGGTCGTGCAGCAACGCAGCGACCTGCTCATGCTGGGCATCCGTCAGCGCGGTCTTGCCAAAAAAGCCCGATTTGAGCGTCAGCCGGTACTCGGTGATGCGCTCGATGCGCTTGATGGCCAGTCCGCAGTTGTGCGCGATGTCAGTGGCCTTGGAAGCCCAGGGCGATACCGTGCCAAAGCGCGGCGACACGATGAACAGCAAGGCGTCGGCTGCGCCGGCGGCAGGCTGGGCGCAGGGCTCGCCATAGCTCAGCAAGGCCGCCAGCTGGGTTTTCAGTGCGTCGGATGGCGCGGCTTCGGTGGCCACCAGGTGCACAAACCGGGCACTGATGCCGGCGATTTTGCCCTCGATGGTTTGCAGACGGGGAAGAAGTTGCTGGACGCGGAAGTCGCTCAGGGCGCTGATCCCGTGGGGTTCGCCCTCAAAAGTCGTCAGGTGCAGGGTCACGGTAGCGGTGGCCTTGTAGTGGGAGGTGGGCAGCTCACAAGCTGTTTTATGGGGTTTAACACCGCCTGCAAGCGCAAAGGGTTGCCAGTTACGTGTTAACCCGTAATTTTATCAGTGACTCGGCCCGCCAAGTTTCAATCCGGCCGACCGAAATGCCCGCCGCTTACCTGGGCCCGACTCCGGTGGGATAATCGCCGCATGAGCATTACTTACAAAGACGCGGCCGGCATCGAGGGGATGCGCGTGGCCTGCAAACTGGCTTCCGAGGTGCTGGATTACCTCACGCCCTTCGTGAAGATCGGTGTCACCACCAAAGAAATCGACAAACTCGCCAACGACTACATGGTGAACGTGCAAGGCACGACTTCGGCCACGCTGGGCTACCAGCCACCGGGCTATCCGCCCTACCCCGCATCGCTGTGCACCTCGCTCAACCATGTGGTGTGCCACGGCATTCCGAACGACAAGCCGTTGAAACGAGGCGACATCATGAACATTGATGTCACCGTCATCACCAAGGACGGCTGGTTTGGCGACAACAGCCGCATGTACCTGATAGGCGAAACCTCGATTGCCGCCAAGCGGCTGTGCAGCGTGACCTACGAGGCCATGTGGCATGGCATCATGCGTGTCAAACCCGGTATCAGGCTGGGCGACATCGGCTTTGCCATCCAGACCTTTGCAGAAAAACAGGGCTACAGCGTGGTGCGCGAGTTTTGTGGACACGGCATTGGCAAGCGCTTTCATGAAGAACCCCAGGTGCTGCATTACGGCCGCCCCGGCACGCTGGAAGAACTCAAACCCGGCATGACTTTCACCATAGAGCCCATGATCAACGCCGGCAAGCGCGATATCAAAGACGGCCCCGAGAAAGACGGCTGGACCATTGTGACGCGCGACCACTCGCTGTCGGCCCAGTGGGAACACACCGTTCTGGTCACCGAGACCGGCTACGAAGTGCTGACGCTGTCGGCGGGCAGTCCCCCCATCCCCGCGTTTGTTCCGCAAAACAAGCCGGCACCGCT
>DASXRN010000333.1:0-13755 GCA_036506595.1 Polaromonas sp. | reverse complement strand
TAATAGGCGTGCTCCCACACATCCACCGTGAGCAGAGCCTTGTCGGCCGTGGTCAGGGGCGTGCCTGCGGCGCCGGTGTTGACAATATCCACCGAGCCATCGGCTTTTTTGACCAGCCAGGTCCAGCCGGAGCCAAAGTTGCCGACGGCCGACTTGACAAAAGCCTCTTTGAACGCAGCGTAAGAGCCGAACTTGGTATTGATGGCTGCAGCCAGCGCGCCGCCGGGTTCGCCGCCGCCGGCAGGCTTCATGCTGTTCCAGAAAAAGGTGTGGTTCCAGATCTGGGCTGCGTTGTTGTACACGCCGCCGCTGGAGCTCTTGATGATTTCTTCGAGCGTCTTGCTCTCGAATTCGGTACCTTTTTGCAGGTTGTTGAGGTTGACCACATAAGCGTTGTGGTGCTTGCCGTGGTGAAACTCCAACGTTTCCTTGGAGTAGTGCGGGGTCAGGGCGTCGATCGCGTAGGGTAGTGCGGGAAGAGTATGTTCCATCGTATGTCGTATTAGGGTTAGATTGCGGCACCTCGAAGAATCTCTTGAGCAATGCCAGCGTCGCATTGTAGAAGCATCGCTAAACCTTGTGGCGCGGTGCCTGTTCAAGCGCGGACCCAATGCAGGCACCCGGCTTGAGCGATCTGCTCTTCAAGCAACAGGCTGCCACATATTGCCTTGCAATGAGCCTGTTTGATTCTCATAATCGGTTCTTCATCATTTGAAGAAGGAATCAATAATGGGTGCCATACTTCAGTCTCTCGGCCGCACTGTGCTGGCCGGCGTCGTGCTGCTCGTCATTTTGGTGCTGGCCACTACTGGCGCCAATGTGGGAGCCAGCTATGCCTGGTGGACCTTTTACATGCGCTGGCTGCATGTTCTTTCCGGCGTGATGTGGATTGGCCTGTTGTGGTATTTCAACTTCGTACAGATTCCCTCCATGCCGAAAATTCCAGATGAGCAAAAGCCGGCAATCAGCAAAGTCATAGCACCCACTGCACTGTTCTGGTTCCGCTGGGCGGCGCTGGCCACCGTCGTCACCGGTTTGCTGCTGGCCTTCATGAATGGCTACATCGTGGCCGCGCTGGGTCTGCAAAAGCCGTTCACGGCCATTGGCATCGGCATGTGGCTGGCCTTGGTCATGGCCTTCAATGTCTGGTTCATCATTTGGCCTAACCAGAAAAAGGCGCTTGGCATTGTGACGGTGGAAGCCGCAGAAAAAGCCAAGGCAGCACGTCTGGCGATGCTGACTTCGCGTTTCAACACCATGTTTTCGATTCCTATGCTGTATTGCATGGTCGCGCAGCAAAACGGCGGCCTGTAAATCCGGCCTTCGCCGCTCCGAAAGGGTCGCTCAGTGCGGCCCTTTTGCCGCCGGGCCGCCCCAAGGCAAAAACGGCCCCCTCGGGGGGCAGCGAAGCGTGAGGGCCCATTTTGCCGCCGGGCCGTCCCAAGGCAAAAACACCCCCCTCGGCGATAGCGAGGCTTGGGGTCTAACTTTCATTGGGGTACAACTCGCTCACGGTCACTCCGGCCCGCCCTTGCGACAAATGCAGGCGCAGTTTTTGTCCGAGGGACAGGTCCTGGGCACGCGTCAACGCACGACCTTCGCCATCTGTCACCCAGGCGTAGCCGCGCTTTAACACCAGCTTGGGGTCCAGCAGATCAAGGCGCAGCTGGGCACGCTCAATCTGGTGCTGGCTGCGCTGCATGCAATCTGCGACTTTTCTCGGAACCTCGGCCTCCAGACCTTGCAGGCGTGTCTTTTCATGCTTCACTATCAATAGCATGGCATGCCGCAGGTTTTGCGCCAGCCCGGCCAGGCGTGCCTGCTGCCGGGTCACCAGGTGCGAAGGCCGGCTGACGCGGGCCGCCGCCCAGTCCAGCCGCTGGCTGTGCGCCTGCATTTGCCGGTCTACCCCGTTTTGCAGACGCGAGAAGGCCAGGCCCAGCGTACCCAGCCAGACACTTTGCGGCTGCGCGCAAAGCTCCGCCGCTGCGGTGGGCGTGGGGGCGCGAACATCGGCACAAAAATCGGCAATGGTGAAATCTGTCTCGTGCCCCACGCCGCTGACCACCGGCATAGGTGAGGCGACGATGGTGCGCGCCAGTTGCTCGTCGTTAAAGGCCCACAAATCTTCCATGGCACCGCCCCCGCGAACCAGCAGCAAGACATCCACCTCATCACGCCGATAGGCTTTTAGCAAGGCTTCACGCAACTCAGCTGCAGCCTGGCCACCTTGCACGCTGGCCGGATAAATGACAACCGGTATATGAGGCGCACGGCGCTGCAGGGCGGTCACCACGTCATGCAAGGCCGCGGCGCCCAGTGAAGTGACCACGCCAATGGCACGCGGCAGCAGGGGCAGAGACCGCTTGCGATCTGCCTCAAACAGTCCCTCGGCTTCAAGCTTGGCCCTGAGCTGCAGAAACTGCTCAAACAGATTGCCCTGCCCGGCCTGCCGCATGGACTCGACCACCAGCTGCAACTCGCCGCGCGGCTCATAGACGCCCAAGCGGCCCCGCAACTCCACCAGTTGGCCGTCGCGAGGAGAAAAGTCCAGCAGGCTGGCGGCCCGGCGAAACATGGCGCAGCGAATCTGACCTTGTTCATCCTTGAGCGAAAAATAACAATGCCCACTGGCGGCTCGCGAGAAACCGGTGATTTCGCCTTGCACGGCCACGGGATTGAAACGGGCTTCCAGGCTGTCGGCGATAGCTCGCAGCAGGGAACCTACAGGCCAGACGCGCACATTTGTATCACGCAAGGTAGCCTGCGGTTTTTCATGACCGGCAGATGTATCAAACACGGCAAAACCCCCTGATAGGCCGGGGGTAATACTCCACAGAGTGCCGCCTGGCGGGCGTGAAACCGGTGGTTACACGCTGGTATAGCGATGAATTCATGCAACTCATTGATTTTGAATAACTTAATCCTGCTCAAATTTTCATCGATTTGTCACAAGCACCGTCTGGCGCGGCTCGCCAGCCTCCATGCCACTACTTGCTCACAAAGTTATCCACAAATTCTGTGGGTTATCCGCTTACAAAAATCGATTTTGGAAACATTCCAAGGCAAGACACGTCTACGGCAAGAGCAACAGCTTGGGTAGGCCATAATCCAGACAAATTATTTGCGTGGAGATGTGCATTGTTTTCGATCATACAAGCCGCAGGCTGGCCGATTTGGCCCTTGGTAGCCTGTTCCATTTTGGCTCTTGCGCTCGTCATTGAGCGATTTACCAGCCTCAAAACCGCAAAAGTCGCGCCGCCCAAACTCCTTGACGAAGCCATCACCGTCTCGCGCAGCACCGTCCCCGCACCCGATGTCGTGTCTCAGCTGGAACAAAACTCCCTGCTCGGCGAAGTGCTGGCCAGCGGTTTTCGTGCCTTGAATGCCAATCCGCGGATCAGCGAAGATGATCTGCGCTCCACACTGGAAGGTGCCGGTCGCCAGGCGGCCCACCGGCTGGAGCGCTACCTCGCAGCCCTGGCAACCATTGCCTCGGCCGCGCCGCTGCTGGGCCTGCTGGGCACCGTCATCGGCATGATCGAAATTTTTGGTTCTCAAGCCGGCACTGGCGGTGTCAGCAATGCAGCGGGCGGTAACCCGGCGCAACTGGCGCAGGGCATTTCGATTGCGCTGTACAACACCGCGTTCGGCCTGATGGTGGCCATCCCGTCGCTGATTTTCTGGCGCTATTTTCGTGCCCGGGTTGATGGCTATCTGCTCAGCATGGAACTGGCTTCCGAGCGTTTTGTGCGTCACCTCAACACGCTGCGGAAATAGATATGGCCCCCACGCTTGCCACTGCGTGTGCTGCGCGAGGCCTTGCAGGCCGCGGCTCGCGAGACGCATCGCCTCTGTCGCCTGTCCAAACCTGCTCAAGCAGGTTTGGAGCCGCAGGCTCCAGCCCCTCTGGGGCTGAACTTGCTCGGGGGCGGCCCTTCGCTGCGTTCAATGGCCCCCACGCTTGCCACTGCGGTTAAAGAAAGCCCCTTATGAACTTTCGCCCTCACCCGCATGATGAGCCGGAGATCAACCTGATCCCGTTCATCGATGTGTTGCTCGTGGTGCTTATTTTTCTGATGCTGTCGACCACCTACAGCAAATTCACCGAGCTTCAGGTCAAGCTGCCGGCTGCCGATGCCGAGCAGCAACGTGACTACCCCAAAGAGGTAATCGTCGCTGTCAGCAGCGATGGCCGTTACATGGTCAACAAAACCCTGGTGCAAGGCCGGGGGATTGAGGTGCTCGGCGCTTCACTGGTCGAAGCGGCCAAGGCCGGCAAAGACAGCGTCATCATCATCAGCGCCGATGCCAGCGCCACGCACCAGGCGGTCATCACGGTGATGGAAGCCGCCCGACGCCATGGGCTGACGCAAATCACGTTTGCCACCCAAAGCACCGCCCAAGCCGGCGCGAAGTAGCGTTCCCGGGCCGCCGGCTCGCCCTTTTTGTGTGAAATGGCAAAAAACGCGTGAAACAACTCCTGCTGAAGGCCTGGCTCGCACGAGGATGGCTGGCCTGCCTGCTCTGGCCCTTGGCACAAATCCACAGCTTGGCCGTGCGCCTGCGCTGGGCCTTGTACCGCGCCGGGCTTTTCAGGTCCGAGCGTTTCAAGGTACCCGTGATCGTGGTCGGCAATGTGGTAGCCGGCGGCGCCGGCAAAACGCCGCTGGTGATGGCGCTGGTCAGGCACTTGCAAGCCCAGGGGTTGCAGGTTGGCATCGTGTCGCGCGGCTATGGGCGCTCCGGCCATGATTGCCTTGAAGTCAAATCAGAAACGTTGACTCATGAGTCTGGTGATGAGCCAGCCCTTATAAAACGGGCAACTGGCGCTCCTGTTTTTGTAGCATCCAGGCGCACGCAAGCCCTGCATTCCCTGCTGGCAGCCTATCCGGCGACCCAAGTGGTGGTGTGCGACGACGGCTTGCAGCACTACGCCCTGCAGCGCGATATTGAGATTGCCGTGTTTGACGACCGTGGTGTGGGCAACGGCTGGTTGCTGCCGGCAGGCCCGTTGCGCGAGCCCTGGCCCGAGCGTCAGCGCCGTGGCCTTGACCTTCTGCTGCACACCGGCCAGAAGCCCGCTTTTGAGGGATTTACCTCCAGCCGGGAGTTGGCAGACCATGCGACAGCCGCCGACGGTAGCCCGGTTGCATTGACCAGCTTGCAAGGCCGGCGGCTGATTGCTTTGGCCGGTATCGCCAGCCCCGAAGCCTTTTTTGCCATGCTCAGGGCGCGCGGCCTGACGCTGGAAACAGCCATTGCTTTTCCAGATCACCATGACTTTGAGAATGAGAACCTGAACGCCTACGCAGGCCAGACCGTGCTGTGCACCGAAAAAGACGCCGTCAAGCTGTTCGCCATACCGGGCCTGTCTGCGCTGCAGCTGCTCGCCGTGCCGCTGGCATTTTCGCCAGAACCCGCTTTCTTTGCGGCGCTGGATGAACTTCTGGCGCCCCTGGTTTCTCAATTACCATCAAGCCATGGACACCAAATTACTTGAACTGCTGGTCTGCCCCGTGACAAAGGGCCCGCTCGAATACGACCGCGAGAAGCAGGAACTCATCTCCCGCAGCGCACGGCTGGCTTACCCGGTGCGGGACGGGCTGCCCGTGTTGCTGGAAAACGAAGCGCGTACCCTGACCGATGAGGAGCTTGGCCTGTGATGTTTGCTGAAACCTTGTCCGCATGAGCTTCACCGTTCTCATTCCAGCGCGTCTGGCATCTACACGCCTGCCCAACAAACCCCTGGCCGACATCAGCGGCGCGCCCATGGTGGTGCGCGTGGCGCAGCGAGCCATGAAAAGCACCGCAGTCCGCACGGTAGTCGCCACAGACAGTACGGACATCATCGAAAAATGTGCGGCGTTCGGCGTCAGCGCCGTGCTGACCCGCGCTGACCACCCGAGCGGCAGCGACCGGCTGGCAGAAGCCTGCAGCGTGCTTGGCCTGGCTGACGATGACATCGTGGTCAATGTGCAGGGGGACGAACCGCTGATAGACCCCGCCCTGATCGACGCGGTTGCGCGCCTGCTCAGCGATCGCCCGGACTGCGCCATGAGCACAGCCGCCCATTCAATTGACCAGTTGGCCGACTTTCTCAATCCGAATGTGGTCAAAGTCGTGCTTGATGCACGCCAGACCGCGCTGTATTTCAGCCGCGCCGCCATTCCCGCAGGCCGTGACTTCGCCGGCAAGGCCTGGTGGGAGACCGGCAGCCTGCTGCCCAAGCCGCTGCGTCATGTGGGCATTTACGCTTACCGTGTTGGTTTTTTACGGCAGTTTCCAGGCCTGCCTCAGGCTCCCCTGGAGCAACTGGAGTCGCTGGAACAATTGCGGGCGCTGTGGCATGGCCACCGAATAGCCGTGCACATTACCGACAATGCGCCCGGCCCCGGTGTGGACACACCTGAAGACCTGGACCGGGCGCGCAAGCTGTTTGTATAAACGGTCAAAAAGCTATAGCCAGGAGCCTGTGTAAGCTGCTGCCAAGGATGTGCATGCTATCCTTGGGTAAAAGTCAGGTATCGGGCCTGCATAGCGTGCTGGCTGCCCCCAACACCTGTCAAAGCAGCCCATGGGTGGCTCGGCCCGCCGACTCCCCTGACTGACTATCTGAATTCATAAAAACCCGAGGACATCCATGAGACTGATTTTGTTGGGCGCACCTGGCGCGGGCAAAGGAACGCAAGCGACCTTCATCTGCCAAAAATATGGCATTCCCCAAATTTCTACGGGCGACATGCTGCGCGCTGCCGTGAAGGCCGGCACCCCCCTGGGTATTGAAGCCAAAAAAGTCATGGACTCCGGCGGCCTGGTGAGTGACGACCTGATCATCAACCTGGTCAAAGAACGCATTGCCCAGGCTGATTGCGCCAAGGGCTTCCTGTTCGATGGTTTTCCGCGCACGATTCCCCAGGCCGATGCCATGAAGGCTGCCGGCGTGAAGCTCGACTACGTGCTGGAGATCGACGTACCGTTTGAGGCCATCATCGAGCGCATGAGCGGACGCCGCTCACACGCCGCCTCTGGCCGCACCTACCATGTGAAATACAACCCACCCAAGGTCGAAGGCCTGGACGATGTGACCGGCGAGCCGCTGATCCAGCGCGAGGACGACAAGGAAGAAACCGTGCGCAAGCGGCTCGAGGTCTACAGCGCGCAGACCCGTCCGCTGGTGGAGTACTACTCAAGCTGGGCCAAAACGGCACCGGACGCCGCGCCCAAATACCGGGCCATCAGTGGCATGGGCGGTGTCGACGAAATCACGACCAGGGCGTTCGCCGCCCTGTCGAGCTGAGACGGCAACGACTCAGCCCCATCTCACCAAAGGCCGTCATCGCGACGGCCTTTTTTCATGGGCACAACGCCGCAAACAGCGCTTCAGCCCATCAAGCGAAGCATCAGGTCTATCCGCGCCTTCACCGGGCTCAGGCCTTGTGAATCCGGGATCGTGTCGCCCGGCTTGGGCAGCACGCGGCCATTCGGGCAGCGTGTCGCACGCACCACCTTGACGCCGGCTTCCTGCGCTTTGAGCAAGGCGGCTTCAAGCGCCTGATGCAGCGTGCCGTTGCCCGTGGCTGCGACCACCAGGCCCCGCACACCCTGCGCCAGCAATGCCTCCACCACTGCGCCGTTGGCACCGGCATAGTTCATGACGATTTCCACGCGCGGCCAGTCCGCCAAGTCGGCCATATTTGCTATGTTTTTTATAGCCAATGGCGCCCGATCTTCCTGGGCTAGAGGCCAGTCTCTTAACAATCTGACGGTACCCTCCTCCACATAGCCAACGGGCCCGGCATCCCCCGAACTGAAGGCGTCCAGCTGGTAGGTATGCACCTTTTGCACGTCCAGCGCGCTGTGAATGGTGCCGGCGCATACCGCCACCACGCCTGTTGCCCCCGCATGCCGGGCCACAGCCACGGCGTCGAGCACGTTCTGGGGGCCATCGGGTGCCAAGGCCGTTGCCGGGCGCATGGCGCAGGTCAGCACCACCGGCTTGGCCGGATTGCACACCGCCTGCAAAAAATACGCGGTTTCTTCCAGCGTGTCGGTGCCATGGGTGATGACAATGCCCTGGACATCGGGCTGCGCCAAAAAATGGTTGACGCGCCCAGCCAGCTTCGCCCAAACCGCAAAACTCATGTCCTTGCTGTCTATTTGCGCAACCTGCTCTGTCATGACGGGACCAGCGTCGGCCAGGGCCGGAATTGCCGCCACCAGCTGATCAACGCCCACCTCTGCTGCGGTGTAGCCGATGTTGTCGAGCGCACTCGCCGCCCGGCCGGCAATCGTGCCGCCGGTCCCCAGAATCACAATATTTTGATGGTTCATAAACGGTGAACTTGCATTCTTTTAAAAACTGGATGAAAATACAGTTACTGGATATTAAAACAGCCTTCAATCATTTTGGCGATAGATTTCAGATTGATTCCTGTTGCCCCAAGGAGCCTCCGCCATGAGCAGTCTCAACGATTTTCCGGACATCCCCAAACTCACTGCGCGCCAGCAACAAATCCTGGAATTGATCCAGAGCGCCATCGCCCGTACCGGCGCCCCGCCTACGCGTGCCGAAATCGCTGCTGAATTGGGTTTTCGTTCAGCCAACGCCGCTGAAGAGCACCTGCAGGCTCTGGCCCGCAAAGGTGCGATTGAACTGGTCAGCGGCACCTCGCGCGGCATACGCTTGCGCAGCGACACCTTGCGCTCCCTGAACGAATCCCGAATCAAACAGTTCCCCCTGCCCTTGCAAAGCCTGGCCCAACTCGCCTTGCCTCTGGTGGGGCGGGTTGCAGCGGGTAGCCCAATTCTCGCGCAGGAACATATAGAACAGACCTATTATTTTGAAAGCAGCCTGTTTCAAAAGCAGCCCGACTACCTGCTCAAGGTGCGCGGCATGAGCATGCGCGATGCCGGCATCATGGACGGCGATTTGCTCGCCGTCAAACAGACCAAAGAAGCCAGGAACGGCCAGATTGTCGTGGCCCGTCTCGGCGACGAAGTCACGGTCAAGCGCTTTCGCCGCAACAAGCATTTGATTGAACTGCTGCCCGAAAACCCCGATTTCAAAACCATTGTGGTGGAACCGGGTGAACCCTTCGAACTCGAAGGCCTGGCCGTTGGCTTGATTCGCAACACCGTGCCCATTTAGCCCCCTTTTTCGGCTGCGCAACAGGTGGCGGGCGTTTGGTCATTGAGTGGCCAACACCCTGATGCCGCGGCCCCGCTGGCACCCGGCCAGTCAGAAATCCTGCCTGTGTAAATCTCTCAATCAGGAGTTCATCATGGGAATTGTCAGTTTTTCAGATTCGCCGGTTTTGTCAGTTTTCCTCACACCATTGCAAGCCCTGGCGGCATGGTTTGTACCGACACAAACCACTTCACGCCAGTTTGCCGTGCCAGCCGGTGCCCAACGCGCTCCCCATCAGCTGGCCCTGCCCTTTGCTGCGGACGGCTGCACGTCTCGGCGTCGCCGGGCCAACGTCCATACCACAGCAGACTTATCCGGGAACACGAGCTCGAAGATAACTGCGCACAGCCGCCTGAAGGTTGTGCGCGAATTTGACTCGGCCGTCAGCCCAGCCTGCGCTGGCCGCATGGTCATATCGGGCCGCATGGCCGATGTCTGTGCAGAACTCGAGCGTATGGCTCAACGCGAAACGACGCCCCAGTGAAGTCGGACTCAGTCCAAACGAGTCGGCTCCTGGCTGTTAAGGCGCGAGCCCAACGGTCCTAAACGCCATCGGGAAAGCCGGCCGCAACACGTTTCCTTCCGATACAAGTTCAAGGGTGTACAGCGAGCCTATTAGCGGAAGACGAAAAATCTTGCAGGCACAATACCGGCATGAATATTGTGATCCTCGATGACTACCAGGATGCAGTGCGAAAACTGAACTGCGCCGCCAAACTGGATGCCTACCCCGCCAAGGTCTACACCAATACTGTCAAGGGTTTGGGCCAGCTGTCAGTCCGGCTCAAAGATGCCGATGTGATCGTGCTGATTCGTGAGCGAACCCAACTGAGCAGGCAGCTGATTGAGAAACTCCCCAAACTCAAGCTGGTCGTTCAAACCGGCCGCATTGGCAACAACGTGGACATTGCTGCATGCACGGAACGCGGAATTGCTGTTGCCGAAGGCACAGGCTCTCCAACCGCGCCTGCCGAGTTGACCTGGGCACTCGTGATGGCGGCCATGCGCCGCATTCCCCACTATGTGGCGCATTTAAAACACGGTGCCTGGCAGCAGGCAGGCCTCAAATCAGCCTCCATGCCTGCAAATTTTTGCATCGGCTCGGCACTCAAAGGCAAGACATTGGGCATCTGGAGCTACGGCAAGATCGGACAAATCGTCGCCGGCTATGGCCGGGCGTTTGGCATGCGGGTGGTGGTTTGGGGCCGCGAAGCATCGCGCGAGCGGGCCCAGGCCGACGGTTATGAAATTGCGACGAGTAAATCGGCGTTTTTTGAGCAAAGCGATGTGCTCAGCCTGCACCTGCGTTTGCATGAAGAAACCCGCGGCATTGTGACGCTGGAAGATTTGTCACGCATGAAACCCACTGCGCTATTGGTCAATACGTCCCGGTCCGAGCTGATCGAGCCCGACGCGCTGATTGCCGCACTCAACCGCGGACGTCCTGGCATGGCGGCTGTTGATGTCTTCGAGACCGAACCCATTTTGCAAGGTCACGCGCTGCTACGACTCGAAAACTGCATCTGCACGCCGCATATTGGCTATGTCGAGCAGGACAGCTATGAAATGTATTTTGGAGCGGCATTTGACAATGTCGTCAACTTCATCAAGGGCACGCCCACCAACATTGTCAATCCCGGCGCCTTGCAAGTGCGCCGCTGATTCGCGATCAAGTTGCGCGTTTTCGGCTGGATAAATTGAGATGAGAATCAGAAAAATCAAACTCAATCGCATTGCCCGGGCCTGATTCCGGAACCGAGTTGGCACCGACAAGCTCGTTCAAATCAATATCAAGGCCCAACCGTGGCTAAGTCCCAAGATCAAAGGCTTTTGTCGTGGCATCCGGCCTTCAAAAATCGACTCTTCAAACAGTTTGAATACTTGGGTGAAGGCCATAAGGCCTCAATGTGTGACATCACCGTCTCATACGCCTCAAGCCCGCACTGGCGTCGGTATGAAGAGCGGCACTTTTGCGTTGAAATGCTGATTGAAGTCTTTACGCAAGGGGCTTTTTCAGAACGGCCATATAGAATTTCACGGATGTGATTTCGACACGGCCCATCCAATAAGGCCCAGCCTGACAATACTTTCTTATGAAGCCAACTTACAACACAACAGGAATTATCGGCGCGGGGGCCATGGGACGTGGCATTGCCCAGATTGCCGTGCAAGCGGGAAGCCTCGTCAAGTTAATGGATACGCAGGCAAACGCAGCCGAAAAGGCGCGTGAAGCCATTTACGCACAATGGGACAAGCTGGTAGAAAAAGGCCGACTAGAAGCCGCAGCGGCGGCTGAAAACAAGTCTCGACTTCGGGTCGTCAACACGCTGGCCGAGCTAGCGGACTGTGACTTGATTGTTGAAGCCGTTGTGGAGCGGCTGGAGGTCAAAAAAACGCTGTTCGCCGAACTTGAAGCACTTGTGCCCGCACAAACCGTTCTGGCCAGCAACACCTCGTCACTGTCCGTCACGGCGATTGCTGCGGGGCTCAAGCATCCTGAACGCCTGGCCGGGTATCACTTTTTCAACCCCGTTCCGCTCATGAAGGTGGTTGAGGTCATCGCTGGCCTGAAAACCAGCGCCACCGTCTGCAGCGACCTGGCCAACTACGCCCACCAGATGGGTCACACGCCGGTGCACGCCCAGGACACCCCGGGTTTCATCGTCAACCACGCCGGGCGGGGTTATGGCACCGAAGCGCTGCGCATTGTGAGCGAAGGCGTGGCTGATTTCGCCACCATAGACCGCATCCTGCGCGACCAGGCAGGTTTCAAGCTCGGCCCTTTTGAACTGATGGATTTGACAGCGCTGGATGTTTCTCACCCGGTCATGGAATCCATCTACCACCAGTATTACGGGGAAGCCCGTTACCGCCCCAGTGTGATCACGGCCCAACGCCTGGCAGGCGGCCTGCTGGGCCGAAAAACCGGTGAAGGTTTTTACCGCTACACCGACGGCATCGCCCAGATTCCCGCCGAAGCCCCCGTTCCCGAGGTTGCCGAAGCACCGCCGGTCTGGGTTTCGCCGCGCGCCTCCCGTCGTTCGGAACTGCTGCAGTTGCTCAAAAACCTGGGTGCCAAAATCGAAACCGGCCAGTCCCCCTCACCGCAGGCCCTGACCTTGGTGGCGCCTTTGGGTTTTGACATCACAACGGTCGCCGTGGTCGAGCGGCTGGACCCGGCGCGCACGGTGGGCATCGACATGCTGATTGATGACGCTGCCACCAAGCGGCGTGTGCTGGCGACCAACCCGGCCACACGCACCGACATGCGCGATGCCGCCCACGCCTTGTTCGCGCGCGATGGCAAGGCTGTCAGCGTGATCCGTGACAGCGGCGGATTTGTCACGCAGCGCGTCGTCGCCACCATCATCAACATTGCCAGCGACATTTGCCAGCAAGGCATCTGCAGCCCGAAAGACCTTGAAACAGCGGTCACGCTGGGGCTGGGTTACCCGATGGGCCCCCTTGCGATGGGCGACCGCTATGGTCCCACCAATGTGCTGGAAGTGCTGTTCAACATGCAAACCGTGTATGGTGACCAGCGCTACCGCCCTTCCCCGTGGCTGAGGCGCCGCGGTGCCATCGGCCTGAGTCTTACCCACGAAGAAAGCTAGGATGAAACACCCCCACGCTCAATTTTTTCGCTGCCCCCCGAGGGAGCGTTCAGTGCCCTTCGGGCGGCCGGGCAGGCACTGATGGCCGGCGCACTCAAAAGTACCAGCGAGGGCAGCACCCTCATTCTGACGATAAGCAACCCCGAGTTCAAAAACGCGCTGGGGCCCGAAATTTATGCCGCGGGCATCGAAGCCCTCAACGCAGCCGAGAACAATTCCGAAATCCGCAGCGTCGTCATCACGGGCGATGGGTCGGTATTTTGTGCGGGCGGCAACCTGCAGCGCCTGCAGGCCAACCGGCGCGAAGCCGCTGACGTGCAGGCCCAAAGTATTGAAGGCCTGCACAACTGGATCGACTCGATCCGCACCTATCCCAAGCCGGTGATTGCAGCGGTTGAAGGTGCGGCGGCTGGCGCCGGGTTTTCACTGGCGCTGGCCTGTGATTTTGTGGTGGCCGCCGACAACGCCGTGTTTGTGATGTCTTACAGCACCGTGGCGCTGTCGCCCGATGGCGGCGGCAGCTGGAGCCTGGCACGCGCCCTGCCGCGCGCTCTGGCCAGCGAGCTGCTGATGTGCGGCGAGCGCATCAGCGCCCAGCGGCTGCATGACTTGGGTCTGGTCAACCGGGTATCTGCCGCCGGCGGCGCGCTAACCGAAGCCTTGCGGCTGGCCGGGCAACTCAATGCACGCGCGCCCAACGCACTGGCCAGCATCAAGGAGCTCATCAACGAAGCGCCTGTGAACACGCTCAGCCAACAGCTTTCCAGTGAGCGCGACCACTTTGTCCGCAACCTGCACCACAGCAACGGCGGTGAAGGCATTTCGGCTTTTCTGGAAAAGCGCACGCCGACTTACCGCTGAAGGTTTTGGGCACAGCCCTGGACTTTAGAGCCGCTAACAAAACCCAGCGCAGCGGTCCTGGCTAGGCGTGCCGCCGCAGACAGTGCTGTA
>DASXRN010000332.1:0-7084 GCA_036506595.1 Polaromonas sp. | reverse complement strand
GTCCCAGATGATGGCCTTCATTTTGATCAGGTCCACCACGCCGGTGAAGTTTTCTTCGGCGCCGATGGGAATCACCATCGGGACGGGGCTGGCTTTCAGGCGCAGCTTCATCTGCTCCACGACCTTGAAGAAGTTGGCGCCAGTACGGTCCATCTTGTTGACGAAGGCCAGACGTGGCACTTTGTACTTGTTGGCCTGACGCCAGACGGTTTCGGACTGGGGCTGAACGCCACCCACGGCACAGTAGACCATGCAGGCGCCGTCCAGCACGCGCATGGAACGCTCCACCTCGATGGTGAAGTCCACGTGGCCCGGGGTGTCGATGATGTTGATGCGGTGCTCTGGCAGGGACGTGTCCATGCCTTTCCAGAAGCAGGTGGTCGCAGCAGAGGTAATCGTGATGCCACGCTCTTGCTCTTGCTCCATCCAGTCCATGGTGGCCGCGCCGTCGTGCACTTCACCAATTTTGTGGTTCACGCCGGTGTAGAAAAGAATCCGCTCGGTGGTGGTGGTTTTACCGGCATCAATGTGCGCGGAAATACCAATGTTGCGGTAGTTTTGAATGGGGGTAGCGCGGGACATAAATTACTTTCAGTTCGGGGTTACGAACAAAGACTCGTTGCCAAAACATCTCTCATGTTTTCCTAGCGCGTCTGCCGACTGGGCGTTTTGCGCACAGTCGGCAGAATGGCTATCGAAAAATTAGAAGTTCGGTATTGGAACCAGGGCTTAAAAGCCTTAGAAGCGGAAGTGGCTGAACGCCTTGTTGGCTTCTGCCATGCGGTGAACTTCGTCACGCTTTTTCATGGCGCCGCCACGGCCTTCGGTGGCTTCCATCAACTCATTGGCCAGACGCAGGGACATGGACTTCTCGCCGCGCTTTTTGGCGGCTTCTTTCAACCAGCGCATGGCCAGGGCCATGCGGCGAACAGGACGCACTTCAACCGGGACCTGGTAGTTGGCACCGCCAACGCGGCGGGATTTCACCTCAACCATGGGCTTGATGTTGCCGATGGCCATGTGGAAAGCCTCCAGCGGGTCTTTGCCAGGATTCTTTTTCTCGATTTGCTCCAGCGCACCGTAAATAATACGCTCTGCGACGGCCTTTTTGCCGCCTTGCATGATCACGTTCATGAATTTGGCGAGATCAACATCGCCAAATTTTGGATCAGGAAGAATTTCACGTTTAGGGACTTCGCGACGACGTGGCATTTTTTCACCTCTTTGCTTCAGTTGGCGTCTTTTATGACACCGCGAGAGTTATCAAACCCTCACTTACTCGACCGGCGCAACTATTTGCACTTGGGTCACTTCGCTCAAAACACCTGCCAGGGTGATTCAAGCACCTGTTTTTGAAGGAACTATCACAAATTACTGTGACAACTTCTTCTGGCGTGAGCCGCAAAGCTCAAACCGGCTTGGCTTATTTGGCCTTTGGCTTTTTCGCACCGTACTTGGAACGCGACTGCTTGCGGTCTTTCACGCCTTGCAAGTCGAGCGAGCCACGAACGATGTGGTAGCGCACACCGGGCAAGTCCTTGACACGACCGCCGCGAACCAGCACCACGCTGTGTTCCTGCAGGTTGTGGCCTTCGCCGCCGATGTAGGAAATGATTTCAAATCCGTTGGTCAGGCGCACTTTGGCGACTTTACGCAGAGCGGAGTTGGGCTTTTTAGGCGTCGTGGTGTACACACGGGTGCACACACCGCGGCGCTGCGGAGAGTTTTCCATCGCAGGGCTCTTGGACTTGATCTTTTCGACCTCGCGCCCCTGACGGACTAATTGATTGATGGTTGGCATTGAAAAACGTCCCTAAACGTCTGAAAACTAACTTCGCTGATTACGCCGCGGTTGATGCGCGGCCACAAATATTTCCCGCTGCAAAAGCGGAAAAGCCTTCTAGTATAAACCGGATAGCAAAAACGCTCAAGCGGAACAAGGCAACGACGTGCTAGCACGCCGTTTTAGCCCTGTGGCTTACTTGATCCAGAGCCGGATGGCGTCCCAGGCGCGGCCCAGAATGCCCGCCTCTTCCACCGCTTCCAGCGCCACCAGCGGCACTTCAGCCACGGGCGTGGGGTTCTCGCCCAGCATGACTTTGAGCGTTCCCAGCGACTGGCCCTTCACGAAGGGCGCCACCAGCGGGTCTGGCCGGGCGACCTGGGTTTTGACCTTGGGGGCGCTGCCGGCCGCCACGGTCACCACAATGGCCTCGGGCCGGCCCAGCTTCACGGTATTGGCCTTGCCCTTCCAGACCGCAGGCGTCACGACGGCCTGGCCCGCATCAAACAGCTTCACGGCCTCAAACGCGGTGTAGCCCCAGTTCAGCAGTTTTTGCGACTCGGTGGCGCGGGCGCTGTCGCTGGAGGTTCCCAGCACGATGGCCAGCAGGCGCCGACTGCCGGGTGCGCCCGCCGCGCCCAGATTGGGAAAGTCGCGCCTGGCGGTGGCGATCAGGCAGTAACCGGCCGCCTCGGTATGGCCGGTTTTGAGGCCGTCGACGGTCGGGTCGCGGAACAGCAGGGTATTGCGGTTGGTGTCGTTGGCGGCCGGCGTGCCGGGATAGCGGTACTTCTTGATCGCTGAATAGCCGATGTAGTCCGGGTAATCCTTCATCAGGCGGGTGGCCAGAATGCTCAGGTCGCGCGCCGTGGTGGTGTGACCGGGCTCGGTCAGGCCTTCCGGATTCTTGTAGGCGGTTGATTTCATGCCCAGCGCCTTGGCCTGCTCGTTCATGAGCTTGACAAAGTTCTCGGCCGTGCCGCCCACACCCTCGGCCAGCGCCATGGTGGCATCGTTGCCCGACTGCACCACCATGCCCTTGATCAGGTCTTCCACCGGCACCTGCATTTTGGGGTCGATGAACATGCGCGAACCCGGCATTTTCCAGGCCCGCTCGCTCACGCCAAAGGTTTGCTTGAGGTTGATTTTTTGCGACTTGAGCGCGTCAAACACCAGATATTCGGTCATCAGCTTGGTCAGTGATGCGGGCTCGATCGGGGAATCAATGTCCTTGGCCGCCAGGATCTGGTTGGCCGTGACATCCAGCAGCAAATAAGAGCGCGCCGCAATCTCGGGCGCTTGTGGGGCCTGGGCGTGTGCGGCGGGAAAGGCCAGGGAAAACTTCAGAAACAGGGTGGCGGCGAGGCCGCGCAGGCCGCTGGGGGCCTTGAATGAGCATTGCATATCGGGAGTCGGTAAAAAAGAGGGTGTGAAAGTCAGGAAAAAAGGTCGACGCGATCAATCCAGGTCAAAAAAGATCAAACGGCGGGCGAAGAAAGATGGCGGATCACCAGATTTTTCAGCAGGGGCAATTGTCCATGAAAGAAATGACCACCTCCCGGCACAACCGTAACAGGCAGTGCCTGGGGGCGCGCCCAGTCCAGCACGGCCGCCAGCAGCACGGTATCGTCCTGCTCGCCGTGCACCACGAGGGTCTTGAGGTGCGCCGCCGCGTCAATCGGCGCGGCCGGGGCACGGCTGACGCTGGTACCGACCAGCACGAGTTTTTCAATGCTGCGGCTGGCGTTCAGGCGCTCAAAGGCATGCGTGGTGACAAAAGCCCCAAATGAGAACCCGGCCAGCGCCAAGGGCGTATTGCCTTCGTCCGGCGGCGCCACATGCCGCACCACCGCCAGAAAATCCTCGAGCTCACCCCGACCCTCGTCGTGGCTGCCGGCGCTGCCGCCCACACCGCGGAAATTAAAGCGCACGGCGGTCCAGCCGCAGTGGATGAAGGCCCGCGCCAGCGTCTGCACGACCTTGTTGTCCAGGGTGCCGCCAAACAGCGGGTGCGGGTGGGCGATGACGGCCACGCCGCGCGAGGCACCCGCCGGGGCATCCAGCGCAATCTCCAGCGCGCCGGCCGGGCCTTGAATAGTGGATTTCTGGGTTTGGGAGTTCACAAGGGTACTTTCAGCGTAAATGAAACGCTACAAAAACAGGAGCTGCTTACGCCCATCAATACTGGGCCAGAGGCCAATATTCGGCAAATTCCAGGAAGAATCAACGGCCCAGATGGGCGGGCATCAGCAAACGCTCCACCACTTTGCCGTTTTTAAGGTGCGACTCGACAATCTCGTCGATATCGCTGGCGTCCACATAGCTGTACCAGACCGCTTCAGGGTAGACCACGGCCACCGGGCCGCCCGCGCAGCGGTCCAGGCAGCCGGCCTTGTTGACCCTCACCTTGCCCGGCCCGGCCAGCCCGGCGGCCTTGACCTGCGACTTGCAGCGGTCAAAACCTTCCTGCGCGCGGTGGTTGGCACAGCAGTCCTCGCCACCGCTGCGCTGGTTCAGGCAAAAGAAAATATGGCGTTCGTAATAGGAGGAAGGGGCCGGGGAAGACGCCGCGGCGTCACTCGGAGAGGTAGCTTGAGTCATCCTCCGATTTTACGGTTTTGGCTGCGCCGGAACGCTCCCGGCGGGAAAGCCGCACCAGCACATACAGCAAAGCGGCGTAGGGCCAGAGCCAGCCCAGCCACTGCACCACGCCATGAAAACGGATAAAACGCCCCTGCTCCCAGGTTTGCAGGGTCTGGGCAAAGTAAGGGTCGGCGGGTGCCTGGTTGAGCAGCCCCAGATGCATCGCCAGCGCCAACAAGGTCAACGCGGCTGCTGCCCGCCGCGGCAGCGCCAGCAACAGCACGGCCAACACCGCCGCCAGCCCCAGGCCCGCCTGCACCGGCAGGTCCAGCCAGGCCCAGGCGTGCTCGGGCCCGTAGGTAAGGGCCGCCGACAAGGCCGATACCGCGACGCCCAGCGCCAGCATCACCACCGAAAATGTCGCACGCTGCCAGAACGTGCGGATGACGCAGTAGCCCAGCAGGCAGGGAATCAGCGCACCCAACGCCACGCACAGCATCTCGGCAATCGGCACCAGCGGCTGCAGCTCGACCTCGCGCACCGGCAGCCACTCCAGAAAGGGGGTGTCGGCCAGGGCGCCTGCCAGCGCGGACTCCAGCCGCTCAAAGACCTGGCCCAGCCCCAGGGGCACGGCCGCAGGAAACAGCAAGGCCAGCGGCCAGAGCAACAGCAACACCAGTGCGCCGCGTGCATCCTGGGCAAACCAGCGCGCCCTGAGACGGCTCCAGCGATCGACGATGCCGGATTTCTTCAGCGCCCAGGCGCAGCAGGCACCCAGGCCGGCACCCAACGTGTTCAGCGCCAGGTCCACATTGGAAGGAACGCGCGAAGGCAAATAGCTTTGCAGCGTTTCCATGGCCAGAGACAGCAGCGCCGCACCGAACACCGCCACGCTGACGGCCCAGGGCACACGCAGGCGGCGCCATGCCGACAGCGCCAGTAAAAAACCCAGCGGCGCATAACCCAGCAGGTTGGCCCCCACATCAAAACCGGTCCAGTACCGCGGCAGCGGTGCCGTTAAAAACCGCAGCGGCGAGATGCCCTGGTCGCGCCAGTCAGCAAAGGGGTAGAGACTGGCGTAAACAATCAGGCAAATGGCTGCCAGCGCCAGCGGCCCGGCCGTGGTTTTGTGCACATCCCCGAGGTTCTCACTGCGCTGCGCTTCGAGTAGTTCCGCCCCCCCTTGCAGAAGATGTGGCACACCCCCGACATCCTCACTGCTGCGCTGCGCTTCGTGTAGTTCTGCCCCCCCTTGCAGGGGGCGACGCGTGGCATCCGGCGAAGCCGGTCTGCCCGCGTCTGCTGGTGTGTCCGGTTGTGTCACGCTGGTGTCCACGGGATTTGGCTGCTACTAGAAGGGCTTGACCACGACCAGGATGACGGCGGCCAGCAGAAGGACGACCGGCACCTCGTTGAACCAGCGCAACCAGACATGGCTGCGCGTGTTGCGGTTGTCCACGAACTTGGCCAGCAGGCGGCCGCAAGCATGGTGATAGCCGATGGCCAGCAGCACGACGGCCAGCTTGGCATGCATCCAGCCATTGCCGGGCCCACGCCCAATGCCGTAAACCAGGTAAAGCCACAGGCCAAAGCCCAGGGCCGGAACCGCCAGCACCGTGGTAAAGCGCAGCAGCTTGCGCGCCATCAGAATCAGTCGCGCACGCTCCGCCACGCTTTCCGGCGGCACCATGGCCAGGTTCACAAAAATGCGCGGCAGGTAAAAAAGCCCGGCAAACCAGCTGGCAATAAAAACGATGTGGAGTGATTTGACCCAGAGCATTTACAGAGTGTAGCCATTGGAGTTACAAGTGTGCTTGACAGGGCTCACTGAACAGCCGGCAATTCTCCGCCGGACCGCCCCAAGGAAAATTAGCCCTTGAATGGCTGGAGCCTGCTTGAGCAGGTTGGGACAGGCGACAGAGGCGAAGCGTCTCGCGAGCCGCGGCCTGCAAGGACTCGCGCCTTACACGCAGTGAAAAAGCGTGTGGCCAAATTTCTGGCAAAAAAACGCCCGGTTGGCACGAGGCCAGCCGGGCTGGTAAGCCTTTTTGCTGTCACACGCAAAGGCCCCGCTCAGGGAGGAAAAGCGGGATGCGGCCACCAAATGGTAACTACACCAAGAAATTCTAACCTTGCCGGGCCGAACTTGGCAATATTTCCCTAGTAAGCCAAATTATTTAAATGTATAGCGATGCAACTTCCCGACCTTTCCCCATGAACCGCCCCCGGCGTCGGCGCCATCCAGGATGGTGTTTGACGCCAGCGCATGGCGGCGCTCATGGTGTCAAGTGCGCCGATGGGCTGGCCGCGCACGGAATGACGAGGCGCCTTCGTCGCCCCGAGGCTGCAGGCCGTGGCGGTCTACTTCTTCGTCATCGCGAGGCCGCAGGCCGTGGCGATCCATGGTGGATGAACCAACGCCGTGGATTGCCACGCTGCGCTCGCAATGACGGCTCTTGACTGTCACTGCGAGGCCAAAGGCCGTGGCAGTCTACCTCTTCGTCATCGCGAGGCCGCAGGCCGTGGCGATCCATGGTGGATGAACCACCGCCATGGATTGCCGCGCTACGCTCGCAATGACGACTCTTGACTGTCACTGCGAGGCCCAAGGCCGTGGCAGTCTACCTCTTCGTCATCGCGAGGCAGCAGGCCGTGGCGATCCATGGTGGATGAACCAGCGCCGTGGATTGCCGCGCTACGCTCGCAATGACGACTCTT
>DASXRN010000331.1:0-9267 GCA_036506595.1 Polaromonas sp. | reverse complement strand
CGCAACACCGTTCCGACGGCGTATACCACCGCGCCGACTGTCGTGACCGTTGCCAGCGGTCGCGTTCGTCGGAATCAGCGGTCACGTTGCCGGAATCCCTCCGGTCACGTTCACCGAAATGTCGGTCACGATCGCCGGAATCACCGGTCACGTTGGACCGAAATACTCAGCCTGAGCAAAGCGGCTGAATGTGGTCCACCTCGTAGCCGGGGCAGGCCCCACGCCTCAAGTCAGTGGACGGGCAAGCCTGTAGACAACCCCGCGGGCGGCATCGGCCGCCATGCAAGGAAGCGCCAACACACCTTCGATGCCAGCGCGAGCAGTGAGACCCAATTGCCGAGCCAATTCCGACTGCCGCTCTTGTGGTCGACCACCATCCAGCCCAGTGACGTGCTGGGAAAGCTCCTTTTCAGCACGCGCCTGCACCGCTTCGGGCGTGGCGTCGTCAGGCGCGTTCTAGTACGGGCGACTTCGTCCGTGTGATCAGCAAGACGGCGCTCGAAGCGATGTTCGAGTTTTTCGACACCACGCGCGCTCCTTGAGCCCTACGAATGTGGACAGCGCCGCACCGGCCAGGATGCGATCCCAACGCCAATCGCGACACCACCCTCCAGCCCGGCGTAGCCAGCAGGGTCGACGCCCGGCAAGCGGTCAAGCGCAATCGAGGATGTGTCCGGCAGGATCAGTCTCGTCCGCACCAGGCAAACGCGCCGCTGACCGAAAGACTCCTGGCCGCCGTAGCGACCGATCAATGGCGACCCCTAGGGGATCAGCAGATAACGCCCCGTAGCGGTGTCGTAGACCGACTCCCCACCAAACCCCATCAATAATAGACAGCCCCCGGCGTTTGAAAACAATCAAAGTAAATCAAAACTCGCACGCGTGTTTTTCTTTCGTCTGCGCGCGGTGGACTCGCGAAATCGTCTTACATCCGCCCTTACATCGTACCGGCAAGAAAAAACCCCACTACCGAATTGATAGCAGGGTTTCTATATGCCACAAGGGCTTGACTGGTGGCCTGGGGCGGAATCGAACCACCGACACAAGGATTTTCAATCCTCTGCTCTACCGACTGAGCTACCGGGCCTGAGCGTCGAATTATATATCAGCTAATGGGGGCTTTTGGCCGGTGTCGGTCTCGATGTTCAATCGCCGCTCAAGCACCGCGCTTGCCGCGCGTGAGATCTACGCCCAATTGCTTTAATTTGCGGTACAGGTGGGTGCGTTCCAGGCCGGTCTTTTCGGCCACACGGGTCATGGAGCCGCCTTCCTTGGCGAGGTGAAATTCAAAGTAGGCTTTTTCAAATTCGTCGCGGGCATCGCGCAGCGGTTTTTCAAGCAAGAAGCTCTGCGTGGCCTGGGGTCCGAGGTCAATCGGGGCGGGCAGGCTGCCACCTGTCATGGCGGCTTCTACCGTGAGGTCAGCCGCGTGCATGGCGGCATTGAGGATGACGGGTTTACGAGGCGCTGTTTTGGTCAGGCCCTGCTCTACGGCCTTGAGCAGCTTTTGCAGGGTGATGGGTTTTTCAAGAAACGCCATCGCGCCGATTTTGGTCGCCTCTACGGCGGTATCAATCGTCGCATGGCCGCTCATCATGATGACGGGCATGGTCAGCAGTCCGCTGGACGACCACTCCTTGAGCAGCGTCACGCCATCGGTGTCGGGCATCCAGATATCCAGCAGCACCAGGTCTGGCCTCGCGCGGGCGCGGGCGGCACGGGCTTGCGCGGCGTTTTCAGCCAGCTCGATCTGGTGCCCCTCGTCATTCAGAATTTCCGAGAGAAGGTCGCGTATGCCCAACTCGTCGTCGACCACCAGAATATTTGCCATGATTGAATTGCTGCCCTACCAGTTGTTGTCGATGTTTGGGGGTTATTGAATGTGGTGCAAAGCGTGTTGTTATGTCGCCACTGCGAATGATAACGATACTTGTGCGCCCTGCAGCACACCGTCCACCACACGGTTGGAAATGTCTATGCGCGCGCCGTGTTCATCGGCGATTTTCTTGACGACCGCCAGGCCCAGACCGGTGCCTTTGACCTTGGTTGTCACGTAAGGCTCAAAGGCGCGCTTGAGAATGTGCTCGGGGAAGCCGGTGCCGTTGTCACGCACGCTCAGGCGCACGCGCTGGGAGCTTTCGGAGAACTCGGTTTTCAGGGTGACGCGGCCGCCCTCTTTGCCTTCCAGGGCGTCCTGCGCGTTTTGCAGCAGGTTATGAATGACTTGCCGCAGTTGCTGGCCATCGCCCTTGATGCGTGGCGCTTTGGGGTCGAGCTCGGCATGCACGGGCACCATCGCGCTACGGCTGGTGTTATGGCTGGTGTTATCGCTTAGGTAGAGCTGCATCACATCGGTGATGAGCGCGTTGAGGTCAAGGGGCTTGAGTTCTGCGGCGGGCAGGCGAGCATAGTCGCGAAACTCGTTGACGAGCCGCTTCATGGCCTCCACCTGGTCGACAATGGTTTTGACGGACTTGGTCAGCAGTAGCTGCTCCGGCTCAGCGACCTTGCCGGTGAGCTTCATTTCAAGGCGCTCGGCCGACAGCTGGATGGGCGTGAGCGGGTTCTTGATTTCGTGCGCCAGCCGGCGCGCGACTTCGCCCCAGGCCTGCGCGCGCTGGGCCGACACCATTTCAGAGACATCGTCGAACACCAGCAGGAACTCTTCGGTGCCCGGCATTTTGGCGCCGCGCGCAATCAGGGTGATGGCGTTGTCGGGCGAGCCGGGCATGGCCGCATTCAACTCAAACGACTGCTGCCATTGCTCCAGCGCATGGGGGGCGATGTCGGCGGGATGATCGGCGTGGTGATCGCCGAGCTTGTCACTGAGGTAATTGGAAAACTGGGCCAGCACATCTCTGGCAAACACTTCCAGGCCAGGGATTTCGCCAAGCGACTTGCCATGCCAGGCAGCCAGCGGTGCGCGCAGGATGCGGGTCGCGCCCGGGTTGCTGGACTGGATGCGGCCGCGCACATCCAGCACGATCACGCCGGCGGTGAGGTTGTCGAGTATGGTTTGCAGGTTGGCGCGCGATGCATCGACCTGGTTCATGCTCTGCTGGACCGCCGAGCGGGCCTCCAAAAGCTGCTGCGTCATGTCGGCAAACGAACGGGTCAGGCCGCCCAGCTCGTCTTTGCCCTGCAAGGCGGCCTTGGGCGTCAGGTCGCCCTGGGCGACCTGCCTCACCCCTTCGGCCAGCAGCAGCAGCGGCTTGGCCAGCTGGTTGCCCAAAATCACCGCCAGCAGCACTGCGCCGAACACGGCCAGAAAGAGGCTGAGCGTGAGCGTGCCGATGTACATTTTGCGCAGGCCACCGCGCGCCAGTGCGCGCTCCTGGTATTCGCGGTTGGCCTCTTGCACGGCAATGGCGTTGGCCACCAGCCCCGCAGGCAAGACCTCGGTGATTTGCAAAAAGCGCGACTCCCCCAGCACATTGACATTGGGATTGTCCACCACGGCAATGGCTTTGACACGTGGCGGCGCGCTGGCCACCGCCGCCGCAGCGCCGGGACCGGCAACGGCCGCACCGCCGCCGGTCGCCAGCTCGCCGTTGCCACCGGGCACCACCTCGTCAAGGCCTTCGATCTGCGTGATGACGCGCTGGGTGCGCGCGCTGCGCAGCTGCTGCGCCGAGGGTCGCTCGGGCTTGAGTAAAAAGCGCGACTCGCCAGCGCTGGCAATCAGCTGGCCCGAGGCGCTCCAGAGCACCACATCGCTGACCGACAGCTGCTCACGCAAACGCTCCAGCGCCAGGCCGGCCGAGGCATTCGGGGTTTCCGACAGTTGCGTGGCAGCCTGCTGCGTTTTGTTGCCCAGGTCTGCCGCCAGGGTGTCCAGCGTGGCACGGCCCAGGCTCAGGCCGGCCGCCAGTGCACCCTCGACTTCCACGTCAAACCAGCTCTCGATGGAGCGTGAGACGAACTGGTAAGACACCACATAAATCATCAGGCCAGGCAGCAAACCCACCAGCGCGAAGATGGCTGCCAGCTTGACCAGCAGGCGGCTGCCAAAGCGGCCACGGTGCAGGCGCAGCGCCAGGCGCAGCACAATCCAGCCGATCACCAGCAGCAAGAGCCCGGCCACGGCCACATTCAGCACCAAAAGAAGTGCGTAATTGCGCTCGTAGAGCTCGCGGTTGCCGGTGGCCTGAGTCAGCAAAAACATCAGCACCAGCCCCAGCGCCGCCATGGCCCCCACGCCGACGCCTACCGTCCAGCGAAACGCCTGGCTGCTTTTGATCGAGGCCACGTTGCGCTGAAGGCTCACTTGACGACCTCTGTGCTGCTGGTTACGGGCTCTGCAGGCGCAGCGGGCTCCAGCCTGAGCCGCTCTTTAACCTGCGCGGAAACAGTCCAGTCTTTTTGCCCAGCCACGCCGATCTGGAAAGGACGCGGCAACTGCGAGAGGTCGAGCCGGAAACTGAAGTCGAGCTTGTGCACAGCGTCAGGGTCCACTTCGGAGGCTTCGGCGATTTTCCAGCGGGCCACGCGCTGGATGACAGCCAGCGCCTCTGGCAAGCTGTCGTAGTTCTGGTTGAGTGTGGCGCGCAGGCCGGCGGAATTGCTGATCAGCCCCGAAGCAATGTTGACACGCCAGCGCCGGGTCAGGGGCTGGTAGGCCAGCCGAATGGTGCGGGCGGCGCTGGCAACCCGCGGATCCGTCCAGTACCAGCGGTCGCGGTAGATGTCGGCTTCGAGCACAAAAAACAGGGGAATGCCCTTGAGCAGCGCCTCTTCCACCACGGGCGGGAGATCAAACCGGACCAGGGCCGACAGGCGAACGCCCTCATCGGCGCGCTCTACATGCAACTGGGTGACCTCGGTGGCCGACGCCTCACTGTGCGCGCAGGCTAACAGCGTGCACAGGCAAACGCCCAACAGCAAGCGCGCAACAGTATTAAAGGCTGCGTTTTTCAAGAATTGCGTAATAAAAACCGTCGTGCTCACGCATCAAATTGTCCGGGAAGACTGTCGCTTCAACGCCACTTTGGGGCAGCAAATGCCCGGGCGAGGGCATTAATAAAGCATCGGTGTGGTGCGCAACAAACGTTTGTATCTGATTGTCACCTTCCGCCCGGAAAACCGAGCAGGTGCAGTAAAGCAACCGGCCACCGGGTTTGAGCAGCGGCCACAGGGTTTTCAGCAGATGCGCCTGAATGCCTGCCAGCTGGGCAATGTCGGTCGGCCGGCGCAGCCAGCGCACGTCGGGGTGACGCCGCACGATGCCCGAGGCGGTACAAGGCGCGTCGAGCAAAATGCCGTCGTAAAGCTGGCCATCCCACCAGTCACTGGGCTGGCCGGCGTCGGCCACCACAATGCGCGCCTGCAGGCCGAGACGCTCCAGGTTTTGCGCAACCCGCTCGCAGCGGCGGGCATCGATGTCCAGCGCCGTCACCTCGCAGTCCGCGTGCTCCAGCAGATGCGCGGTTTTGCCGCCGGGGGCAGCGCAGGCGTCGAGAATCTTCAAGCGTGCGCCGTTGTCACCCGCCGCGCCGAGTCCGTTCAAAAGCAAAGGCGCAGCCAGCTGGGCTGCGGCATCCTGCACAGAAAAGTGCCCCTCGGCAAAGCCCGGCAGCGAGGGCACCGGCTGGGCATTGGCCAGAATCACACCCTGCTCACCGACTGGAGACGCTTCAATATTGATAGCTGCCAGCGCCCGCAAATACTGGGCCTGAGTCGTTTTTCGCTCATTAACCCGCAGAATCAACGGGGCCCGGCTGTTGTTGGCCTGCAAGATCGCCTGCCAGCGCTCGGGGTGGTCTTTGCGCACCCGGTCTATCCACCACTGCGGGTGGTTCCAGAGGGCCTGCGGATTTTTCTCGGTCAGCGCCACCAGCGCGTCCCGCTCGCGCAGAAAGCGGCGCAGGCAGCCGTTGATGAAACTGGCCTGGTGGCGCGTGGCTTCGCTGCGCTTGGCGGCTTCAACGGCCTGATCGACCAAGGTGTACTCGGTGTAGGAAGGCATCCAATTTTCCGCCGGGCCGCCCCAAGAAAAATTAGCCCCCTCGGGGGGCAGCGCAGTACTCGAAGCGACAAGCGTGGGGGCCATAAGCCCGAGCGCGACACAGAGTAGCGCATCGGCTTCAGGTGGCGGCGGGCGTTTGGCCAGTTGCTGGCGCAGGGCTTCGGCGCGGCCCAGCCAGCGCAGCGCATGAAAACCCAGCGCCTGCACGCCGGGCCGCAACTGGGCATCGACATCGTCGAGTGCCGCCGTCATGGACTGGCCGTCGCGCACAGCCATCAATAAAGAGGCGGCGCCCTGAAGCTGGCGCCAAAGCGGGACCTGACTGGGGGCATGGGTGGGGTTGTCTTGCATTGCCTGTATTAGACCAGCCCCAAAGCACCCTTCTCAAACCAGGGTATCGGCCCAGATGTTGCTCGCCCAGTTCAGCGCATACACGCCTTCGAGCTCGGTCGGACCGGGGCTGACGCCGCCCGAGCCGGCCACCGTCTTGAAGGTTTTTTCAGCCGCCACATACTCATGCACGCTGGCCACGTGAATCACGTTTTTCGGGTCCACAAAGCTGTAGCAGGTGTTGGTCAGCATGGGCGCGGGGTTGACATCCCAGCCCGAGAGCTGCGCCACAATCGCGGCCGCCGCCACCTTGCCGTGGTTGTTGGCCATGTGGCCGCTTTTGGGCATGCCGGGGGCAATCTGGATGGCGTCGCCCAGCACATGCACGTCTTTGGCGACGGTGGACTCGAAGGTCAGGTAATTGACGCCGCACCAGCGGTTGTTGGCCTGGTTGTTGAGCCCCGTCTGCACGGCAATGGTGCCGGCCCGCATGGCGGGCAAGACATTCAGCACGTTGGCCTTGACGTCCTCCTGCACATCAAACTTGATGATGCCGGCCTTGGCATCGACCGCGGTCGCCTTGTGCTGGCCGCGGTATTCAAGAATGCCCTTGTACTGCTCGGCCCAGACCTTTTTGAAGAGCGGGCCCTTGGACGTCACATCGGGGTTGGCATCGAGAATCAGCACCTTGCTGCGCGGTTTGGCCGCCTTGAAGTAGGCGGCGATGACGCTTGCGCGCTCATACGGGCCGGGCGGGCAGCGGTACGGCGCCTCGGGAATGGTGAGGGCATAGACGCCGCCGTCGGGCATGGCTTCGAGTTGCTTGCGCAGCGCCACGGTCTCTGCGCCGGCCTTCCAGGCCTGCAGGATTTGGCCCGAGGCATTGGCTTGTTTCAGGCCGTCAATGCTGTCAAACATCAAGTCGATGCCGGGCGAGACCACCAGCTTGTCATAGGCAATGGTGGCGCCGCCCGCCAGCGTGACGGTTTTTTTGGCGGTATCGACCGCGCTGGCGTAGTCTTTGACGACGGTAATGCCGTGGTTTTTGGACAGGCCCGCGTACGACGTGGTGATGTCCCCCATCTGTTTGCTGCCGCCCAGCACCAGGTTGGAGATGGGGCAGGAAATAAAGGCGTCCTGCGGCTCGATCAGCACCACGTCAATTTTGTGGTCGGACAGCAAGCGCACGTATTTGGCGGCGGTGGCGCCGCCGTAGCCGCCGCCTATCACCACCACTTTGGCTTTGGAAGGAGTGCCGGACAGGCTGGCGCAAGCGGCCAGGCCCAGCAGGCTCAAGGCGGCGGTCGACTGCAGAAAGGCGCGGCGCTTGAAGCCGGCCGCGGCGGCAGAGTGAAGATGCGTGTTCATGGTGTTCAGTCCTTGCGTGCTTTTGTTTTCTCGGCTTACTTCTTCTGGGCGGCAAAGTAGGCGGCGAGCGACTCAATCTGCGCGTCGTTGTAGCCCTTGCTGATCTGGTGCATCACGGTCGCCGGGCGGGTGCCGGACTTGAAGGCCGTCATCTGGGCGACGATGTAGTTTTTATCGAGGCCCGCCAGTGAGGTCACGCTGGAGCCCGCAACGACCTTGCCGTTGGTGCCGTGGCAGTTGGCGCAGGTGGCGGCCAGGCTTTTGCTGTACAGCGCTTCCTTGCCGCCGGCGCTTTGCGGCTTGTCTTGCGCCTGCGCGCCGAGCGCGAGGCACAACAATGACATCGTGAGGCTTGCAATGGTTTGAGTTCTCATGGGTTCTCCTGATGGTTTCAAGCAGCTGACAATTTAACGCGGCGCCCTGCGCACCCTATAGGGAGTATCCAGTAGCCAAGAGTAGCCAAGCCGCCGCGCAAACCCTTGCCTTCCAATCATTGGCGATCGGCCTGGCGCTCTTGCGCGCTCTCGGTGGCGCGCAGCAGGGCCGCGGGGGCAAAGCCAAACAGCCGGGCAATCAGCAGGGCCGGAAACTGCCCTTGCGCATTGTTGTAATCCAGCGCCGCATCGTTGTAGGCCTGGCGCGCGAAGTTAACCTTGTTTTCGGTACTGGTGAGCTCTTCGCTAAGCTCACGAATGGTCTGGTCAGCCTTGAGTTCGGGGTAAGCCTCGGCCACTGCAAACAAGCGCCCCAGGCTGTCATCCAGCAACTGCTCGGCTGCACCCAGTGCGGTGACGGCGGCGACGTTGGTCGGGCGGCTGCGCACGGCATCGCTCGCAGTCCGCGCCTGGTTGCGCGCCGCGATCACCGCTTCCAGCGTGCCCTGCTCATGCTGCAGGTATTTTTTGGCGGCCTCGACCAGGTTGGGAATCAAGTCATAGCGGCGCTTGAGCTGGACATCAATCTGGCCGAAGGCGTTGGCAATGGTGTTTTTCAGGCGCACCAGGCGGTTGTAAGCCCCTACGGCCCAGAAAACCAGCAAAGCACACACGGCGACAGCAACGAGATTGCTGATGGACATAGACATGAGGACTCCTGGAATCCGGCGGTTTGGTGAACACCCTTGTTATCGGCGCGGATAACGGTCTTGCGGCGCGTGCCGCGAGGTTAACTGCTTTTTGGACGGGTCGGCAAGGCGGCTCCTTGCGACATCCTATTTGCTATGAATTTCATAGCTACATTCACCCACACCATCTGGGCAAGGCCAAATTTCCTTAAGATTTTGGCTGGATTGCCCGCAGGAAGATCAAGAGAGCAGCAAAGCACGCGGCATAAAAAAAGCCCCACACCTTTGCGGGGTGTGGGGCTTTGCGCTGTTCAGGGCGCAAGGCGCAGTCAGGGCTTACTCGGAAGCCGCGCTGTCGTCGCCGGTTTCAGCGTGTGCGGCTTCCAGCTCGGCAGCTTCAGCTTCGGCGATGGCGCGGCGCTCGGCGTCGTCCATCAGGTCCTTGGCTTTGCGTGCCTCGTGGTACGCCATGCCGGTACCGGCAGGAATCAGGCGGCCGACAATCACGTTTTCTTTCAGGCCACGCAGCTCGTCGCGCTTG
>DASXRN010000330.1:0-5798 GCA_036506595.1 Polaromonas sp. | reverse complement strand
GTGCCCAATGCCAAGAACGAAGAGCTCAAGGGGCTGATCGTCAAAGTCCAGCCGGCCTTCGTCGCGCATCTTGAGCATGCCAAGAAGATACAGGCATCGCTCAACAAATAGCGACTGATACTCGGTGTGTAAAAGGCACATATGACCGCGTTGCTGGAGCAACGTTACGGTCGCAGGTGGACATATCCGCTAGTGGTCGCGCTGGTATGCGCCGGGGGCTTGCTCCGCGATGACCCCGGCGCGATTGCCGCTGGGAAGCCCGTAACGCACACTGTTGTTATCGAAGCGATGAAATACGCGCCCGATACCCTCACGGTCAAACGCGGCGACATGGTTGTGTGGATCAATAAAGACCCGTTTCCTCACACCGTCACCGCAACGGGCGTCTTTGATTCGCACGACATCGCGGCCAGCCGCTCGTGGAAGTACACAGCGCGCAACGCAGGCGAATTCGCATACATCTGCAGGCTTCATCCGACAATGAAGGGAACGCTAAAGGTCGAATGAATTCCGCGCTTTTTTGTGGTGCGGGCGTCGCTCCCGTACGTCTGGGGCTTTTTGGGAGTTATCTCCAATGACCGGTTGTGGTCCGAGACTTGCCCAGCGCCTGGATTCAATCAATACCCGCTTTCGCTGCACAAGCGACGGCCAAACAAAAAGTTGATTGCCGCCGTTGAACGACCGCTTCTATGAGGACTCGTTTGTCAAGCCGTTTTTGATGACGGCATCGCGATGGATGTGAGTTCACGGTCCCCTGATAAGCGCACGCAGTGGGCATGAGGCACGCGGTGGCGGGCGGCTGGTCAAGGCTGGCCGTAGGCCACCCAAAGGGCTTGGCCTTGACGAGGCGATCGACACCGCCGACGCTGCCGCAGGGCTTGCTGGACGGGTATTTTCGGCCAGCAAGCCTGACGACAGAGGGCGACCCGCTTCCTTCCCGCTGGCGGCAAGAGCGGGGGGATGGGTGGCGCTCAAGCCGAACCGTGGCTTAACATGACTGATGCATCCTGATCCGAGGTCGGGGTGTGACGAGCGTTCGAGCCAGTGCTCGGACGAACTTCTATCCGTGCCGGGTGTGCTCACCCGGCACCCAATGCAGCATGCGCACAAAGTGCGCTGGCAAACCCCTGTTACCGGCGCGCCCCATCTCTCAGGACGGTCACCGTGCAGTGACCCCCGGTCGTTGCGGGCGCGTCGACCTTTGATCATGATGATGTGTTCCATGCCAAGCCGTGTGTTGGGCCCAGGCTGTCTGGCCTCAAGCGGTGGCTGGCTTGAGCGAGGCCCCGTTCGGGATCTCGCCGTGCTCGAGGTAGCGCCACAGCGCGATGGCCAGTCTTCGCGCCAGCGCCACGATGCCCACGCGGCGCATGCGCCTGCCACCGCTGGCGAAGCGCCTATTGAACCACTGGCTCAAGGCGCTGTCGGGCTGCAGGCGCAGCCAACTCCACGACAGCTCCACCAGCAGCGTTCGCGCGCGCCGGTTACCGGCCTTGCTGATGCCTTGCTCAATCTGACTGTCGCCGCTGGCGTAGGGCGTGGGTGCCAGCCCCAGGCAGCCGGCCAGCTCGCGCCGGTTGGCAAAGCGCCGCCAGCCGAACAGCTCCTTGACCAGCACCCAGGCACCCTTCGGTCCGATGGCACGCAGCTGGGTCAGCTGCACCACCAGCGGCTGCTTGCCATCGGCCAGCTCCTGGCGCCGCGCGGCCTCCAGTGCCTTGACCTGCTGCCTGACCAGGGCGAGGCGTGCGCTCTCGCGCTCGATCTCGGCGCGCAGCACAGGCGGTACCTGATCGCAATGGCGGCCCCACCAGTGCGCCCAGTCGCGCCCGCCGATGATGAGGTGCGGGCGCAGGTTGTGCAGCACCAGCAGCGAGCCGATGCGGTTCGTGTGCGCGGTGCGCTCCTGCGTCAGCCGCGCCAGCTCGCGGTGGGTGCGCCGCGCGTCTTCGTCCTCAGCCGAAGGCTCGTGCAGCACCGACCACACGCGCTCACCAGTGCGGTGGCGCAGCAACATCGCCAGCAGCTTGTCGCCATCGAGCCGGTCGGTCTTGGCGCGCCTGGCACGCCGGTTCACTTCGATGCTGGCGGAGTCGACCACGATGTTGTTGATGCCTTGCTCGGTCAGCCAGCGGTGCAGCCACCAGCCGTCGCGCCCGGCTTCGTAGCAGCTGTGCACCTTGGCTTGCGGCTCGAGCTTGCAGCGCTCCCGGGCCTTGCCTATGGACTGCGCCACTGCAGCTGTATCTCCGGCGTCCACGCTGTATCGGCTCGGGCCGCGGCGGCCATCGCTCAACGTCAATCTCCACTGCTTGTCGCCAAGCTCCAAGCTCATGTACAGCTCGCCCTGGATCACCGTGTCCATGCCTTGCAGGACTGTCTGGGTATTAGACATTTCAGTTCTCCTTTACAACGATGTTTGAAAGCCCCTTTTTTTAGCTCAACCCGTCTCGATTGAGTAGTCCTACATAGCATCTCCAGATCGAACGCACCCGATGACTGACCGCAATGGAACAGCGGTGGCAATGACCGGTTGAATCCGCCCTGCGTTCCTGTCATTCGAGTAGCAAGTCATCACTGAACTTGACCCGTTTCCACGGACAGTTAAGCTACCGCCATCACCTAGATGCGGTGCAGTAGGCCGAACTTACTGTGATGGACAGCGAGAGCCTGTACGCCGAGCACGACGAGGCCGTAGACAGCGGATACCCTGGCCATATAGGATGTGATATGAAAACACTATTCCTCATTCGCCACGCCAAGTCGAGTTGGGATGACACTGCATTGCCAGACCGAGACAGACCATTAGACGATCGCGGCGAACGCGACGTCGCAAAGATGGGTAAGCGATTGGTAGAGCGCAATGTCAAGGCTGATTTGATTGTGTCGAGTCCGGCAGAGCGCGCGCTCGCGACAGCGGTGGTCATCGCCAAGATGCTGGATTACAAGCGAAAGGACATCGTGGTGAATCATCGGCTGTATGCCGGCCAGATGGATGACTTGCTCGATGTCATTCAAGAGCTTGACCACAAGCTGGAGCGGGTGATGCTGGTTGGCCACAACCCTGAGTTGACCGAACTCGCGCATTACCTCTCAACTGAGATTACCCACATGCCGACGTGCGCCATCGCCGAATTCACTTTCTATGCGAAGTCGTGGTCAGCCATCGCCAAGTCCAAGCCCGACCAAGTGACGCTGGACTATCCAAAGAAATCTTTAGGCTAGTTTGAACGGTTGTGAAGAAACGCTGCCTTTGCTGACGCGGAAGCGGAACGCCTTGAACGTCTACTTGGCATGTGACTGTTTCAGCCTGAAACGAGTCAGTCATTGCGACATCTCGACCTGCCGGACCCGGCCAGAAGCGGTCCCATGTTGGAGCAACAGAAAGCAGTCCTTCAAAGCCCCCTCATCCGGGCATCATCGCTTTCGGCAATTAGCAACGTCCAAGCCGCGGGATCTATATTGGGCCTCCTTTGCAATGAGCTGGATGACCAGAGGACGAGCGACTGAACCCCGAAACGATTGAGCCTAGCCTGTACCTACCGCACGCTTGATCATGGAGATTTCGGCTGGCGGCAAGAAGTAGGCTCGTCACGTATCAACATGTCTGCACTCCGGCTGAGTTCGACCCCTGATTCCGGCGGAGCCTTCCAACTGTCGGATTCGCTTCGAATCAAGAACCGGTCAACTGGGCGCCGAGAAACAGGCGTCCAACGTCCGGATTTTCGAGCAGTTCGGCGCCGGTTCCCGCTATGGCGACCGACCCCGCAACCAGCGCGTAGCCGATGTCTGCGAATTGCAGACCCATCTTCGCGTTCTGCTCGACCATGATGATGGCTTTGCCATCGTCGCGTTGCAGGTCGGACAGGATTTCAAACACCATATCGATGAAGCGCGGCTCGAGTCCGATCGACGGCTCGTCCACCAACAGGATGCGCGGATTCATCACCAGCGCACGCGAGATTTCGAGCAGGCGCCGCTCTCCGCCTGATAGGACTCGCGCCGGCTGCTGGCGGCGATGGGCCAGGGGCTGGTACTTTGCAAACACACGTTCGGCTGCTTCCCTGGCCTGGTCGGGATGCTCCAGCAGGTAGCCTCCCATCAGGAGGTTTTCCTCCACCGTCATGTCGGGGAACACCGAGTTGTCCTGCAGGACGTAGGCGATGCCGCAATGCTTGAGCTTCTGGTTCGGCGACAAGCGCGTGATGTCCTCGCCGTTGACACGGATGCTGCCTGCGGTGATACGTGTAAAGCCGTAGATGGAATGCAGCACCGTGGATTTGCCGGCACCGTTGGGGCCGATCATGCACAGTGACTGGCCGGCGGCCACCTGCAGGTTCACGCCGTGGAGAATCTCCATCTTGCCGTAGCCTGCACGCAGGCTCTCGATGGACAGCAGTGGCTTGCCGCCGGCAAGCTCGGCGATGCGCTCGCGCGAAGGCCCCGCGCCGGCCAGGAGCGCGGTCTCGCGCGCGACGTCATCGACCGAGAGCAAGTCTTCGTCCAGATCGGCGTCGTCGCGCTGCCAGTGCTTCTCATTCACCATCAGCGCGCTCCCAGGTAGGCGTTGATTACTCGCTGATCATTCTGGATGGCGTCAGGCTCTCCCTCCGCGAGCAACTCGCCATGCGCGAGGCAGTAAATGTATTCAGCCAGCCGCATGATCACCCGCATGTTGTGTTCGATGACGAGCAGCGTGATCCCGAACTCGCGGTTCACTTGCCTGAGCCGGCTGATAAGGCCGTTGATCAGTGTCGGATTGATGCCGGCCGTGGGCTCATCGAGCAGCAGCATCCTGGGCTCGTTCATGAGCGCCATGGCAAACTCGAGCAGCTTCTGTTGTCCGAAAGAAAGTTCACCCGCCTGAAGCTGACGTTTGGCGTACAGGCCGACGAACTTGAGGAGATCCTCGGCCTTGCCGGTCTCGGCGGGCGAAACGCGGCGAAACATCGAGCGCCAGCGATCGCTGGACTGCGGCACGCTGATGATCATGTTTTGCATGCAGGTCATCTTGCCGTAGATGCGCGTTTGCTGGAATGTGCGCAACAGACCGAGACGGGCGATCTCGGGCACGCGCAAACTCGATATCTCGCGCGCCTGAAAGCGGATCGAGCCGGCGTCGATGGGGTGATAGCCGACGATCGAATTGAACAGCGTGGTTTTGCCGGAGCCGTTGGGGCCGATCAACCCGACGATCTTGCCCTCGGGCACGTCGAGACTGATCCCGTTGTTGGCGACCACGCCGCCGAATGTCTTGCGCACGCCCTGGATGCTGAGGATTGCCGTCACTGATGGACCTCCTGTCCTTCGACCCGGTGACCGAACCGATCCGGCCAGCGCTCGTGCACCCAGCCGAGAATCCCGCGCGGGAAGAACACCACGATGATCACGATCAACAGGCCGAGCGCCACGCGCTGCCAACCGAGCAGGTAGGTCCAGAACAACTCCTTGGTCAGATGGAAGATCACCGCACCGATCACGGGACCCCAAAGCGTTCCCTTGCCGCCCAGGATCGCCATCAATACCATCCACACACCGAAGGTCGCGCCGGCAAATGCGGTCTCGCGCGAATCGATGAAACCGATCATGTTGCCCACGGCAGCGCCGGAAAGCGACAGAAACAACGCCGAGATGCACCACGCTGCGGTCTTGTACTGCGTCGTGCGCAGGCCCATCGCTTCGGCCTTGTCCTCATCGTCGCGGATGGCGTTGATCGCCAGGCCAAAGCGTCCGGCGTACAACCAGCGCAGGAACGCAAAGGTGATGGCCGCCAGTGCGAAGCAAAGGTAGTAGAAAAA
>DASXRN010000329.1:0-8794 GCA_036506595.1 Polaromonas sp. | reverse complement strand
TGCTGTCCTTGAGCGCCAGCGCGTCCAGCTTGCCGGACTCAGGCGCGGCCTCCACCGTCACCCATTTGCTGCCGGCGTAATGGCGGGCCAGCACCTCTTGCAGCTGCGCGGCCGTCGGCTGGCCGGGCAGCAGGTCCAGGTGCAGCGGTAGTTGCACCAGCATGCCCTGAATGAAGTTGCCGACCGAGGGAATGAACACCGGGCGGCGTGAGAGGCCGGTGTATTTCATGATTTCGGGCAGGTGTTTGTGCTCCAGGCGCAGGCCGTAGAGCTCGAACGCGGGGGCGGTGCCGGCCTCGTAGGCCTCTATCATCTGGCGGCCGCCGCCGGAGTAACCACTGACGGACGGCAGGCTGAGCGGGAAGTCGGTCGGAAGCAGGCCGGCATCGACCAGCGGACGGATCAGCGCAATCGCGCCGGTGGCGTAGCAGCCGGGGTTGGCCACGCGTTCGGCCGCAATGACGGCCTCGCGCTGGCCGGCGGCCAGTTCGGGAAAGCCAAACACCCAGCCCGGGGCCGTGCGGTGCGCGGTCGAGGCGTCGATGATCTTGGGCTTTTTGCCGGGCAGCGAGTCGATCATGGCCACCGAATCGCGCGCCGCGTCGTCGTGCAGACACAAAATCACCAGGTCCACCTGGGCCATCAGCGCACGCTTGGCGGCCGCATCCTTGCGCAGCTCGGGCGCAATGCTGACCAGCTCGATCTGCGGCATGGCCTGCAGCCGTTCGCGGATTTGCAGGCCCGTGGTGCCGGCTTCTCCGTCAATAAAAACTTTGGGCATAAGAACTTTCAGGTGGACCAAGCGGCGTCAATGGCTGGCTGAAGGCCGGCAATTGAGGGCAATTTGCTACGTAAGAACCGCAAAAGGATTGTGCGCCGCAACATGATACAGTTCTATCCTGCTGCCTGCAGTGACCGCTAACATGGTGTTTTGAGGCCTGTTTCGTATTTCCAACAGTCTCTTCCAAATTCCTGTTGCACCCCTCTTTTACTGAATTCTGAAGGTTTTTCATGAAAATTCACGAGTACCAAGGCAAGGAAATCTTGCGCAATTTTGGTGTGCCTGTGCCGCGCGGTATTCCTGCGTTCACGGTGCAGGAAGCGGTCGAAGCCGCACAGAAACTCGGCGGCCCGGTCTGGGTGGTCAAGGCCCAAATCCACGCCGGTGGCCGCGGCAAGGGTGGCGGCGTCAAGCTGGCGCGCAGCATTGAAGACGTGAAAAAAATCGCCGGCGAAATCCTCGGCATGCAACTGGTCACGCACCAGACCGGCCCCGAAGGCCAGAAGGTCCGCCGCCTGCTGATCGAAGACGGCGCCGACATCAAGAAAGAATATTACGTCTCGGCCGTGACCGACCGTGCGACGCAGAAAGTCGCCATGATCGTCTCCAGCGAAGGCGGCATGGACATCGAGGAAGTGGCGCATTCCACCCCCGAAAAAATCATCACCGACTTCGTCGATCCGGCCACCGGCCTGACCACGGCGCAGGCGCAAAAGCTGGCGGCCGGCATTGGCGTGCCTGAAGCCTCGCAGGCACAAGCCATCGATGTGCTGCAAAAGCTCTACAAGATCTACATGGAGACCGATGCGTCCCTGGTGGAAATCAACCCGATGATTCTTGAAGGCAATGGCAACATCAAAGCCATTGACGCCAAGTTCAACTTCGACCCCAACGCGCTGTTCCGTCACCCTGAAATCGTGGCTTACCGCGATCTGGACGAAGAAGATCCGGCCGAAGTCGAGGCTTCCAAGTTCGATCTGGCCTACATCAGCCTGGACGGCAACATCGGCTGCCTGGTGAACGGCGCCGGCCTGGCCATGGCGACCATGGACACCATCAAGCTGTTCGGCGGCGAGCCGGCCAACTTCCTGGACGTGGGCGGCGGCGCCACCGCCGAGAAAGTCACCGAAGCCTTCAAGATCATGCTGAAGAACCCCGATGTCAAGGGCATCCTGGTCAACATCTTCGGCGGCATCATGAAGTGCGACACCATTGCCGACGGCGTCATCGCCGCCTGCAAGGCGGTCAACCTGTCGGTTCCGCTGGTCGTGCGCATGAAGGGCACCAACGAAGACCTGGGCAAGAAGATGCTGGCCGACTCCGGCCTGCCCATCATTGCCGCAGACACCATGGCCGAAGCTGCGACCAAGATCGTCGCTGCCGTCAAGTAAGCCCGCGCAAGCGATTAGGAACAAGCATGTCCATCTACATCAATAAACACACCAAAGTCATCACGCAAGGCATTACCGGCAAGACCGGTCAATTCCACACCCGCATGTGCCGCGACTACGCCAACGGCAAAGAAGCCTTTGTGGCGGGCGTGAACCCCAAGAAGGCCGGCGAAGACTTCGAAGGCATCCCGATTTACGCCAACGTCACCGAAGCCGCCCAGGCCACCGGCGCCACCGTGTCGGTGATTTACGTGCCGCCCGCAGGCGCCGCTGCTGCCATCTGGGAAGCGGTGGAAGCCAACCTCGACCTGGCCATCTGCATCACCGAAGGCATTCCGGTCCGTGACATGCTGGAAGTGCGTAACCGCATGAAGGCCAAGGAAGCCGCCGGCGGCAAGAAAACCCTGCTGCTGGGTCCCAACTGCCCCGGCCTGATCACGCCCGACGAGATCAAGATCGGCATCATGCCCGGCCACATTCACCGCAAGGGTCGCATTGGCGTGGTCAGCCGCTCCGGCACGCTGACCTATGAAGCCGTGGCGCAGCTGACCGAAATCGGCCTGGGCCAGTCCAGCGCCGTCGGCATTGGTGGCGACCCGATCAATGGCCTGAAGCACATCGACGTGATGAAAGCCTTCAATGACGACCCGGACACCGACGCCGTCATCATGATTGGCGAAATTGGCGGCCCCGATGAAGCCGAAGCGGCCATGTGGTGCAAGGCCAACATGAAAAAGCCCATCGTCGGCTTTATCGCCGGCGTCACGGCTCCTGCCGGCAAGCGCATGGGCCATGCCGGTGCGCTGATTTCCGGCGGCGCCGACACGGCCGATGCCAAGCTGGCGATCATGGAAGAATGTGGTTTCACGATCACGCGCAACCCCTCGGAAATGGCCAAGCTGCTCAAGGCATTGCTGTAAGCAGTACTACGAATGGAGGCGGGCGCGAGCCCGACTAAACTCTAAAGAACAAAAAAAGCGCTACCCAGCGCTTTTTTTAATTCATAACAACGGAGCTGCCATGATTTTCGGACTCGACCTTACCTCCCCTTTGTTCTGGAGTGCTTTTGGCTCCATCATCCTGGCCAACATCGTGTTGTCCGGCGACAACGCCGTGGTGATTGCCATGGCGGCGCGCACCCTCAAGCCCGAGCAGCGCGGCAAGGCCATCTTTTGGGGCAGTGCCGCCGCCATCGTGATGCGGATCATCCTGACCATCGTGGCCATCCAGCTGTTGACGCTGCCCTACCTGAAGATGATTGGCGCGGTGCTGCTCGTCTATATTGGCGTGGATTTGCTCAAGGGTGAAGACGAGGAAGACGACGAAGGCCATGAAATCAGCGGCATGATGGCCGCCATTCGCACCATCCTGATTGCCGATCTGGTCATGAGCCTGGACAACGTGCTGGCGGTGGCCGCGGCCGCCAAGGGCAACCTGCCGCTGCTGGTGCTGGGCCTGCTGGTCAGCATTCCGCTGATTGTTTTCGGCGCAACGCTGCTCACCAAGGTCATGGAGCGTTTCCCGGTCATCATCACCATTGGTGCGGCCCTGCTCGGTTTCCTGGCGGGTGAAATGCTGCTGACCGATCCTGCCGTGACGACCCGGTTTGGTGCCATGAGCGAGCAAACGGTCACCTTCGGCGGCATCCTGGGCGCCGTTCTGGTTGTAGCGCTGGGCACTTACCTCACCAAACGCCAGCAAAAGAAGGCATCTATCGGCCTCTGAAACCCCCCTGAAGGCTTGGCCGCTCCGCTCGCCGGACCGGTCATGGTCGGCCGGAGCGCCGCTCCGCCTACGACCGGCTCCTGCAGCCGAAACCACCTATTTGCAACAAAAAGTGTCAGGAGCGTGAAAAAGTCTCTTGTCCAGCCACATCCCGTCTGTTAATGTGCATCATCAGTAATTTGTAACCTATCGGATACATTTGATGAATGACCATCTGGTGCTAACAATACCGAATGTGGGTGAGACCCCGGTAGTTGAGCAACCGTTGTCGCCCGGAATCCCGTTGCCGACACCGATACCCAGCGATAACCAGACAAGATGATTTACGAAATTTGCACACAAACAGACCCAGGTCTGACGCGGGACAACAATGAAGATGCGCTGGCTTTCGATGCGGCGACACGGCTTTGTATTCTGGCTGACGGAATGGGCGGCTACAACGCGGGCGAAGTTGCCAGTGGCATGGCTGTCGCTTTCATCAAATCGGAGATGGGGCGCTGGCTTTCCCAGGCAGGCCGGCAGGCCAATGCCAAAGAAGTGCGCCGTGCCATGGAAATTTGTGTGGCAAACGCCAACCACTCAATCTTCAATGCGGCCAATTCCAACCCGCAATACGCCGGCATGGGAACCACGCTGGTGGTGGGCGTTTTTCAGGGCGGTCGCCTGACGCTGGGCCATATCGGGGATTCGCGCTGCTACCGGCTGCGCGGCCAGTCGTTTCAGCAAATCACCAAAGACCATTCCTTGCTGCAAGAGCAGATCGACGCGGGCTTGATTACGCCCGAGCAGGCGCTGACCTCGCTGAACAAGAACCTGGTCACGCGCGCCCTGGGCGTGGAAGACACGGTGTTGCTGGAGGTCCATGAATACCGTGTAGAGGACGGTGATGTTTATCTGATGTGCTCGGATGGTTTGTCGGACATGGTGGCTGACGACGATATCGCTGGCATCCTGCAGGGTGATGCGACACTGGGGCAGAAAGCCGGGCAACTGATTGCGGCGGCCAATGAAGGCGGCGGGCGCGATAATATTTCAGTGTTGCTGGCACATGCGAAAGAAGACTCGGGCAAGCGCAGTCTTCTGTCCAGAATGCTGGGAAAATAGCACGGTGACTGAAATATCAAAAATAGACAGGAGTCGGCCATGCCGAAAATGATCGTCTCGATTGACGGCGTCGTGATCAAGGAAGTCCAGTTGACGAAAGACCGGACATCTTTAGGCCGCAGGCCGTACAACGACATCGTCATTGACAACCTCGCTGTCAGTGGCGAACACGCCGTGTTGCAAATGTCTGGCGATGAGGTTTACCTCGAAGACCTCAATAGCACCAACGGTACCTATGTCAACGGCAAATCCGTCAAAAAGCAGTTGCTGCAAAACAGCGATACCGTTGAGATTGGCAAGTACAAAATCAAGTACGTGAATGAGGCCGTTCCAGCCGGGTTTGAGAAGACCATGGTGGTCAAGGCCGGCTCCGCAGGCGTGGCGGCACCTGCTCCCGGCTTGTCCGCAGCTGCTGCGCCGGCCGGGGCGAGCGCATTCATCAAGGTCATGTCTGGCGCGGCCGCTGGCCGGGAAGTGGCGCTGGTCAAGGTGGTCACCACCATAGGCAAGCCGGGCGTTGCCGTCGCCGCCATCACCAAATGGCCGCACGGTTTTGCGGTGGCCCATGTGGAAGGCGCCGACAAGTCCATGGTCAATGGCGCGGCCATAGGCGCCGACCCGGTCAAGTTGAAAAATGGAGACATGCTCGAGCTGGCCGGAACCCGTATGCAGTTCGTGCAGGAGTGACAGACGTGCTGGTTCGCATTTAGCACGCGTTTTAACTGGAACCCGGACCGAAGCCTCCGCTTCCCGAGCTTGCCTGAAATTGTCATTGGCATAGGCCTGAACAGCGGCACCATGTGCGTGGGGGACATGGGCACCGACATCCGCCGCAGTTGCACGGTGATGGGCGACGCCGTGAATCTGGGCTCCCACCTGGAAGGCTTGTCCAAAACCTGCGGCGTCGATACCGTGGTCAGCGAGTCCACCCGAAAGCTGGCCAACGATTGTGACTGGCAGGAACTGGACAGGGTTCGCGGGAAAGGCAAAGATCGGGCCGTTGCGATTTTCTGGCCCTTGACTCAGGCAGACCGGATCGACAAAACCGACAAAGACAATGCCACCGAACTGAAAACCTGGAGCCTGGCTTTAAAGGCCTACCGCGCACGGGATTGGGACCTGTGGGATGTGCAATTGTTTAATTTACAGCGGCTAAATGGGGAAAAGTACCTTTACCGCCTGTATGCAGAGCGTGTAGCCTCCATGAGGTTGCTGCCTTTTGACCCAGCGTGGGACGGCGCAACCCATTTTGAAACCAAGTAAGGTCAAGGCCAGCGTGAAAACCCCATGAAAGTACGTGTACTAGGCTGCTCTGGAGCCATCGCCAAGGACTGCCGCACCACGTCTTTTTTGCTGGACCATGATGTGCTGGTCGATGCAGGCACCGGCGTCGGCGACCTCACCCTCGCTGAAATGCGCGGGATTGACCATGTCTTGCTGACGCACTCCCATCTGGATCACGTGGCGGCACTGCCGCTGATGGTGGATGCGGTTGCCGCCCAGAGAACCCGGCCCATGCAGATTCACGCCCTGCAAGGCACGATAGACGCACTGAAGGCGCATATCTTCAACGACACCATCTGGCCCGATTTTTCAAGAATTCCCACGCCGGCGGCGCCCTTTATCAGTTTTCATCCGCTGGAACTGGGGCAAACCTTGTTACTGGCCGGCAAACAGGTGGAAGTGCTGCCCGCCGTGCATACGGTACCGGCCGTGGGTTACGCCGTCACTGGGGGGAAAGGCAGCAAGGGCTGCTGGGTGTTTACCGGCGACACCGAGCAAAACCCCGCGCTGTGGGAGCGCATCAACCAGATGAACGTCGCCATGCTGGTCATTGAAACCGCCTTCAGCAATCGCGAGCGCGATCTGGCAAAGCGCAGCCGGCATCTCTCGCCCCATGCGCTGGCCAGCGAGCTCGACGGTATCGGGCCCGGCAAGAATTACCCCATTTACATCACCCATACCAAGCCCGCCGAGACCGAACTCATCATGGAAGAGATACAGCGCTTTGACCAGACGCATCCGCTAGGTCAAAACGTATCGCATGACATCCGGTGGCTGCGGGCAGGTCAGGAGTTTGAGCTATGAGTGCCGCTTCTACCGCTGCTGTTAGCGCTGTGAGTGGTTTGGGCCTTGTGAACTTCCGATAGCTGCAATTGCTGGTCAACCGGATAAGGGCCGCATAGGCCGGAACGAGCTGATGATTGCCGACGACGCCGCCAAGAAACTGATTCAGAGGAAAGGGCCCGGCTGCCGAGCTGTTCGCCAGCGCCGTCAGCAGCGGCATGCGTGCGCTGAAGATGGACGGCATGGAGACGGTGTTGATGGGGCTGACCGAGTTGAAGATGGCCCACTTGGTCTGCATCAAGTCGCCGACCTTAAAGCCACTGATAGACGCCATCTCATTCGCGTGGTTTGAAATTTCCAAATTCTCTCAAGCCTGCAGCCTGTCTTGTCTGCACTGATCTATCTATGGCAGCACTGTCGCCATCCAGTTTTGTTGACATGGCAATGCGTTTGCATTACCATGTCGGAGGTATGAATTCTGGAGAACACTAACATGCCTGCAACGATTGAAATCGACTCGACTCTGACCGACCGCTATCAGACCACTGTGCCAGAGCCTGTGCGCCGTGTACTGCGCTTGGGAAAGCGTGACAAGATCCACTACAGCATTCAGCCCAATGGTGCTGTTCTCATCACACGTACCGTGCCTTCGCAAGACAGTGACCCGGTGTTGGCAAGCTTTCTGGGTTTTCTGGCGCGTGACATGGCATCGCACCCCGAGCAAATTCAGAGGCTTGATGCCGACCTGGTCAGCCGCATTCGTGCGCTGGTCGGCGATATGGAGGTGGCTCTTGACGAACCGCTATCGGCAGACGACGAATGACCCAAGCTGCCAACGTGTCGCTGGTCATCAACGGCTGGACGGTTTTTGCGCATCCGTTGTTTTTGGATCAACTAGAGGCAACAATGGCCCAGGTCGAGGCACTGCGCCTGAAAGATCCGTCCGGATTTTTGAAAAAGAACGCTTCAAAGCGGCTCGCAGCGATTGCCAAATTGGCGTTTGAAGTGATTCCGCAAGATCCCGAACGGCCCGAGTATCGCCAGGGTAATACTTTGGGCGAAGAGCACAAGCACTGGTTTCGTGCCAAATTTTTTCAACAATATCGATTGTTCTTCCGGTATCACAAGGACACCAAAATCATTATTTACGGCTGGGTGAATGACGAGGACACCAAGCGGGCCCATGAAAGCGTAGATGACGCCTACCGAGTGTTTCGTAAGATGCTGGAGAACGGACATCCTCCAGCTGACTGGAACGCTTTACTCGCCGAGGCCTGTCGTCAAGGCCCGCGCTTGCAACACGCCATTAAAAGTGCGCCTTTGAGGTAGTTGCCGATTCGACTCCGACCTGGGCGCACACCGGAGAACGTCATGGATTGCATCGGCATACGAATGCGGTAAAGAGTCACAACGGGTTTCTTGCCCCGCCCGCGAGCAGCGGCATGCGGACACTGAAGATGGACGGCATGGAGAAGGTGTTGTTGATGGGGCTGACCGGTTTGAAAATCGGTGCGCTCGGTTTGTATCAAATGACAAAAATGGCAGCCAATTTCGTGTCGTGTGTCAAACAAGGTAAGTTAACGACATGGGTCAAGAACGGGCTTAGAACTAAAGCGCGCATTGCAGCGCCCGAATGGGCTGGCACGAAGTCTGCTGATACTGCTGCGTCAGTATTTCTTCAAACAAGGAGTTTTTCATGAAGCGTTCCATGCAAAAGGGTTTCACC
>DASXRN010000328.1:0-9332 GCA_036506595.1 Polaromonas sp. | reverse complement strand
GGCGGTGCAAGGAGCACGCAAAAGGGAATGCTTACTCGGCGACCGCGATCTCGTTCGCGTTGATGTTGCCGTCAGGCATCACGTAGACGCCCGACAGGCGCTTGCTCGTGGCGTACAGCAGCTTCTCGGTGACCAGCGGCGCCCAGGGCGCGTCCTTCATGATCTGCTCCTGGGCTTCGCGGTACAGCTCGGCCTTTTCCTTGTCGTCAACCGACTTCAGGGCCTTGGCGATGGCGCCGTCGACCGTTGCGTTGCTGTAGTAGGCGGTGTTGTTCAGCTTGGGCGGCCAGGCTTCGGTCACCAGCAGCGGCCGCAGCGCCCAGTCAGTTTCACCGGTCGACGCCGACCAGCCGATGTAGTACATGCGGATTTTCGCGGTTTTCGGGTCCGGCGCGGTTTCCACCCACTCGGTACGCTGGCCGGGTTCGAGCGCCTGCACCGAGACCTTGATGCCCACCTGGGCCAGTTGCTGCTGCACGAACTGGATGGATTTTTGCGCCGTGGTGGTGGTGTAGCCGGACCAGAGCACCGACTCAAAACCGTTGGGATAGCCGGCTTCCTTGAGCAGCTCGCGCGCCTTCTTCGGGTCATAAGGCCAGGGCGCCATCTTGTGGGCGTACTTCACCCCTTGTGGCACCACGCCCTCGGCCGGGAAGGCATAGCCACCGAAGGCCACCTTGACGAGCGCATCCTTGTTGATGGCGTAGTTGATAGCCTGACGCACCTTGAGGTTGTCAAACGGCTTTTGCAGCATGTTGAAGCTGAGGTAGCGCGTGATGATGGACGGGCCGGACATGATCTTGAGCTTGGCGTTCTTCTCGAGTTCAGCCGCCTGCTCGTAGGGCAGTGTGTAGGCAAAGTCGGTCTCGCCGGTCTGCAGCATGGCGGCGCGCGTATTGTTTTCCAGCACGGGCTTCCAGGTCACGCTGTCCACCTTGGGGTAGCCCTTTTTCCAGTAACCGTCGAACTTCTTGACCTTGATGAAGTCGGTCTGCTTCCACTCCACAAAGGTGAAGGGGCCGGTGCCCACGGGGTTGAAGGCGATGTCCTTGTTGCCGTATTTTTTGAGCGCCGTCGGGGAGATCATCGCGGCCGAGCCATGGGCCAGCGAGTTGATGAAGGGTGCGAACGGCTCCTTCAGCGTGATGCGCACGCTGAAAGGGGAGAGCGCTTCGATTTTTTCGATGCGGTTGAACTGGTTGAAGCGGGCCAGCTTGTTGTCGGTGTTGAGCACCCGCTCCAGCGTGACCTTGACGGCCTCGGCATTGAAGTCGGTGCCGTCATGGAACTTGACGCCCTGGCGCAGCTTGAAGGTGTAGACCAGGCCGTCTTTGGAGACGGTGTAGCTTTCGGCCAGCACGTTCTGAACCTTGAGGTCCTTGTCGAACTGGAACAAGCCCTGGTAGAAGGACTTGGTGACCGCCGTGGTCAGCGTGGTGTTGGTGTTGTAGGGGTCCAGCGTTTCGGGCTGGCCGCTGATGGCCAATACCACGTCTTTGGCGGCAAGGGCCGAGCCAGCGGAGGCCAGGGCCAGCAGCGCCAGCAGGCTGGCAGCCAGGGCCTTGGGTCGAAGCGGTGTCATACGTTCTGTCATGGGGAAAACTCCTGGTTCAGGTTGAGGGGAAATACAAGCGAAAAGCGGATCGAAAAAATGCAGGTTGAAGAAAATCAGTAGGCACCGGCAATGCGGTGCTGCGCCACAAAATGGCCGGGGCCGACTTGCACCAGCGGCGGCACGACGGGCTCATCGCCGACGGCGCGCAGGGGGCTGGGAATCTCGTCAGACATCAGCTGGCGGCTCAGGTGGCGCCGGCTCGGGTCGGCCACCGGCACGGCCGCCATCAGCTTGCGGGTGTAGGCGTGCTGCGGGTTTTCAAAAATCGCGCGGCGCGGGCCAATCTCGACAATCTGACCCAAAAACATCACGGCCACACGGTGGCTGATGCGCTCGACCACCGCCATGTCGTGCGAGATGAAGAGGAAGGCGATGCCCAGCTCGCGCTGCAGGTCCAGCATCAGGTTGACGATCTGGGCCTGAATCGACACATCGAGTGCCGACACCGACTCATCGGCAATCACCACTTTGGGGTTGAGTGCCAGGGCGCGTGCAATGGCGATGCGCTGGCGCTGGCCGCCCGAGAACTCGTGCGGGTAGCGCTGGGCGTACTCGGTGGGCAGGCCGACTTTTTTGAGCAGCCAGTCAACCCGCGCCTGCGCCTCCTTGCCGCTGGCAATCTTGTGCACCAGCAGCGGCTCCATGATGGAAAAACCGACGGTGACACGCGGGTCCAGCGAGGCAAACGGGTCCTGGAAAATGAACTGGATATTGCGGCGCAGTCCTTGCAGCGTGCTGGTGGGCAGGTCGCGGATGTTTTGCCCGCCAAACTCAATCACGCCGCTCTGGCTTTCGACCAGGCGCAGCAGCGAGCGGCCGGTGGTCGATTTGCCGCAACCCGATTCGCCGACCAGTGCCAGCGTTTCGCCGGGCCGGATGTCAAAGCTGACTTTTTCCACCGCGTGAACGCGGCGTGCCACGCGGCCCAAAAGCCCGCTGCGCACGTCAAAACGCGTCACCAGGTCCTGCACGCGCAAAATCGGCGCGCTGCCGGGTGCGATGGTGTCTTGCGGTTGAGCCGCCTCGCGCGGTGCCGCATCGGCCGCTTCGGTGCGCAGCAAGTCGAACTTGAGCGGCAGTTCGGTGCCTTCCATCGCGCCCAGCCGTGGCACGGCCGACAGCAGTGCGCGGGTGTAGGGATGGCGAGGGCGGGCAAAAACCTCTTCGGATGCGCCTTCTTCCACCTTGTCGCCGCGGTACATCACCAGCACGCGATCGGCGACTTCGGCCACCACGCCCATGTCGTGCGTGATGAAGACCACGCCCATGCGCATCTCGTCCTGCAGCGCGCGTATCAGTTGCAGGATTTGCGCCTGGATGGTCACGTCCAGCGCCGTGGTGGGCTCGTCGGCAATCAGCAGCGAGGGCTTGCACGACAGCGCCATGGCGATCATCACGCGCTGGCGCATGCCGCCCGAGAGCTGGTGCGGGTAGCGGTCCAGCACATTGCGCGCTTCCGGAATGCGCACGAGTTCGAGCATGCGCAGGGCTTCGGCGCGGGCGGCGCTCGCGCTTTTCCCCTGATGCTCCTGGATAGATTCTGCAATCTGGTCGCCGGCGGTGAACACCGGATTGAGCGAGGTCATGGGCTCCTGGAAAATCATCGCGATGTCGGCGCCCCGAATGCTGCGCAGCGTGGCGTTGCGCGCCTGCGCCAAGTCAAGCACCTCGCCGCCGCGGCGCCGAAACGCCATGCTGCCGTTGATGATGCGGCCACCGCCATGCTCGACCAGGCGCATCAGCGCCAGCGAGGTGACCGATTTGCCCGAGCCCGATTCGCCGACGATGGCCAGGGTTTCACCACGGTCCACGTGGAAGGAGAGATTGCGCACCGCATCGACCGTACGCTCGGAGGTGGTAAACCGCACCGACAGGTCGTTGACGGCCACGACCCGGTTGTCGGGCAGGTACAGGGCGCTGGGTTGAGAGGCTTCGGCCACGAAGGATTGCATTGCGGTGCGCTTTGTGTGTAGAGGTCTGTAGAAAATGCAAGGACCGTGCCGCAGACGGCGATCAGCGAAAGATCGCGGTCTGCGGTGTCTCGCCGACGCGGGCATGGCCGCGGTACATGCCTTCGGTGTTGAAGGGAAGACTCAGGTTGCCCTGGGCGTCAACGGCAATCAGGCCGCCCCGGCCGTCGATCGCGGGCAGCACGTCCATCACCACCTGCTGTGCGGCCGCGTCCAGCGACAGGCCGCCGTAGGCCATGCGCGCGCAGATGTCGTAGGCTGCCGCGGTGCGTATGAACATTTCGCCGGTGCCGGTGCAGGAAACTGCGGCCGTGCGGTTGTCGGCATAGGTGCCGGCGCCTATCAGGGGCGTGTCGCCGACCCGGCCGGGCCGTTTGTTGGTCATGCCGCCAGTGGAGGTGGCGGCGGCCAGGTTGCCGTGTGCATCGAGCGCGACGGCGCCCACGGTGCCGAATTTGCGGTCATCGTCCAGGGGCGCCGCGCCGGCTGCCGAGGGACGGAACACCAGGGCCGCACCATCGTGGTCCAGCACCGCCTTGTCGGTGGACAGTGCGCGGCGCAATTGCTCGCGGCGGGCTTCGGTTGAAAAGTAGGCGGGCGAGACCATCTCCAGCCCCAGGCCTTCGGCGAAGGCTTCGGCACCGGCGCCCACCAGCAGCACATGCTCGCTGTGCTCCATCACGGCGCGGGCGGCGCGCAAGGGGCGGCGCACGCGGCTCACGCAGGCCACCGCGCCGGCGCGCAGGGTGGCGCCGTCCATCACGGCAGCGTCCAGCTCATGGGTTTCGTCATGGGTGAAGACAGAACCATGGCCGGCATTGAAGAGCGGGCAGTCTTCCAGCAGGTCAACGGCCAGGCTGACGGCATCGAGCGCGCTGCCGCCATCGGCCAGCAATTGCTGCGCGGCCAGCAGGATGCCTTGCAGGGCGGCGTGGTAAGCCGCGTCCTGCTCGGCGCTGATGTGGTTGCGGCTCATGGTGCCGGCGCCACCGTGGATGGCAATGAGGGGGAGGGGCTTGGGCGGTGTCACTTGGGGGCCTTTGAGAATTTCGATTTGGCGCTGGCCTTGCCGGGCGCAGGCGCTGCGGCCTCGGCCACGGCGCGCAGCCGGCCGTTGTGGCTGCCGTGCAGCCAGGGCAGCACCGATTCGGCCAGCTGCGTCGCCGCCTTGAGCGAGCCCTTGGCACGGTGGGCGACCGCGCTGCACAGGGCCTCGATCAGCGCCAGGACCGTGGTCTCGGAGTTGGCAAAGTACTGGCTGTCGGTGTGCGCGTAGAGCGAGACGGTGGCCAGCGGCGCCAGCGGCGACGTCACGCGATCGGTCAGCGCCAGCACCGGCACGCCGGCGTCGCGTGCGCGGCGCGCCAGCAAAACGGAGTCGGCGATATAGCGCGGGTAGGCGATGGCGATCAGCAGGTCTGTGGGCTGCAGGCGCGTCAGGATGCGCGCGCCGTAGGATGAGCCCTCCATGCCGGCCAGCAACTGGACGTTGTCGCAGTACTGGTCCAGGCCGCGCAGCAGCAGCCCGCCCAGCCAGCTGCTGGCACCAAAGCCAACGATGTAAATGCGCTGTGCGCTCAGGATGGCATCTACCGCCTGCTCGCAGCTGTGGGCGTCGAGCGATTGCCGCGTCAGCTCGATGTTGCGCTGACTTTCCGCCAGGGCGGTGGCAAATACGTCGGCCACCGTGGCGGGGTGTTCGAGCGTGCTGCGCAGCTTTTCGACCGGGGCCAGCGTGGTTTCAAAACCCAGCACCAGCGCCGCGCGGAACTGCTGGTAGCCGTCAAATTCGAGCGCCCGCGCAAACCGGTTGGCGGTGGCCACCGAAACCCCCAGCGTGGCGGCCAGCTCGTCGATGGGCATGGTGGCGGCCTGCAAGGGGTGGGCGAGCACATAGTCGGCCATTTGCCGGTGCGAACGCGTCAGCGTCGGCAATAAGCGCGCAATGCGCTGTGCCATCGAGGGGTTGCCGGGAAATGTCGCCATTAGCTTGCAATCAGGGTTAAAGAGGATGTTGCGATGTATATAAATTTACAAAGTGATCCATGATAGCGAAATTTTTAATCATTTGAAATAAGCATCAACCCCATGACAAGCTGTCCGGGAAGGGGATGGTTTGCGCTTGGGAGGGGGCGCGGGCTGCTTCAGTGGGCGCTGCTACGCTGCGGCCCCGTGCCGCGGGTGTCGGCATTGCTTGAGACGCTGTCATCAAGCAATAATTGGCCAGTAGCCCAATAAGAATGGGCGCAGACAGCTATTAAAACCATAGCGATGGCGGGTAGCTGCTGCGCCACCACTGCCGACCTGGCAATGCGGCGCCTGCGGGAAAAAGTTACCTTGCCGTTGCCGATGAGGCGGCTGAGCCTTGCCGCAAGGACGCGGCAGCGCCCAGCAGCAGCAAGGCTGGCCCCAGCCACAGCCCGGCGCTCAAGGAGCCTGTCATGTCGGAAATCCAGCCGCCCAGCAGCGGGCCTATGGACTGTCCGAGTGAGAAGGTGGCCGTGAGCAGGGCCAGCCCCCAGGTCAGCGAGGATGCAGGCAACAGGCGTTGCGCCACCATGCTCACGGCGGCAGGCCCCGCCATGAAGCTGGCGCCAAAAATCAGGGCCGAGCCTATGACGGCCCACGGCGCCGGCCAGATCAGCGCGGGCACGGTGCCGATGGCGACCAGGACGCACACCAGCGCGAAGCCGTGTCCGGTTTTCAGGCGTCCCAGCAGGCGGCCCCACAGGGGGCTGGCCAGCAGCGAGGCGCCACCAATCAGGGCAAAAAACACCATGGTCAGGGTGGTGCCAAAGCCCAGCCGCTTGAGCAGCGCAATCATGAAGGTCATGTAGCCGACATAGCCCGCGCCATAAAACAGGTTGGCCAGCAGGCTGGGGCCAAGCAGTCCCCAGACCGGCACGGGGTGGCCGACCGGTCTTGCGAGGGTTTGTCGGAGGGAGATATGGGCGGCATGCCACGCCAGCGCCGAAGCGAGCAAGGAGACCCCGCCCATGAGCAGCCAGGCCAGACGCCAGTCCAGGGCGCTGCCGCTGGCATGCGCCAGTGGAATGAGTGTTCCGGCCAGAACAATCCCCAGCCCCGAGCCCGCAAAATAAATCGACAGCGCGGTGGCGGCGCGGCCCGGCATGGCGCTGGCCGCCAGCGACGTGCCCAGCACAAAGGCCACGGCGGTGGCCAGGCCGCCGGCGAAGCGCACCAGCAGCAGTAGCGTCAAGCTGGAGGGCCAGGCCGTCGCCATCAAGGCGAGCGCACTGGCCAGCATGGCCCAGGTAAACGCCGTGAGCTTGCCAAAGCGCGTGCCCAGCCAGGCGGCCAGCAGGGCGCCCGCGAGGTAGCCGATGGCGTTGCTGGTATTGAGGGCGCCGGCCGCGACAAAGCTCCAGCCGAACTCGCTTTGCATGGGCGGCAGCAGCAGGGCGTAGGCGAAGCGCGTAAAGCCGAGCGCTACCAGCGGCGACAGTGCCAGGCCCATTGCTGCGCCCAGGCCTTGCCAGCGCGGAGTGACCGTGACGGCCGCGGGGGCCTGAATGGCAGACATGTGAAGACTCAGAGCGGCTGGGTGAACAGCGCGACGAGATCAATCTCGGGCGTGCTGGTGTCGCGCTGCAGCTTGACCTCGGCGCCATGCAGGTGCTTGCCCATCAATGTGCAGGCCTGCTCGCCGTCACCGTTTTCCAGTGCCTTGAGTATGTCGTTGTGCTCGTCAAACGAGCAGACATTGCTGCCCACCGAGTCATACAGCGCAATCATCAGGGTGGTCCGGGCAATCAGGCTGCGCAAAATGTCTTCGAGCTCGGTATTGCCCAGCAGCCGGGCCACCTGAAGGTGATATTCGCCAGACAGGCGTACCCATTTGGACCATTCGCCGGCCTTGTAGGCGGCATGTTCCTGCGTGATCAGCTCGCGCACGGCGGCCAGTGATTCGGGTGTGGCTTTCTTGCCGAGTGAGCGGATGATGCCGTTTTCAATCAGCCGCCGGGCTTCAAACACCTGACGCATTTCTTCCGGGCCGGGCTGCGCAATGATGGCGCCCTTGTTGTGCTGCAGCTCGATGACCTTGTCGCCGGCCAGGCGCACAAAGACCCGGCGCAGCAGCGAGCGGTTGACGCCGAAGGCTTCGCACAAGCGGGTTTCAACCAGCCGCGTGCCCGGCGGCAGGCGGTGCGACAGCACCGCTTCGACGATGGCATGGCGGACCCGGTTTTCCTCGGCCAGCTCGGCCTGGGAGGCATCTGAAGAGGTTTCCCGTTCGTGAATTGCGGTTTTGTGTGTGCGGGGGCTGGCCATGGCTTTGTCTTTTTCAAGAAGCGTATGGTGCCACAAGATTTTCTTGACTGCTACGATTCACTCAATTATTGTGACAATAATTGAATATGATGTTGCAATTAATTTCATAAAATGTCGAAAATCTAAGAAAAACTCATGGTTTTCCCTCTGTAAAACAGGGGTTCAAGATTGTGACAATCCATAAAACATGCAAATACAACTGATCAATCCGAATACGACAGTCGCCATGACCGAGAAAATGGCCGTGGCTGCGCGCCAAGTCGCTTCCGCAGGGACGCGGATTCTGGCGGTGCAGTCGGCCACCGGGCCGGCATCGATTGAGAGCGCCGTTGACGAGGCGCTGGCATTGCCCGGCCTGCTGGCGCAGATCCAGGCAGGCGAAGCGGCGGGCGTGGATGCCCATGTGATTGCCTGTTTCGGTGACCCGGGACTGCGCGCCGCGCGCGAGGTCGCCTCAGCGCCGGTGATCGGTATCGCCGAAGCGGCCATGCAGCTGGCCTGCCTGGTGTCGGCCTCCTTCAGTGTGGTGACCACGCTGGCGCGCACCGTGCCCACCGCGCAGCGCCTTCTGCATGACTATGGAATGACAGCGCGATGTGCCAGGGTGCGCGCGACCGGCATCGCCGTGCTGGAGCTGGAGGCGCAAACCAGCGATTTACTGCGGCAAAAAATCGGCGATGAATGCCGGCTGGCCCTGGCCGAAGACGGCGTGGGCGCCATCGTGCTCGGCTGCGCCGGCATGGCCGACCTGTGCACCGAACTGACGCAGGCGCTGGGCGTTCCGGTGATTGATGGCGTCACGGCCGCCGTCAAGCTGGCCGAGGCGCTGGTCGCACTCAGGCTGCGCACCAGCAAGCGCGGTGACTACGCCCAGCCTTCCATCAAGCCCTATGCCGGCGTGATGGCCCAGTTTGCGCCTGCAGCGTGAAATTTCCTCGCCACTTTTTCCGTCAGACCTCCCCGCTTACAACTTCCAACCCATGAAGGACTTTACGATGAAGCTCTCAACACTCAGGCGCACGGCGATTGGTTTTGCCGCCTGCGCCGTCATGGCCACCGCCGGCGCGGCCACGTTCACCTGGTCCTCCAACCTGGACGCGCTGTCCATGGACCCGCATTCGACCAACAACAGTTTTACCAACGCCTTTGTCAGCAACATCTATGAGTCGCTGGTGCGCTTCAATGACAAGCTGCAGATAGAACCGGCGCTGGCCACCTCGTGGAAGCTGGTCAGCCCCACGGTCTGGCGCTACACCCTGCGCCAGGGCGTCAAATTCCACAATGGCGAAAGCTTTGATGCCGACGATGTCGTGTTCTCCTGGCAGCGCGTCAACACGCCGGGCTCGCTGGTCAAGGGCAACCTCAGCGACCTGAAGGATGTGCGCAAGGTGGACGCCTACACCGTGGACGTCGAAACCAACGCGCCGCTGCCCACCCTGAACAACGAGATGGTG
>DASXRN010000327.1:0-5711 GCA_036506595.1 Polaromonas sp. | reverse complement strand
TTCGCCGGACAGGCGCAGGCATTCACCGGCAAAAAACTTGAAGATCTGGCCGGCGCGGGTGGCTTCGCCAATGCCTTCGGGCCGGGTCTTGCCTTCCTCGCGCGACAGCAGGGTGCCCAGCTCTTCACGGCGTGCCAGGATCTCGGTGCCGATCCTGTCGAGGGCATCCGCTCTAGCCTGGATGCCCGAGGTGGACCATGCCGGAAAGGCCGCCTGCGCCGCCTGCACGGCCGCATCGAGCCCGGCCGCATCGGCCTGCGCGTACTCGCCGACCACGTCAGACAGGTTGGAGGGGTTCCGATTGGCGCTGGTGCTGTTGCCAGCGAGCCATTGGCCGTTGATGAGGTTGTTGTATTGTTGGCATGTCATGGGGTGTGTTCCTATTCTGGTTACTCAGGCCACCGAAGAACTAACGAGTCCAGGTGGCGGTCGGTTTCAATAAAGTTGGCATAGCTCACCGGGGACTAAGGGAAGCGGCCGGCTGGCGCTGATCATGACAACCATCGCCGGCAAGCGGTGACAGCCTCATCGCAGCGTTTCCCCACAGTGGGTTTCTTGGAAATTGATGGCACTAGGTAATTGCACCGAGTTGCCAGGGAACGAACTCGTTTTGACCATAGCCATGCCGCTCACTCTTGGTGGCTGTTCCCGAGGCTACCTGCAGAATCATCTGGAAGATCTGCTCGCCCATCTCATCGATGCTGACCTGGCCTTCCAGAATACCGCCACAGTTGATATCAATGTCGTCAACCTGCCGGCGCCACAGGTCGCTGTTGGTGGCGAGCTTGATCGATGGCGAGGGGGCACAGCCGTAGGCCGAACCGCGGCCTGTCGTGAAGCAGATCAGGTTGGCGCCGCCAGCGACCTGGCCAGTAGCCGATACCGGGTCATAGCCCGGCGTGTCCATGAAGACCAGCCCCTTCGAGCGCACGGCTTGGGCGTACTCCAGCACATCCTCCAGCGTCGATGTCCCGCCCTTGGCGACCGCACCCAGCGATTTCTCGAGAATGGTGGTCAGGCCGCCAGCCTTGTTGCCTGCGGACGGGTTGTTGTTGAGGTCGGCGTCCATGCGCGCGCAGTACGCTTCCCACCAGCGGATACGCGCAATCAGTTTGTCGGCGACGGCCTGGCTGGCCGCACGACGCGTCAGCAGGTGTTCGGCGCCATAAATCTCCGGGGTCTCCGACAGGATCGCGGTGCCGCCGTGGCGAACCAGGCGGTCCATCGCCGCCCCAAGCGCAGGGTTGGCGGTGATGCCCGAGTAGCCGTCGGAGCCGCCGCACTGCAGGCCGACCACCAGATGGCTGGCGTCCACGCTCTGGCGCTGGACCTGGTTGGCCTGTGGCAACAAGGCTTGCACCGCTTCGATGCCCCGTGCCACCGCCCGCGCCGTGCCACCAGACTCCTGGATCGTGAACGTGTGCAGCTGCGCCTGGCCGTGCAGGCCCTCGGCGGCCATCAGCTCGGCAATCTGGTTCGTTTCACAACCCAGGCCGATGACCAGTACCGCAGCGAAATTGGCATGGCGCGCATAGCCTGCGAGTGTGCGGCGCAGCACGCGCAAACCCTCGCCGTGCGCATCCACGGCACAACCGCCGCCATGGGTCAGCGCCACCACGCCGTCGACCTGCGGAAAGGCCGCCAGCGCTTCAGGACGGATGTCGCGCCGGAAGTGGTCGGCGATCGCGCGCGCCACGGTGGCCGAGCAGTTCACCGAAGTCAGGATGCCGATGTAGTTGCGGGTGGCCACCCGGCCATCGGCGCGCACAATGCCGTTAAAGGTCGCGCGCGGCCGCTCTGCGTCGGTCGTGCGATGTTCTGCGCCTACGGCGTAGTCGCGTTCGAACTCGCCCATGCCAAGGTTGTGCACATGCACATGCTGGCCGGCGCGAATCGGCTGGCTGGCGAAGCCGATGATCTGGCCGTAGCGGCGCACCGGCATGCCGGCCGCAATGTCGCGCACGGCGACTTTGTGGCCGGCTGGCACCAGGCCCGAAACAACCAGACCGGCCTCGCCCAGCCGCATGCCGGCCATCAGTTGCCGGCGTGCGATCTGCACGTCGTCCAGCAGATGGAGTTGGATCGCGGCCGATACGGGCCCTGCTGCTGGCTTGTCATATGACATGGCTTCGGGAGTTCCGCTTGTCAGGCTCACAGGCTGGCCTCCACCAGCAGGCCGCGCGCAGCCAGGTTGTTGATGAAGGCGCGTACGCCGAACTGCCACGGTTGAGCCGCTGTGCAATGGGTCACCCGATTCTGCAATTGCCCCAGACGGGCGCTGCGAATGAAGACCTCGTCGCCCAGCTTGTGCGTGAAGCCGCCCCCCGCCTGGTCGCGATCCTCAATGGGCGCAAACAGCGTGCCCAGAAACAGCATGGCACCGTCCGGGTACTGGTGGTGAGCGAACATCTGTTCGACCAAATCAACCGGGTCGCGGCTGATCTGGTCCATGGAATTGACGCCGCGCAGTACAAAGCCCTCGGGGCCTTCCACGCGCAGATGCACCGTTTCACGCCGCACGTCGTCGAGCCCGAAGCTGGCGTCGAACAAACGCAGGAAAGGGCCGATCGCGCACGACGCATTGTTGTCCTTGGCCTTGCCCAGCAGCAGCGCGCTGCGGCCCTCGATGTCCCGCAGATTGACGTCATTGCCCAGCGTGGCACCGACGATCTCGCGGCGGCTGTTGACGGCAAGTACCACCTCGGGCTCGGGGTTGTTCCACGCAGAGTCAGCGCGGATGCCGACCGGCTCGCCGGTGCCGACAGCGGCCAGCACCGGAGCCTTGGTAAAGATTTCCGCGTCCGGTCCGATGCCGACTTCCAGGTATTGGGACCACAAGCCCTGCTGCTGCAGCAGGGTCTTGAGCGCCGCGGCGCGCGGCGAGCCGGGCACGATCTTCGCCAGGTCGTGGCCGACCAGTGACTGGACCTGCGCGCGCACAGCGCCGGCACGAGCCGCATCGCCGCCAGCCTGCTCTTCAATCACGCGCTCGATCATGCTGCCGGCAAAGGTCACGCCCGCTGCCTTCACGACCTGCAGGTCGCACGGCGCGAGCAGGAAGGGCCGCCCGGCGTCGCGATTTTCAGCCAGGCTGTTGGCCACCAGTTCCTCCACGCTGCCAAGCCGCACGCCTGCAGCCTCGCGCACCAGGCCGGCGGCGCCGGGCAGCTCCAGCAGGGTGCTGAGCGTGGGAAAGCTTGCCGAGAGGTCGAACACCCCTTCTTCACGCAACGCGACCACTGCCGGGCCGGCCGTCGGGCCAGGCACCCAGGCGCGGCCCACCAAGGTGCCGGCAAAGCGGTCATCGGGCAGAAACTTCATGAATTCGGGTGCTGGTTCGGATTGCGTCATGTCCCCACCCCTCACGAAGCAATGGCGCGCGCTTCGGCCGCCAGCTTGCTCATATCGGGCAGTTGCAGGCCCATCCACTTGCTGTAGATCTCGTTCAGGTGCCCATTGGCGGCGTTCTTCTCAACCCAGCTGTTGATCCAGGCGTGGAGCTCCGTGTCCTCCTTGCGCAAGCCGATGGCCAGGGGTTGGACCGCAACCACAAATTTGATCTCGAAGTTTTTGGCGGGGTGGCGCGTGGCCAGGGTTTTGACTGTGGTCGACGGCGTCGCGATGGCATCCACCTGCCCGGCGATCAGGGCCGTGTTGGCTGTTGCGTCATCCTCATAGCGCACCAGCTGCGTGCCCTGCGGAGCGGATTTGGTGAGCTCCAGATCCTGCAGGTTGCCACGCACCACAGCCACGCGGCGGCCCACCAAATCTTTCATGCCGGTGATGGCGACGTCTTTTGTCGCACCAATCACCAGCTGGTTGACGCTGTAGGGCGCCGAGAAAGCGACCACCTTGGCCCGCTCCTTGGTGATGCTGAATGACGAGATCACGATGTCCGCCTTGTTGGTCAGCAGGAACGGGATGCGATTGGGTCCTGTGACCTGCACGATTTCGAGTTCGACGCCAAGATCCTTGGCCAGCAGGCGAGCCACGTCGACATCGGAACCCTGCGGCTTCATGGCACCGTCGGTCATGCCAAAGGGCGGAACGCTCAAGTCGATGGCGACCAGGAGTTTTTTGCGGGCCTGGATTTTCTGCACGGTGTCGGCAAAAGCAGATGCCCCGGAAACAGCGATGGCGGCGGCGACGGCGGTGCACACAAAGGTGCGGCGATTGAACTGGTGCATGTTGATTCCTCTTTGTTGCTAAAAATACGGCTTACAGGCCGCTGCTGATGAATTGGGCGAACTCAAGGGTTTGCGGCGATGTGAAGTGTTGCTCGGCAGGGCCGGTTTCCCACACACGGCCCTGGTGCATGAAAACCACCACGTCGGCCAAGCGGCGGGCGAACGCCATTTCATGGGTGACCAGGACCATGGTCATGCCCTGGCGCGACAGGTCCTCCATGACCTTGAGGACCTCGCCGGTGAGCTCCGGATCCAGCGCCGAGGTCACCTCGTCGAACAGCATGACGCGTGGGGACAGCGCCAGCGAACGGGCGATGGCCACGCGTTGCGACTGGCCACCGGAGAGCTGTTCGGGGTAGCAGGCAAACTTGTCTGCCAGGCCGACCAGATCGAGCACCTTGCGCGCAGTTTCTTCGGCCTGCGCGCGTGAAAGGCCTCGAACGACGGTCAGCGCCAGCGTGATGTTCCGCGCCACGGTGAGGTGGGGAAACAGGTTGTAGCTTTGGAACACGATGCCAACATCACGACGCAGTTGGCGCATGTCGAGGCCGCTTTGGTTGCCGATGTCGTGGCCGCAGACGCGGATACTGCCACCGTTGATGGATTCCAGGCCGTTCATGCAGCGCAGCAACGTACTCTTGCCAGAGCCGCTGCGCCCCACAATCGCCACCATCTGGCCGGGCTGGATGTCGAGCGTGACGCCATTGAGGACCTGCGCAGTGCCAAAACGTTTGCTCAGATCGCGAACACTGATGATGGGCTGGGTGGCCGCTTCGGCATCTGGCCGGGCCGCGTCGCCCGCACTGGGACTGAGGCCGGCGAGCGTGGTGTAGGCCATCGGGCGCGGCAGGGAAATGTTATTAGGTGCCAACATGGAATTTCCTTTCGAGATGCTGACTGGCGAGGGACAGCGGATAACAGAGTGCAAAGTACAAAAGCGCTACGACGAGAAACACGACAAATGGCTGGAACGTCGAGTTATTGACAACCTGCCCCGCACGCGACAGTTCCAGGAATCCGATGATGGAGGCGAGGGACGTGTTCTTGACGATCTGCACCATGAAGCCGACCGTCGGGGGAATCGCGATACGGCTGGCTTGGGGCAGGATGACCCAGAGGTATTGCTCGAAGCGGTTCATGCCCAGGCAGTGCGATGCCTCCCACTGCGTGCGAGGCACCGACTCGATGCACCCACGCCAGATTTCCCCCAGGAAAGCCGCTGAATAGATCGTGAGCGACAGGCCGGCCGCGACCAGCGGCGGCACGTTCAGGCCGGCGATACTCATGCCGAAGTAGGACAGAAACAGCAGGACCAACAACGGGGTACCCTGCACGACCTGAATGTAGGCGGCCGAAGCGGTTCTCAGTATCGCCAGCTGCGACGTTCGGGCCAAGGCGAGCATGAGGCCGGCGATGCCGCCGCCAGCAAACGCCAGCAGCGACAACAGGATGGTCCACTTGCAGGCGTCGAGCAAAAAGCCAATATGTACGGTGCCAAAGGTATTCATGGGTGGGCCCTCACAG
>DASXRN010000326.1:0-10615 GCA_036506595.1 Polaromonas sp. | reverse complement strand
TTCGCCGGACAGGCGCAGGCATTCACCGGCAAAAAACTTGAAGATCTGGCCGGCGCGGGTGGCTTCGCCAATGCCTTCGGGCCGGGTCTTGCCTTCCTCGCGCGACAGCAGGGTGCCCAGCTCTTCACGGCGTGCCAGGATTTCGGTGCCGATCCTGTCGAGGGCATCCGCTCTAGCCTGGATGCCCGAGGTGGACCAAGCCGGAAAAGCCGCCTGCGCCGCCTGCACGGCCGCATCGAGCCCGGCCGCATCGGCCTGCGCGTACTCGCCGACCACGTCAGACAGGTTGGAGGGGTTCCGGTTGGCGCTGGTGCTGTTGCCAGCGAGCCATTGGCCATTGATAAGGTTATTGAGGGTGTTCATATCTTCATGTTTGAAGGGGGTGGAAGATCAATGCGGTAAAAGCGCAGCGCATTGCCGCTCATCACGGCCTGTTGCTGATCCGGGGTGAGACCATCCAGCATACGCCAGACAGCTTCTACCAAGGGTTGAAAGCCGATACGCAGGCCGGCCACCGGAAAGTTGCTGGCAAACATGCAGCGCTGCCAGCCGAAGATGGCCAGTGTGTCGCGCACGATGCGCGCATTGGCTTGCTGGTCCCAGGGCTGGTCGCGCAGGCCAAATTCGGAAAGCTTCACATGCACGTTCGGCTGGCGTGCGAGTGTTTCCATCCAGCCGCGCCAGCGCTGCAGGCCTTCTTCGCTGCGGTCCCAGGCAAAGCCGTGGTGGTTGAGCACCATGGGCACCTGCGGAAACATGGCCGCGACCCGGGCCGCTTCGGGCAAGTGCCAGGCGGGTACGCGCATGTCCCAGCTCAGCCCGTATTTTTCCAGCAGCGAAAAGCCGCGCAACCAAGCCTCGTCCTGCATGCTGCCGGGCTGCCCCGCCACGCTTTGCTCCGGCGTTGCAGACGTCACCGGCTTGCTGCGAATACCTCGCACCAGTGGATAACGCAGATGGCTGAGCAAACACTCCTCGGTATCTGGCCGGTCGAACCAGGCATGCGCCACCACGGCGTTGGGAAGTCCGTGCCAGGTGTTCATCTCATGCAGCCAGGCGGTCTCAAGCACTTGCTCGCTGCGGTCACGCTCGGCCTCCACGTGCACCGTCGCCAGCACTTGAACACCCGCGCTGGCAGCGCGGTAGTCCGTAGGCAAAAAGTCCTGGCACAACGCGGCATAGTCACCCAGAAAGAAGGCCTGCGGGTCATACGCTTGCTGCAACCAGGGGTAGCGCCCTCGCGACAAGTCCCACAGATGATGGTGCGCGTCCACCACGGACAGGACATTTTGGGGGGCGGGCGAAGGGTTCACTGAGGGTACTCGGGCCAGGGTTTGGGTGAGCCTCAGTGTTGCCACACGTAGGACGAATCAGGTTCGCGCAGGGTCTTGATCTCCTGCTCGAACTCAAAGCTGTCGAGGTTGAGGCGACGCACCGTCTCGTCCTGGAACGAGATGTAGACCGCACGATCCACCGGGTGAAACGACAGCGCCAGCGGATTGCTGGGCAGGGCGAAGCAGCGCTGCTCCTGCAAATCGGTGCCGAAGATGGACAGCGACTGCTCGCCGGAATTGGTGGTGAGCAGCAGGTCCTGGCCCTGCGCGCCGCGGAAGCGGTAGACCCGGTTCGGGTCACGCCGCGTTTTGCCCGACTCGACCACTTTCATGCTGGCCGTGTCGACGGCGACGATGGTGTCGTCGCCCCGGTTGGCCACGTAGAGCAGCGACTCATCCGCCGACAGCACATTGCCCTCGGGCACCGGGCCTGGCACCATCGCGACCGGCGTGAAGGTCGGGTCATTTGGCTTGATTTTGGTGACCGTGTTCGACAGCAGGTTGAGCGCATAGGCCGTCTGCGCATCCTTCGTCAATGCAAACAAATGGGTCTTGTAGCCGCCAGACGGCACGGCCAGGTCGGGCACATGGCGGTTGACCGGGTCCGAGAAACGCAGCAGCGTGTTGTGCGCCTCCGACATCACGTACAGGCGGCCTTCGGTGTCCACCGTCAGGCCATGCGGGCGATAGAACGGCCAGATATTCAGCGTGGCCACATGTTCGCGACGGTCCAGATCGATCACGAATACAGAATGTCCGCCCATGTCGCCGAGATGGCTGGCGGTCTCGATACCGTAGTGGCCGACATAGGCGCGCTTGCGGACCGGGTCTACCGTGAACTCATGCGGAAAATTCGGCAGCACGATGTGCTTGTCTGAGCGGCCGGTGGCGAGGTCGTAAAAGCTGAAGGTGTGGGCGCATTTCTGCACTAGCAAAAGTGTTTCGCGAGCGGATGCTGACATGGATGTTTTTCCTGAGAATTGAGGCAGGCATGCTACCCGTTTGCAAATGGCAGCAGCGGGGCTGGTGCGATAACTCCGTTGCGGGATGAAAGGAATTACCTTCCCCAGCGCAGGACCATTGGGTCCAGTCGGCGGGCCGTTTCAATAAGACCGGTGCGTACCTCGGGATGCATGGCGGGAAAAGGATGGCGCGGCGCTTCGCTAGCGATGACGCCGCCTGCCTTCATTAGCGCTTTTGCTGTGAGGATGCCGCCCTGGCGGTTTTCGTAGTTGATCAGCGGCAGCCAGCGTGTGTACTCGGCCACTGCTTCTTCACGGCGGCCCGCGGCATAGGCATCAACGATGCGGCGTATGCCGTCGGGGTAGCCGCCGCCAGTCATCGCACCGGTGGCACCGGCATCGAGGTCGGGCAGCAGGGTGATGGCTTCTTCGCCGTCCCACGGGCCTTCAATGGCGCCTTCGCCCAGGCGGATCAGTTCGCGCAGCTTGGAGGCGGCACCGGCGGTTTCGATCTTGAAATAAGAAACCTGCTTGATCTCCTTGGCCATGCGTGCCAGGAAGGCCGCAGGCAGCGTCGTGCCGCTCATGGGGGCATCCTGGATCATGATGGGGATGTCGATGGCGTCCGACAGCGCGGCGTAGAACTCGTAAATCTTCTCCTCGCTGGCTCTCAGCGTGGCGCCGTGATACGGCGGCATGACCATCACCATGGCCGCACCGGCATCCTGTGCGCGGCGGCTGCGCTCGGCGCACACCTGGGTGCCAAAGTGCGTGGTGGTCACGATCACCGGCACCCGACCCGCCACGTGCTTCAGGATGGTTTGCGTGAGCGTTTCGCGTTCGTCATCCGACAGCAAAAACTGCTCGGAAAAGTTGGCCAGAATGCACAGGCCGTTGGAGCCCGCGTCGATCATGAAATCGACGCAGCGCTTCTGGCTTTCGAGGTCGAGCTCGCCCGCATCGTTGAAGGTGGTGGGCACCACCGGAAATACGCCCTTGAACCTGGCTGCCATGGTGCTCACTCAATGATGTTGAAGTCTTTGAGGAACTCGGTCTTGAGCGTCAGGCCCAGGCCGGGCTTGTTGTCGTCGAGCTGCAAAAATCCGTTCTCGGCCACGGGCTCACCGTCAAAGATGTAATAAAACAGCTCGTTGCCCACTTCCACGTCGAACATCGGAAAGTACTCGCTCATGGGCGAGGCCAGCGTGCTCATGGTCAGGTGGTAGTTGTGCATCTGGCCGGCGTGCGGAATCACCGGCACGCTGTAGGCCTCGCACAAGGCGTTGATCTTGTGCGCCGCCGTGATGCCGCCGACGCGGTTGGTGTCGTACTGCACCACCGACACCGCTTTTTTGTCGAGCAGCTGCTTGAAGCCGTACAGCGAAAATTCATGCTCGCCGCCCGAGATCGGGATGCTGGTGAGTTGGTTCAGCTCGGCATAGCCGTCGATGTCGTCGGCGATCACCGGCTCTTCTACCCAGCGCGGCTGGAACTTCTCCAGCTTGGGCAGCATGCGCTTGGCGTACTCCAGGTTCCAGCCCATGTAGCACTCGAGCATCAGGTCGTTGTCGTAGCCAATTACTTCGCGAATCGCTTCCACCGCCTTCAGGTTTTCCGCCACGCCTTTGGTGCCGTGCGCGGGGCCATAGCCAAAGCGCGACTTGAACATGGTGAAACCCTGGTCCAGGTATTTCTGCGCTTCGTCCTGCATGGCTTTGAGGTCGGTGCGGTAGAGCTTGGAGTAGTAGCAGGGGATTTTTTCCTTGGTGCGGCCGCCCAGCAGCTTGAACACCGGCTTGTTGACTGACTTGCCCAGAATGTCCCAGATAGCCAGGTCAATCGCCGAGATGGCTGCCATGGTCACGCCCTTGCGGCCCCAGGCGTGCGTGGCACGGTACATGCGCTGCCACAGGTACTCGTAGTCCCATGGGTCCTGGCCCAGCACCAGCGGTGTCAGGTACTGGTCGATGATGGCTTTGGCGATGGCCGGTGCCAGCGCCACATTGCCCAGGCCGATGATGCCGTCGTCGGTTTCGATTTCCACCACCGTCCAGGAATGGAAACGGAAGGTGCTCATGGTCTCCTTGTTGGAGTAGAGCAGGTCCATGGCGTTGGAGCAGAAATTGCCTTGCGGTGGAACGGTCTTGCCTTTCCACTCGAACACACGTGCGCGAACTGATTTGATTTTCATGGTGTCGTCCTTTTAAGAATGAAGGCTTGCCGCACCCATGCGGCAAGCGATGCGAAATGCGTTGAGGGTGGCGTTCACGTCGGCCACGCCCTGGCCTGCAATGTCATAAGCCGTGCCGTGCGCCGGCGTGGTGATCGGTACCGGCAAACCGCCTTGCACCGTCACGCCCTTGCTAAAGCCCATGAGCTTGATGGCGATCTGGCCCTGGTCGTGGTACATGGTGACGATGGCCTGGTACTGGCCGTCTCGTGCCTTCAGGAAAATCGTGTCGGCCGGGAAGGGCCCATCGACCGGAAAGCCGCTGGCGCGCAGCTCACGCACCGCCGGCTCGATGATGTCGATTTCTTCGCGTCCGCACACGCCACCGTCACCGCCATGCGGGTTGAAGGCGGCTACCGCGACTTTGGGGTCGGCCGTGCCACTGGCCTGCAGTGATTGGTAAAGCAGACGCGTGGCATCCACGATGCGTTCTTTGCTCAGGAATGACGCGGCATCCTTCAGTGGAATATGCGACGAAACGCGCGAAGTCCACAGATCACCCAGCGTGTTGAACTCACAGAAATAACCGGTCACGCCCAGGTATTCGGCAAAGTGGTGCAGCTCGTCTTCGTGCTTGAGGCCGCCCAGCTTCATGGCCTGCTTGTTCAGCGGCGCAAAACAGATGGCATCGACCTCGCGGCGTTTGGCGCCGTCCATGCACAGGTCAAGCACCTGCAGCACCGCGCTGCCGCAGGCTGCCCGCGCCTGACTGCGCTGCACCTGTTCCGGCCGGATCGTGTCCACCGCGAGAAAGGCCGGCAGCTGCTGGTCGGGGCGCGTGCGCACCTCGGTCAGGCTGGCGACTGATTGCGTGGCCACGGCCTGTTTCGCCGTGGCCTGGCCGTCTTGCCAGAGCCAGGGGTCACCGACCAGCACGATGTTGGCTTGCGCCGTGATGCCGGGTTGGCTTAACAGCCGCGCGATCAGCTCGGGGCCAATGCCTGCTGCGTCGCCCAGTGTCAGGGCTACGACAGGCCTGTTTTGGGAAGCGTCTTGTTCATTCATGAGGTCAGTCCAGTTTGATGTTTTTCTTGCGGATCAGGTCACCATAACGCTGGTTTTCAGCGATGTGGAACTGCGCAAACTGGGCTTGCGTCATGGGCGTGAGGTCAGCGCCTATGGCACCCAGGCGGGTTTGGGTTTCGGGCATGGCCAGAATTTTGGTGACCTCGTTGTAGACCCGCTCCTGCACCGCTTTGGGCGTGGCGGCCGGCATGTAAATGCCGTACCAGGCGCTCATCTCCACACCGTTCAAACCGGCTTCGGCCATGGTTGGTACGTTGGGAAGCTGCGGGTTGCGCTTGGCGCCGGCCACGGCCAAGGCTTTGATACGCCCGTTCTTGACTTGCCCGATGACCGAGGGCATGGTGTCAAAACTCAGTTGCACCTGGCCACCCACCAGATCAACCAGCGCGGGGCCACTGCCGCGGTAGGGAATGTGGGTGATGAAGACACCGGCCTTGTCCTTGAACAGCTCGGCCGCGATGTGCTGGGTGCTGCCCGCGCCACTGGTGGCGTAGTTGAGCTTGCCGGGCTGGCTCTTGGCGAGTTTGATCAGGGACTGCACCGAGTCAACCGGCAGGGCGTTGTTGACCACCAGCACATTGGGCACAGCGCCGACAAACACCACGGGCACCAGGTCCTTGTTGTTGTCGTAACCGAGCTTGAGCAAATGCGGTGCAATCGCGTGCGCGGTAGACACGCCCATCACCAGGGTGTGGCCATCGGTGGCCTTGGCTGTGACGTCGGCGGCCAGCGTGTTGGAAACGCCAGGGCGGTTTTCCACCACCACCGGCTGTTTGAGCAAAGGCCCCAGCCGGTCGGCCACGGCACGGGCCATGGCATCGGTGCCGCCGCCGGGGGCCGAGCCGACCAGAATGCGTACTGACTTGGTGGGCCACTCCTGGGCAAAAACGTGGTTTGGGCCGGTCAGCGCGCAGGCCGCGAGCATCAGGGTGGGCAATAGTTTCATGGCTTGTCTCCAGCTGTTATTAAATGACGGGTGAACTCGGGAATGCCTGATAGTAAGTATTCTGATTGTTAACGTAAATTGAAAATATATGATTATTTGATAATCTGTAGTTATCTATTTGATGCTCTGTCACTTACCCACCGCCTGTGTTCGCCACCGCCATAAGCACCTCCACCAGCCCATTCCCCAGTCGCGCAACCGCTTGTGCAGGAGAGGGTGCAAGTTCCCGTCAGTTTTTCAGCCCCAGCTTCGGGATCAGCTGCTTGAAAGAGGCGTTGTCACGCTCCATGGTGGTGCGGAATGCGGCGGCGTCGGCATAGGCCCAGCCCAGGTTGGCCTTGGCCAGAATCTCGCGAAATGCAGGATCGTTCGCCGCCTGGCGGCTGACGTCGCGCAGCAAATCGATCACCTCGCTCGGCGTATTCTTCGGCGCGGCCAGACCCCGCCAGACCTCCACTTTCAGATCGATGCCGCTTTCCTTCAGGGTGGGCACCTTTTCAAACACGCCGCCCCAACGCTGGTCGGACATGATGGTGAGCGTCTTGAGCTTGCCAGCCGCCACGTGCTGCGACACCTCTCCCGGGCTGACGGCCAAGGCATCGATATGGCCGCCGAGCAGCGAGATCACCGCCGGCGCCGAGCCGGAAAATGGGACATTGTTGAACTTGACCTGGGCCCTGTCTTCCAGCGAGGCCGCGGCCAGGTGCCAGATCGAACCCTGGCCCCCGTTGCCCAGCTTGACCTCACCGGGATTTTTGCGGGCGTAAGCCAGGAACTCACCAATCGTGTTCCAGGGCGCATTGGCCGACACCGTGATGGCAGCGGGGTCGGCGTTCAGGCGTGCAATGGGCGTGAAATCGTCGATCGAAAACTTGACGTTGTTGATATGCGGCACGATGGTCAGTTCCGAAATCAGGATGGCGAGCTTGTATCCGTCGGGCTTCGAACTGGCAACGTCGCCCATGCCGATGGCGCCACTGGCCCCCGGCTTGTTGATCACGGTGAGCGGCTGCTGCGGCAGATACTTGCGCGCGGCCTCTGCAAAGGCTCTTCCGACAACATCGGTGCCGCCTCCGGCAGTGACGGGAACAACGATCTCGATCGGCCGCGAAGGGTAGGTTTGCGCGGCGGCGGGCAAGGACATCGCTGCGAGCAGTACATACCCGAGCGAAATGAATGATGCGATTCTTGAGCCGAGGCTGCGGGCCCGGGTGGCGCGACGGTGATACTGTGTCATGGGTTTGTCTCCAGCTGTTATTAAATGAAGGGTGAACTTGGGAATGCCTGATAGTGAGGACTCAGACTGGTAACGTAAATTGAAAATACATGATTGTTTGATAATCTGTGGTTATCAATTAAATCCCGCGTAATTTACCCATCGCCTGCGTTCGCCCCCGCCATGAGCAACCCCAATCCCATTCCCCAATTGCTTAACCGTCTGCGCATGCGTCAGGTGGCTCTCATCCTTGCGGTGGGTGAGCACGGCACCTTGCGCAAGGCCTCGGCCGAGCTGGGCATGACGCAGCCGGCGGCCACCAAAATGATTCAGGAACTGGAGTCGGCGCTGGGCCAGCGCCTGTTTGAGCGGGTCGGGCGCGGGCAGAAGCTCACCGCTGCGGGCAGCAGCGTGCTGGGCTACTTTCGCGGCATGCGTGGCTCGATGGAGTCGATGACGCGCGAGCTGGCCGAGCTGCAGCTGGGCAGCTCCGGGCGGCTCTCGGTGGGCACCATCATGGCGCCGTCGCCGACCCTGCTGACCAACGCCATCATTGCGCTCAAGCAGGCCTACCCCTTGCTGTCGATTGACATCACGATGGACACCAGCGACCGCCTGCTGGAGCTGCTGCGCGAGGGCGAGCTGGACGTCGCGATTGGCCGCATGCGTGATGAACACCGGCAGGACTACAGCTTTACCCCGCTGGAGAACGAAGCGCTGTCGGTAGTGGTGGGCGTGCACCACCCGCTAGGCAGCAAAAAATCGGTGCCGTTCGCCAGCCTGCAGGGCTACTCCTGGATCTTGCAGCCCACAGGCAGCCCGATGCGCGAGGTGCTGGACCAGGAGTTCCGCATGCTGCAAATGCCGGCGCCCAGGGGTCTGATCGAAACGGCTTCCATCCTGACCATGACCGACCTGATCGACAAGACGGACATGATCGCGGTCATGCCCGAATCAATTGCCGACACGTATGCCCAACACGGCCTGCTCAAGGTCCTGCCCTGCGATATCCGGCACAAGATGGAGTCGTTTGGCTCCATCACCCGTAAGGACAGGCCACTGAGCGAGGCGGCGCGGTTTTTTCTGTCCGCGCTGCACTCACTGGAGCCGACAGGGTCACTTTGACCCGGTTTATAAGAGAAATAGGTGCCTGGCCCATCAAGGATGGGCGCAAGAGGCTATAAAAAACATAGCAAATGAAGCGCTGCGGTGGCTTATTCCATTTCTAATTCAATACGAGATTAGGCGCACCGCCGCAGACAGTGCTGTAGCACGGCAAGGCGGGGCAACGACATATCGTGTTGAAGTAGAGATGGAATTACTGTCCCACTTGCCAGCCACCGCCAAGCGACTGGATCAGCGCCACCGCCGTGGTCTGACGGTCGGCCATGGCCTGCACCAGCGCGCGGCGCGCATTCAATGCCGTTGCTTGGGCGGTGATGACTTCGGTGTAACTGACCTGGCCGCTGCGGTAGCGGTTGAGCACCTGCTGCTCCACCTGGTCGGCCGCCTCCGAGGCCTGGCGGCGCAAGTCCTGCTGGGCCAGCAGCACGCGGGTGGCGGCCAGCTGGTTCTCCACATCCTGAAACGCCACCAGCACGGCCTGGCGGTAACGCGCCACAGCCTGCTGGTGCGATGCCTGCGCGCCTTCAACGCGGGCACCGGTCGCCCCGGCATTGAACAGCACTTGCGCGGCCGACAGCCCCAGCGACCAAAAGCTGGTAGACGCGCTGAACAAATCGGCGACGCGGCTGGCGCCGGAGCCCGCCGACGCACTTAAGGAGAAGCTGGGGAAGTAGGCGCTTTTGGCAATGCCAATCTGCTCGTTGGCGCCGGCGACACGGCGCTCGGCGGCCGCAATGTCGGGCCGGCGCTGCAACAGCGTGGAAGGCAGGCCTACCGGAATTTCGGGCACCACAGGCTTCCACATGGCAGGCGCCAACGCGGCGAGTGTGAAATTGCCGGGTGCCTCGCCCACCAGCACGGCAATGGCGTGTTCGAGTTGCGCGCGCTGGCGCACCAGCCCGGCCTCATCGGCCCTGGCGCTGGCCAGCTGGGTTTGCGCCTGCAGCACATCGGTTTTGGCGGCAATGCCGGCGCTGTAGCGGTTTTGCGTGATTTCCAGCGTGCGCTGGAAGCCTGCAATCGTGCTTTCAAGCAGTGCTTTTTGCACATCGGTCTGGCGCAGCGAAAGGTAGTTGACGGCCAGCTCGCCCTGGGCCGACAGCCTGGCCGATGCCAGGTCGGCCGCGCTGGCCTGTGCACTGGCAGTGGCACCGTCTACCGCGCGGCCGAGTCGGCCCCAGACATCGGGTTCCCAGCTGCCGCCTATGCTGAGCTGGTAGTTGTTGCTGGTACGCCCGCTACTGCCCGTCGTGCTGTTGCCGGTGCTGCGCGCGCGGCTGGCCCCGCCATCGAGCGTGACCGAGGGGAACAGTGAGGCCCGCTGCTCGCGCACCAGTGCGCGTGCCTGTGCATAGGCGGTCACGGCCAGCGCCACGTTCTGGTTGGAAACCTCCACGCGCGATGCCAGCTGGTCGAGCACCGGGTCGCCAAACAGCGACCACCAGGGGCCGCGTTCCAGTGCATCGGCGGGCGCGGCGGGCACCCAGCCCTCCGCCTCCTTGAAGCTGCTGACTGAGGCGGTGGCCGGGCGCTGGTAGTCGGGGCCGACGGCGCAGCCACTGGCGAGCAGGGCCAGGCCGGCCGCGGCGAGCAGGTGAAGCGTAAAGCGTGAAGGTGCGGGCATGGAATCACTCATTGCAGTTGCAGCGGCGTACCGGTTGGTGGCTGGCTGGAATCATCAGGATGGCGGCTTAACGCGCGCTCGGACGGGCTGCGGCGGCGCAGCTTATCGAGCAGCACATAGACCACCGGCGTGCTCAGCAGCGTGAGCAGCTG
>DASXRN010000325.1:0-21127 GCA_036506595.1 Polaromonas sp. | reverse complement strand
TCGAGCACCGTCTTGCGCGGAAGGATGACCTCCTGGCGCGGCACTTCGACGTCCAGCATGGCGGACGCAAAGGCCAGGCGGTGGCCGTCGGTGGCCACCAGGCTCAGCTGCTTGCCTTCGGCCACAAACAAAATGCCATTGAGGTAGTAGCGAATGTCATGCACCGCCATGGCAAACGACACCTGGTTCAGCAATTCCTTGAGCACCTTCTGCGGCACGGAAAAGCTGGGCCCGAAGTTGGCGGCCTCCTGCACCAGCGGAAAGTCTTCGGCCGGCAGGGTTTGCAGCGTAAAGCGGCTTTTTCCGCCCTTGAGGATCAGCTTGCTCTGGGCAGACTCCAGCGAAACTGTCTGGTCACTAGGCATGGAACGCAGAATATCAATAAGTTTGCGAGCACCCACTGTCGTGGTGAAGCTGCCATTATCGCCTTCAAGCTCAGCCGTCGTGCGAATTTGAATTTCAAGATCGCTGGTGGTGAATTGCAGCTGCGAGCCGGTTTTGCGGATCAACACATTGGCCAGAATCGGCAAGGTGTGCCTGCGCTCAACAATTCCGGACACCGATTGAAGAACGGACAAAATTTTGTCTTGGGTGGCTTTCAAAACGATCATGACTTCCTCTTGTATTTATCTTTAATTCTTTAATTCAAATTAGTAGTAGTAGTAAGGGCCGCACCCATCTGTGGACAGTGCTATTTTCTCCTTTTTAATCAACTACTTGGCGCTTGCTAAACCTTGTGTTCTGGCCTCGGTGAAAAGTTCTGCCGGGCATGAACAACTTTCGATTGTGATCGGCTTCTGTGGATAAGTCATGGCTTGTTCAAAAGTTGTCCCCATGGTTATTGAGCGCGCCCGCCGGATTTTAGAAGTGAGCTAAAAAGCATTACCTTTAACCTTTCAGGGTTTGCTCCAGCACATGCAGCTGCTGGTTGAGTTCGGTCATCTGCTGGCGTTCCGCAGCCATCTTGCGCACGGCGTGCAGCACGGTGGTGTGGTCACGGCCGCCAAACAGCTCGCCAATTTCGGGCAGGCTTTTTTGCGTGAGCTCCTTGGCCAGGTACATGGCAATCTGGCGCGGCCGGGCGATGCTGGCCGGCCGCTTTTTGGAATACATGTCGGCGACCTTGATCTTGTAATAGTCGGCCACTGTCTTCTGGATGTTCTCTACCGAAATCTGCCGGTTCTGGATCGACAGCAGATCGCGCAGGGCTTCGCGCGCCAGCTGGATGGAAATTTCCTTGTGGTTGAAACGCGAATAGGCCAGGATCTTGCGCAGCGCGCCTTCCAGCTCGCGCACGTTGGAGCGCACGTTCTTGGCCACGAAGAAGGCGACTTCCTCGGGCATCTCGGCGCCTTCCGCACGCGACTTGTTGATCAGAATCGCCACCCGCATCTCCAGCTCGGGCGGCTCTATGGCGACCGTCAAACCGGAGTCAAAGCGCGATACCAGGCGTTCGTGAATGTCGGCCAGGCCCTTGGGGTAGGTGTCGCTGGTCATCACGATGTGCGACTTCTTGGCCAGCAGGGCCTCGAAGGCGTTGAAAAACTCTTCCTGGGTGCGGTCCTTGTTGGCCAGGAACTGCACGTCATCAATCAGCAACAAGTCCAGCGAGTGATAGCGCTCCTTGAACTCGTCAAACGTCTTGCGCTGGTAGGCCTTCACCACATCCGACACAAATTGCTCGGCGTGGATGTAGAGTACCTTGGCGGCCGGGTTGTCGGCGATCAGCTTGTTGCCGATGGCGTGCATCAAATGGGTTTTACCCAGACCGACGCCGCCATAGATAAAAAGCGGGTTGTAAAGCTGGCCCAGGCTGCTGGAGACATGCAGCGCAGCGGCCCGGCCCATGCGGTTGGCCGTGCCTTCAATCAGCGTGTCAAAGGTGAGAGCGCTATTGAGGCGGCTCTTGAACGGCGCACCGGCGGCTTCTTCGGGAATGCCCAGGCCGGCCGGTTCTATGACCCCTGTGCCTTCAAAATTCCGGGTCAAGGCGGCTGATTTCGTCGGCGCTTCACGCGGAGCAAGCGCCAACTCCAGAGGGATTCTCTGCGCAGAGATTTTTTCAAGCAAGGCGGAAATACGGGCCGCATACTGGGCCCGGATCCAGTCCAGCTTGAAGCGGTTGCCCACCTGAATGGTGACCTTGGACAGATCGGGGGCGACGACGACCACCAGTGGACGAATCCAGGTGTTGAACTGCTGTTCGGGGAGCTCTTGGGCCAGGTGATCTACACAGGTTTGCCACAGGTCGTGACTGAGGTTATGGACGGCACCTTCGTTCATGACAGGTTTTGACCGGACTGCCGCTGTGAATCGGCGACTTGCTGCTTGTGGATATTGCTAATTTTTGACACCCGCAATTGTAGTCCGGCCGGCAAGTTATCCACAAAATAGGGGACTCGGGGTTTAACCTCTTTCCAGGATTCGGCCGATCCGTACAGGCCTGGCGCTTCGATCTTCCTCTTTACCCGATTAGCACGGCTAACTTGTTGCCAGGCTTGAGAAATCTGCGATAATCATGGGTTTTCCCGATTCGTAGCGGATTGATTCCGCTTGCGCGACCTGATTTATTTGACTCACCGGATCATCCGATGAGTCGTTGAACCCCCAGGCCGTTGCAAGTGTGTTGCAAGTCCTGCGGACTTGCAGAGTTGGCTGTGTTGTACGGCCACCAAGATCATTCGAATCACTTAGGGATGCTTTGCAGCTAACAAGCTAGTAGGACTCATCATGAAACGCACATACCAACCTTCCAAAGTCAAGCGCGCACGCACGCACGGCTTTCTGACGCGCATGAAAACGCGCGGCGGCCGCGCTGTGATCGCTGCACGTCGTGCCAAAGGCCGCAAGCGCCTGGCTGTCTAAGCCCGCTTTTTGGCCGGCCGATTGCTCTTGAGCTGACGCTTGGCGCTAGTGCAGCGGCTTCAGACCCGACCCCAGTTCCAGGCAGTACTTGCCGGTGCCATTGTTGCAAAAACGATGCACTTCGCATTGCACCGCAACGCGCTGGATGCCAGGGTCGTGCCAGCGCAGCCCGGCAAGCGGCTTGATGCCCCGGCGTTGTTCCCGATTCAGGACTTCTGGATCGGCGCTATGGTCCCCAAGCGCTGGGCCAAACGGGCCGTCACGCGCAATGCCATCAAGCGGCAGATTTACACCGTGAGCGCTGATTTTCTGCATCAGTACCCGCAGGCCGCTTTTGTGGTTCGCTTGCGGCGTGATTTTTCCCGCACCGAATTTGTCAGCGCCAGTTCCGAGCAGCTCAAGCAGGCCGTGCGTGCCGAGGTCCAGGCCTTGATGCAGGCAGGAGCCAAAGCGTCATGAACTTGATTGCGCGCGCGGTGTTTCGTTTTCCGCAAACCATCCTCATCGGCCTGGTCAAGGGCTATCGCCTGCTGCTCAGCCCCTGGCTGGGTTCTGCCTGCCGTTTTGAGCCGACTTGCTCGGCTTATTCCCTGCAGGCCTTGCAGCAGCATGGTGCGGCCATCGGGAGCTACCTGACACTGCGCCGCCTGGTGCGTTGCCATCCCTGGTGCGAGGGTGGGCTCGATCCTGTGCCGCCCAGGGGTTCGGCTTCTCTTTTCACCCGACTGGTCACGCCCGTGACCTCCACTCCTTCTAAAAAGACGCCGTCATGAATGACATCCGCCGCACCATTTTGTGGGTGATTTTTGGTTTTTCCATGGTCCTGTTGTGGGACCAGTGGCAGGTTTTCAATGGCCACAAAGCCACCTTTTTCCCCTCGGCCACGCAAACCGCCAAGGCACCCGCAGTTGCTGCGCCGGCGTCATCCGCCTCTTCGGTCCCGGCTTCGCCTGTTGCCACCGTTGGCGCTTCATCCACACCTGCAGCCGCACCCGGAACCGTCCCCGGCGGTGCGCCGTCAACGGCCCCATCCGCCACCAAAGAGCGCGTGGTGGTCAGCACCGATGTCCTCACCCTGACCTTTGACAGCGAAGGCGGCGCCCTGGTGCACTCGGCCTTCAACAAATACAAGGACATGGCGAACAAGGACGCGGGTTTTGTGCTGCTGGACGAAAGCGTCAACCGTGTTTATGTCGCACAAACCGGCCTGATAGGCGCCAGCGCCCTGCCCACCCACAAAACGCCCATGACCCTGGTGGCTGGCGAGCGCAGCCTGAAAGACGGCCAGAACGAACTGCAGCTCAAGTTTGAGTCGGCCGATGTGGGCGGCGTCAAACTGGTGAAAACCTACACACTCAAACGCGGCTCCTACGACATTGCGGTGCGCCACGACATCATCAACACCGGCGCTGCGCCGGTGGCCCCGCAGCTTTACCTGCAACTGGTGCGTGACGGCAACAAGCCGCCGGGTGAGTCCTCGTTCTATTCCACCTTCACCGGCCCGGCCGTCTACACCGAAGCCAAGAAATACCAGAAGGTTGAATTCAAGGAGATTGAAAACAACAAGGTCGATGTAGAAAAGCAGTCCAGCGATGGTTATGTGGCCATGGTGCAGCATTACTTTGCGTCGGCCTGGATTTTGGCCGATGGCCTCAAGCGCGATCTCTTCTTGCGCAAGGTCGACACCAACCTTTATGCCGTCGGCATGATCACGCCGCTGGACAGCATTGCGCCGGGCGCCACCAAGTCCATTGAGTCCAAACTTTTTGTCGGCCCGCAGCAAGAAAAAACCCTGGAGGCGCTGGCCCCCGGTCTGGAGTTAGTCAAAGACTACGGCTATCTGAAAATTCTAGCCAAGCCGCTGTACTGGCTGCTCGACAAGCTGTTTAGCTTCATCAACAACTGGGGCTGGTCCATCGTGGCGCTGGTGCTGCTGCTGAAGATCGCGTTTTACTGGCTCAATGCCAAGGCCTATGCCAGCATGGCCAAGATGAAGGCCATCAACCCCAAGATCACGGAAATGCGCGAGCGCCTGAAAGACAAGCCTCAGGAAATGCAGCAGCAGATGATGAAAATCTACCGCGAGGAAAAGGTCAACCCCATGGGTGGCTGCTTCCCCATCATGATCCAGATTCCGGTGTTCATTGCGCTGTACTGGGTGCTACTCTCAAGTGTTGAGATGCGCAACGCGCCGTGGATTTTGTGGATCAAGGACCTGTCTTCGCCCGATCCCTTCTTCATTCTGCCCATTGTCATGACCCTGACGACCATGTTGCAGACGGCGCTCAACCCCGCGCCGCCCGATCCGATGCAGGCCAAGCTGATGTGGTTCATGCCGCTGATCTTCAGCGTGATGTTCTTCTTCTTCCCGGCCGGCCTGGTGCTGTACTGGATCACCAACAACATCCTGTCGATTACCCAGCAGTGGCTGATCAATACCCGGATGGGTGTGCCGCCGCAGTTCAACCTGCCGAAGTTCAGGTAAACCAACAAGGGCCGCTGATGCGGCCCTTTAACATTGCGCCTCATGCTCAGCCGCCATCACGACCCCATCGTCGCCATCGCCACCGCTCCCGGCCGGGGCGCGGTGGGCATTGTGCGGGTTTCAGGCAAAGACATTGCACCGGTGATTGCCGCGGTCTGCGGCCGGCCGCTGGCCGCCAGGCAGGCCACCTACCTGCCGTTTCGCGATGCCCAAGGCCAGATCATCGACCAGGGCCTGGCGATTCATTTCCCGGCGCCCCACTCCTACACCGGCGAAGACGTGCTGGAGCTGCAGGCGCATGGCGGGCCGGTGGTGCTGCAGCTGCTGCTGGCGCGCTGCCTGCAAGCCGGTGCCGAACCCGATCCGGCGACGGGTCAGCCCTGCTTGCCGCAGCTGCGTGTGGCGCAACCCGGCGAGTTCACCGAACGGGCGTTTCTCAACGACAAGATTGACCTGGCGCAGGCCGAAGCCATTGCCGACCTGATTGATGCCAGCACCGAAACGGCGGCGCGTTCGGCGGCGCGCTCCATGTCGGGCGAGTTTTCAGCGGCGGTGAACACCTTGCTGGAGCAGTTGATTCATTTGCGCATGCTGGTCGAGGCGACGCTGGATTTCCCCGAGGAAGACATCGACTTCCTGCAAAAAGCCGATGCCCAGGGCCAGCTGGCACGGCTGCAGACGACGCTGGCTGGCGTGATGCAGCGTGCCACCCAGGGCGCCATCCTGCGCGAAGGCATCAAGGTGGTGATTGCGGGCCAGCCCAATGCAGGCAAAAGCTCGCTGCTCAACGCGCTGGCCGGCGCCGAGCTGGCCATCGTGACGCCGATAGCCGGCACCACGCGCGACAAGGTCTCGCAGCTGATCCAGATCGAAGGCGTGCCCCTGCATGTGGTGGACACCGCCGGGCTGCGCGAGGCGCTGGACGAGGTGGAAAAAATTGGCGTTGAGCGTGCCTGGGCCGAAATTGAAACAGCCGATGCGGTGCTGTTTTTGCACGACCTGACCCGCCACGATGCCACGGACGGTCAGGGGGGCACGCCGGATGCTATCAATTACCTAGCTGATGACGCCCGTATCGCAAGGGTCTTGGCCCAAAAGCTTCCTGAAAAGACACCCATCATCGATGTCTGGAACAAATCGGACATGGCCGGGCCTGCCGTGCTGGGCGGGCTTGCCGGCGGTGTGCTGATTTCGGCCAAGACCGGCGCGGGCCTGGAGGCGCTGCGCCAGCAGTTGCTGCAGCTGGTGGGCTGGCAGGCGGCACCCGAAGGCGTGTTCATGGCGCGCGAGCGCCATGTGCACGCGCTGCACAAGGTAGCGGCCCAGCTGGCAACAGCCGCTGGCCAGCTGCAGGCGGCGCGGCCGGCGCTGGATTTGCTGGCCGAAGACTTGCGCCAGGCCCAGCTTCACCTGAGCGAGATCACCGGCGAATTCACGCCCGATGATTTGCTGGGCGAGATTTTTTCCCGATTCTGTATTGGGAAGTAGTTTTTGCGCGGCAGAAATTACAAGTTGGATTTTCATGTATCAGGTGTAAGTGAGCGTTAGCGACCCTTGCCGCGTATGTAGGGCAAAGGTATCGTCCCTCCCACTATGAACGCCCCACTCCCCGCCGCCATCCGTTTTGACATCCAGGGCCTGGCTCAGGCCATCACGCATTGCCACGCCAGTGACGCCCTGCGCTGCCAATTCAATCAGCCGCATTGGGACATTCTGGCCAGCTACATGCAGCCTTTTGCCCTGAACAGCGGCCAGGTGTTGATGGAACAGGGGGCGCTGGACCGCACGCTGTACTTCATCGAAAGCGGCACCCTGAGCGTTCATTACGAAGACGAGAAGGCGCGTGTCCGCATGGCGCTGGCGGGTGCCGGAACCGTGCTGGGCGAAGGCGCTTTCTTCTCGCACCTGCCGCGCAGCGCCACCGTGCATGCCTCCACGCCCTGCAAGCTGTGGTGCCTGACTCCCATGCGCTTTCTGGAGCTGGCCAACCGCCACAGCCCGATCGCGCTGGAATTGACCATGGCCATGGGCGCCGTGATGGCCAAGCGGCTGTACAACCGCGCCAAGCGGGTGGCGGTCACCTGAGCTGCCGGCCCCCGTCCCGGTCAAACAGAAATTAGAAAACGGCCCATCGTGGTTCGTGTGATCGTTTGCTTTTGTCCGTTCCCCCGCGCTTGCGACTCGAAGCGGCAGATGGTGAAATAAAATCCTTTGACTCAATCATCACGAGAACTCTGTACATGTCTTTTTTAACGTGGTTCTCGGGCGAGTCCCGCCAAATAAAACCTTCCGCGAACAAGGCGCAAAAGCGCGCCGCTGCTGGCCGCGAAAAGTCAGCGGTCGCCCTGCCCCAGCAGCTGGCAACAGAAGAAGCCGCCGCCGGCCGCAGCGAGAACCGCAAGGTCAAGCGCCATGCCCGCCGTGAGCAGCTGTATGTCGCGATCCGTGAGGCCATGACGCGCGCCGGCGTGCTGTCCGCCAGCTATAAATTCAAGGTGCTTTCTCTGGACCAGCAGGGCAATGAATTCCTGGTCATGATGGACCTGGCGACGGCTTACGCTGGCCCGCCTGCGCGGCCTGGCGAGATCGAGGCCCTGATTGTGCAAAACGCCAAGGCACGCTTTGAGATCACGGTGTCGGCGGTTTACTGGCGCATGGATGAGGCGGACGCCGTGAGCAAGCCCAAACCGGGCGCCCAGGCGGTGGCTCCCATGGTCACGCCCATGGCCACGCCCAAAACCGCCAAGCCGACGGCGCCGCGCTATGAGCCTATCGAGCTGGATGAAGTTGCGGCATTCAAACAGGCCCTGCTCGCAGCGTCCGCGCAGGCGCCGGCAGCTGTGCATGGCGTGAAACCGCCTCGCGGCCCGCGCTCATACACCTTGCTCACCGGCTTTGAAGACACCGAGATGCACGAATCGGCAGCTTCCCCGGCGCTCAGTACCACGCAATACGGCGATCTGATGTGAGCCTGAACGCTGCCCTGGCAGCGTTGACCTCACTCTTCTAGTGAAATATGTCTCTAGCCCAATGGCATAGAGCGCAAGCAGCTATTGAATTAATAGCAAACCGGGTGGCTCAGTGCCCGGCAAAGTCAACCAGCGTGAACAAAGGCAAGCCTGAGGCCTTCAACCTGGCCGAGCCGCCGAGTTCGGGCAAATCCACAATGGCCGCGCCCTCCGTGACGCTTGCGCCCAATTTTTCCAGCAGTTTTTTGCCCGCCATCATGGTGCCGCCGGTGGCGATCAGGTCGTCGATCAGCAGCACCTTGTCACCGGGCTTGACCGCGTCGGTGTGCAGTTCCACGGTGGCGCTGCCGTATTCAAGCTCGTAGGTTTCCTGCACGGTGGAAAAGGGCAGCTTGCCTTTTTTGCGAATCGGCACAAAGCCGACGTTCAGCTCGTAGGCCACCACCGCCCCCAGAATGAAGCCGCGCGCATCGAGCCCGGCCACCACGTCGGGGCGCAGCGCCGGGTCCATGTAGCGGTGCACAAAAGCATCAATCAGCACGCGAAAAACCTTGGGGTTTTGCAGCAGCGGCGTGATGTCGCGAAACTGCACACCCGGCGCGGGCCAGTCCGGCACGGTGCGGATGTGGTTTCTGAGGTACTGGCTGACGCTCAGATTTTGCATGGCATGCACTTCAGGATGCGCCGGGATCACGGCTGGCCGCGAAAGCGCACAGCACCGGCAAGATCCCCAACAACAGGGCGGCAGGCAACAGCAGCAGTAGGCCACCTGCGGCGGCACCGGCGCCGCCTAGCAGCTTGAGCAGGAGCATCAGCAGAAATGCGGCGATGAAAGTGGCTGCCACCAAAATCAGCAGGCTCAGCACGGCCAAGGCTATGGCCGTCCAGCGTTGCGCCGAGGTTTGCAGCACTTGGCGCAAGCTGCTCTTCAGAGAGAGCCCGTCGATCAGCAATGCCGGCAGGAATACCCAGATGCACGCCAGCCAAGCTGCACACCACAAGGGCATCGAGAGGGCGCCTATGAAGTACGACATACCGGCCAGCACCAAGCCTGCGGCGGCCAGAGGGAGCGAGACCAGCAAAATCCGGCCACCCTCTCGGGCCCAGGCAGCCACCAGTTCAACGAGCGGCGTGCTCGGCCGCAAGGCCACGCGCCAGGCCAGCAACAGCGTCGAGCTCAGGAAGAAGACAAAAACGAACAAGGACAACAGCATGCCCAAGACTTCGTCCAAGCCAAGCGCCTTGGTGGCCAAGCTTTCCAACACTGCCAAGCAAAGCCACATCGCCGGGCGGGCGAACAGAAGGCCCAGCCCCTGTTTGAGCCAGCGCGAAGCGTCCTGCCATGCTTGATGAAAGTCGATGCGCGCCATGGCAACCAGCCTAGCCTTCAAGCAACTTTTTTTCAGCCACCGCCAGCGCCTCGGGCTTGCCTGACAGCACCAGGGTGTCGCCGCCTTCGAGCAGGGTGTCCTCATGGGCCTCCTGCGTTTTGCCGCTGCCGCGCCGCAGGCTGACCACGCGCACGCCGGTCATGTGCAGCGCCAGCGCATCCAGCGTCTGGCCGACGGACTGGATGCCCGCTGGCAGCGTCACGGTGGCGAGGCGTTCCTGCTCCAGTTCGCCCGCGGTGTCGTCATCGGCACCGCGGAAATAGCCGCGCAGCAGGTTGTAGCGTGCATCGCGCTGGTCCTGCACCACGCGGATCACGCGGCGCATGGGCACGCCCACCAGCGCCAGCGCATGGCTGGCCAGCATCAGGCTGCCCTCAATTGCCTCGGGCACGACTTCGGTGGCGCCCGCGGCCTGCAGTTTTTCCAGGTCATGGTCGTCCACCGTGCGCACAATCACGGGCACGGTGGGCGCATGGGCGCGCGTGTTGGCCAGCACCTTGAGCGCGCTGGCGGTGTCCAGGTAGGTCACCACCACGGCGCTGGCACGGGCCAGGCCCGCCGCCATCAGGGCCTGCAGGCGCACCGCATCACCAAACACCACCGAGTCGCCCGCCGCAGAGGCCTGGCGCACCCGGTCGGGGTCGAGGTCCAGCGCCATGTACTGGATGCCCTCGCGCTCCAGCATGTGGCCCAGGTTCTGGCCGCAGCGGCCGTAACCGCAAATGATCACATGCTTGTTGACATTGATGGACTTGCGCGCAATCGTGGTCATCTGCAGCGACTGCTGCAGCCATTCGCTGGCCACCAGCTTCATCACAATGCGGTTGCTGTACATGATGATGAAGGGCGTGGCCAGCATCGACAGCACCATGCTGGCCAGAATCGGGTTGAGCAGATGGGCCGGTACCAGCTGGCTTGTCTGCGCCAGCGACAGCAGCACAAAGCCGAATTCGCCGGCCTGCGCCAGGTACAGGCCGGTGCGCAAAGAGACGCCGGCGGTTGCCCCCAGTGCGCGCGCCAGCGTCGTGACCAGCACCAGTTTGAACGCCACGGGCAGCGTCACCAGCAGCAATACCAGCGGCCAGCGCTCCGTTACCTCCCGCCAGTCCAGCATCATGCCGATGCTGATGAAGAACAGACCCAGCAAGACATCGTGAAAAGGCCGTATGTCGGTTTCGACCTGGTGCTTGTATTCGGTCTCTGAAATCAGCATGCCGGCAATAAAGGCGCCCAGCGCCAGGCTCAGGCCGGCCAGCTCGGTCAGCCAGGCCAGCGCCAAGGTGACCAGCAGCAGGTTGAGCACAAACAGCTCTTCGCTTTTGCGCCGCGCCACAATGGTCAGCCACCAACGCATGACACGCTGGCCGCCGGTCAGCAGCAGGCCGACCAGCACGGTGGCTTTCAGCCCGGCAATGGCCAGCGCCATAAAGAGTTTGTCGGGCGAAGAACCCAGCGCCGGAATCAGCACCAGCAGCGGCACCACGGCCAAATCCTGGAACAGCAGCACGCCCATCACGCGCTTGCCATGTTCGGATTCCAGCTCCAGCCGCTCGGCCAGCAGCTTGACCACGATGGCCGTGCTGCTCATGGCGATGGCGCCGGAGAGTGCCAGCGCGGTTTGCCACTGCATCGTCCACAAAGTGGGCGCCATGCTGGCCAAAAACAGCGAGCCAAAGGTCGCCAGCACCATGGTGAGCGCCACCTGAAGCAGCCCCAGACCAAACACATGGCGGCGCATCGAGCGCAGCTTGGGCAGGTTGAACTCCAGCCCGATCACAAACATCAAAAACACCACGCCGAACTCGCCCAAATGGCGCACCCCCTCGGAGTTTTGCGCCAGTGCCAATGCGTTGGGCCCAATCAGCACGCCGACGGCCAGGTAGCCGAGCATGGGCGGCAGCAAAAGCTTGCGGCACGCAACCACGCCCAGCACCGCGGCCAGCAGGTACAGCAGGGTCAGTTCAAGCGCAGTCATGCTTTGATGGTAGCTGATGGGGGGCTTCTATAAATCCGATTCTCGGGCGCATGGCGGCGTTGCTCGGTGCTCGGAGTCCTCAGGGTTTTTGGGGTCAGGGCCCAAATTCGCCGAGCCTTCGGCTCGCCCGACGGGTACGGTGCAATGCACCGCAGCGAAATTGGCGTCTGACCCCAATAACCCTCTGCGCTCCCTGCGCCTTGCCCTGCATCCCGATAATCGAATTTCCAGAAGCCCCCTTCGCGTTTGCAAAATGCGCCAAGCAGGAGGAGCGGCTGGGGGCTCCTCGATAGAATGCAGCCATGAGCTTTGACCCCGCCAACTTTGATGCCGAACAGGCGCAGACCCTTGCCAGAAAGACTTTTGAGATAGAGGCCGCCGCCGTGCTGGGCCTGGCAAGCCGCGTGGGCAGCGAGTTTTCCCAGGCGGTCCAGCTGATGCTGGAGTGCCGTGGTCGCGTGGTTGTCATGGGCATGGGCAAAAGCGGCCACATCGGCCGCAAGATTGCCGCTACCTTGGCCTCCACCGGAACGCCCGCCATGTTTGTGCACCCGGCCGAAGCCAGCCATGGTGATCTCGGCATGATCAAGGCCATCGATGTGGTGCTGGCCATTTCCAACAGCGGCGAGAGCGAAGAACTCACAGCCATCCTGCCAGTGCTGGGACGCCAGGGCGTTCCGCTGGTGGCCATCACCGGCGGTGCCCAATCCACGTTGGCCGAGTACGCCGACATCACGCTGGACAGCAGCGTGGCGCAGGAAGCCTGCCCGCTGAATCTGGCACCGACGGCCAGCACCACGGCGCAACTCGCGCTTGGCGACGCGCTGGCTGTGGCCCTGCTTGATGCACGCGGTTTCAGGGAAGAAGACTTTGCCCGCTCACACCCTGGTGGTGCGCTGGGCCGCAAGCTGCTGACCCATGTCAGCGATGTGATGCGCAGCGGCGATGCCGTTCCGCAGGTGCGGCCGGATACGCCGTTCACCGAGCTCATGCGCGAAATGAGCGCCAAGGGACTGGGCGCTTCGGCCGTGGTCGATGCCGAGCGCCGCGTGTTGGGTATTTTTACCGATGGTGACCTGCGCCGCCTGGTTGAAAAGGGCGTAGACCTGCGCAGCAGCAAAGCCAGCGATGTGATGCACACCAGTCCACGCACGGTGCGGGCGAACTCCCTTGCCGTGGAGGCGGTGGCGCTGATGGAGCAATACCGCATCACCAGCGTGCTGGTGGTGGACGATGCGGGCCTGTTGTGCGGTGCGCTCAACACCAACGACCTGATGCGCGCCAAAGTCATTTAAGTCTATGGCCCACATGTTCCAGACTCCCGTTTGTCCTGAGGTATCCAAGGACACCCCCGTCCTGAACTTTGCGCCCGAACTGTTGCTCAAGGCCCAGGGCGTGCGCATCGCGTTCTTCGATATAGACGGCGTGCTGACCGACGGCGGCCTTTACATGTCGGCGCACGGCGAGACCCTCAAGCGCTTCAACACGCTGGATGGCCACGGTCTGAAACTGCTGCAAAAAGCCGGTATCACGCCCGCCGTGATCACCGGCCGTGACAGCCCCGCGCTGCGCACCAGGCTGCAGGCGCTGGGCATCACCCATGCGCACTTTGGCACCGAAGACAAACGCCCGGCGGCCGAAGCCACCTTGGCGGCACTCGGGCTCGATTGGCGCGCGGTGGCCGCCATGGGTGACGACTGGCCCGACCTGCCGGTGATGCGCCGCGCCGCGCTGAGCTGCGCGCCGTTGAATGCGCACACAGAGGTCAGGGCGCAGGCCGACCACATCACCCAGGCATGCGGCGGCCAGGGCGCCGTGCGCGAGCTGTGCGATTTGCTGCTGATCGCCAGCGGCCGCTATGCCAGCCTGCTGCAGGAGTACACCCAGTGACGGGCAGCCCGGCGGTTTCCCACGGCAGCCAGTTGCAGGGCTTGGGGCGCGCATGGCAGACGGCCTTGCAGCTATGGAACCGCATGGCGATTTACATGCCGCTGCTGATGATGGGTGCGCTGGCCTTAGGCACCTACTGGCTGGTGCGCAACACGCCGACTTTCAGCGTGCCCGGCGTGACCCAGGAGGCCCGCCACGAGGTGGACTATTTCATGCGCAGGTTCACCGTCAAAACCTTTGATGAGGGCGGCAAGCTCAAAAGCGAAATCCATGGCGTGGAGGCGCGGCATTTCCCCGACACCGACGTGCTGGAAATTGACCAGGTGCAGATTCGCAGCATCAATGCCCAGGGGAAAATCACCACGGCAACGGCCAACAAGGCCTATAGCAACAGCGATGGCTCGGAAGTCCAGCTGGCGGGCAATGCGCTGGTGGTGCGCGAAGCCAGCCGCGACGCCGCAGGCAAGGAAACCCCGCGCATGGAATTTCGCGGGGAGTTTCTGCATGCATTCTTGAACGACGAGCGCCTCAAGTCCCACAAGCCGGTGGTGCTGATCCGGGGGGCGGACCAGTTCACCGGCGACAGCTTGGCCTACGACAACCTGGACCAGGTGGCCGATCTCAAGGGACGGGTCAGAGGCTTGCTGGTGCCCAGGGCTACCGGGCGGCCTGCCCGCTAGCATTACAGCCGCCACATGCCTACGGTCCCCATGTCCCGGCTCGTTTTCATCACCGGCGCCTCCAGCGGCATTGGCCAGGCGCTGGCCCTGCGGTTTTACCAGGCAGGCTACCGCCTGGCCCTGGTGGCACGCCGGACTGCAGAGCTTCAATCCTGGGCCGCAACGCATTCGATGGGCGCGGATCGCTATAAGATTTACAGCGCCGACGTGTCCAACATCGACAGCATTGTGGCGGCAGGCCAGGCCTGCATCGCTGCGCAGGGCCTGCCGGATGTGGTGATTGCCAACGCCGGCATCAGCATCGGCATGGACAGCGCCGAGCGCGACGACCTGCAGGTCATGGCGCAAACCTTTGCCACCAACAATCTCGGTGTGGCGGCCACCTTTCATCCCTTTGTCGCCCGCATGGCGGCACGCGGCACGGGCGCGCTGGTGGGCATTGGCAGTGTGGCCGGCATACGCGGCCTGCCGGGCCATGGCGCTTACTGCGCCAGCAAGGCGGCCGTCATTGCTTATTGCGAGAGCTTGCGCGGCGAACTCAAGGCCACGGGCGTCAAGGTGGTGACGATTTGCCCGGGCTATATCGACACGCCGCTGACGCAGCAAAACCGTTATGCCATGCCGTTTTTGATGAAACCCGAGACCTTTGCCGACAAGGCCTTTGCAGCGATCCAGGCCGGCAGCAGCTACCGCGTCATTCCGTGGCAGATGGGCGTGCTGGCCAAATTGCTGCGCCTGCTGCCCAATGCGCTGTTTGACAAAGTCCTGGCAGGCCGGGCCCGCAAGCACCGGCAAGGCCAGCGCTGATTGGGTTTTTCGGGCACTGGCCAAAAGGGCTAATCGCGAAACGGCCAGGGCGGCCTCGGTTTGCTATAAGAACCATAGCTGCCTGCGCCCATGTTTATTGGACTGCAATGCAAAAAGGCTCCAAAACCACAGTCTTGAAGCCTTTTAAAGTCATCTTCAGCCAGAGACTGAAGAGATGGGGTGCGCTGGCCAGTCAGCCAGCTGCATGAGGGTCTGGCAGGGCTTAGTAGCCGCCGCGTCCACCACCGCCGCCGCCGGAACGGCCACCGCCGCTACCGCCGCCGCCGTACGGGCTACGGAAACCGCCGTCGCTGCCGCCACCGGAACGGCCACCGCCGCCGTAGCCGCCGCCACCACCAGCGCCACCGCCGTAACCGCCACCACCGCCGCCGAAGCCGCCGGTACGTGGAGGACGTGCTTCCATCGGACGGGCTTCGTTCACGACAACGCTACGGCCGCCCAGAGGCTGGCCGTTCATGCCGTTGATAGCCGCTTGGGCTTCTGCATCGCTGCCCATTTCGACAAAGCCAAAGCCTTTGGAACGACCGGTGTCGCGTTCCATCATGACTTTAGCGCTGGTGACAGCGCCGAACTGGCCAAAAGATTGTTGCAGGTCTTCGTCACGCACCGAGTAAGGCAGGTTGCCGACGTAAAGTTTGTTGCCCATGAAGGGACTCCTCTAAAACACAAAAATAAAAGCGATGGGGTCCCGAAAGCACAACAAATCTTGATACGTACCGCTGTAGCGCGCGAAACTGACCGATCACCTAACGTGTGCGAATGCTGCCATTCACACCCCTATATTATGCGTCAGTTATCCAAAACACAACCAATTATCGTTTTTACCGGGTTTACGCCAGACCGCATGAACAGGGGTTTTTGCGCTGGAACGGCCGGCGCAAAGGGTGTCGTGCCATGGATGATGCCGGGGGGCCAGGCCGCAGGTCAAGGGGCAAGCCGGGTCACAAATAGCTGCCGAACCGCCGATAAAGCAGCCCGCATCCAGGCGCAGGAAGCCGGCTAAATTCAGCTCTTGATTGGCTTGTTTGAAAAGTTGGCGCATACATACCGGCAAAACTGCGGCGCAGGCAAGGCGCGGCTGTATGCCTGCAGGCAGGCGCAAGACGGGTGGCGCCGAGAGAAAGGCCGATGGCTGAAACGTCTCAAATCTTGTTGCCATGCCGCAGGGAGGCAGCTAATTCTCGCAACAAAATGGCAAATATTTACATAAATTTGCAGCGCAAATGGCTGGTTTTTGTGCCGATTTTTCTGCGCTTCGAACCTTTTATTCCGGTGCCCGGCTGGAAGCCTCTGTGCCCGCACGCTCCCCTTCACTGGCGTAGTGGCGCCATTTTCCCATGGCCGCGCGTAGGGTCAGCACCTGGTTTGCAAACCTGGGGCAGGCCTTGCAAGCCAGCAGATGCAATTTCAGGGCGATGCGATCGGGCAGGCTCAGCGCGCGGTCTTCGCGGGCTATCAGCAGTGCGGCGGCCTCCCGGCAGGTTCGTCTTAGCAAGGTGATGTTCGGTTTCACGTCAAAAAAGCCGATGGGTTGAATGGCTGAATAGGTTTAGAGGGTCAGGTGCGGTATTTGCCAAACCAGTGAATGTTCAGGCATTCCTGCAGGCGCAAACGGGCGCGGTGCAGCTGGACATAGAGGTTGGTCGGGGTCAGGGCCAATTCCTTACACATGTCCTCGGATGACAGCTCCAGCCACTCACGCATCAAAAACACCCGGCCCAGTGCTGGCGGCAGGTTTTCCATGCAAGCGTCCAGCACTTCAAAAAACTGTCGCTGCTGCAGGGTCTGGTCGGGGTTGCCCCAGTCGTTGGGCATCTCGGCAAAATGGCCATCGGCCTTGAAGGACAGGCGATCGAGTTCGTCGCCCTCTTCGTCGGCTTGCGCGTCCGGCAGGGTGACCAGCCGGGCGTTGCTGCGAATCAGGTCAACGACCTTGTGCTTGAGAATGCCGATCAGCCAGGTCTTGAGCTGCGAGCGGTTGCCAAAGCTTTGCGGTTTGGACAGCGCCGCCAGCAGGGTTTCCGAGACCGCATCTTCGGCCCAGTCGTCGTTGCGCAGTTGCAGGCGCGCAAAGCGGATGAGGTAGGTGCGGTGTTCAACCAGCTGCTCTTCAAAGGTCGGCATGGGGCGCAGTCTAGCGGCAGCCGTGCGGCTTGTGTGCATGGTCGGCGAAATTTTGTGCCGCGCAATGAACGCTTGTAAGAAAGCCGGCACGGCATAGACTAATTCGCAACCAGACAGAGAAGCGTTCTGCCTTGGTTGATTTTTAATTTTGCCGAATGAACAGGAGACTTCAAAATGAACCAACAAGCCATGATCGCCGCCGCAGCGGCTTCCCTGCTGACCACCCTGCTGGTCGCCTCGCCCGTCGCCGCGCAGGACAAGGGCAAGGAAAAATGCTACGGCATTGCCCAGGCGGGCCAGAACGACTGCGCCAGTTTCTCGGGCCTGCACTCTTGCGCCGGCCAATCGAAGGAGAGCATGTCGCCCATGGACTGGAAGTACGTCGCCAAGGGCACCTGCAAGGACATGAAGGGCTTGAGCGCCGCCGAAGCCAAGGCCAAGATCGAGATGATGAAAAAAGACGCGGTCAAGAAAGGCTGATCGGAGCTCCCCATGGCAGGCATAGGCTGGCGCCACCCGCACTACGGTGAGCTGCTGGAACGGGCCGCGGGCCCGCAGCGGCCAGCGCTGGACTTCATCGAAGTCCACTCCGAGAACTTCTTTGCCGAAGGCGGCGCGGCGCTGGCCGTGCTGGCCCAGGGCCGCGCGCACTACCCGGTGAGCCTGCACGGCGTCGGCCTGGCCCTGGGCTCGGCCGTCGGTGTCGATGCCTGGCATCTGGAGCAGCTGGCGCGCCTGGTGCAGCGCATAGAGCCGCTGCGCGTGAGCGACCATGCCTGCTTTGCGCGCGGGCATTTCGACGCTTATGGCGCTTATGGCGGCCAGACCATCCATGCCGCCGACCTGCTGCCGATTCCCTTTCACCGCGAGGCGCTGGACGTGCTGGCCGCCAATGTGCAGCGCGTGCAGGATCGCCTGAAGCGCGCTATCGCGGTGGAAAACCTCTCGGCCTACATAGCCTGGAACGGCAGCGAGATGGCCGAGCCCGAATTCCTGAGCAACCTGGCCAGTCGCACCGGCTGCGGCCTGCTGGTGGACGTCAACAACATCTATGTGAATGCGCTCAATGCGCGGTTGCAGGACGTGGCCGTCGATCCGCTGGCGTCCTGCCGTGACTGGCTGGATGCGATTCCCGCGACGGCCGTGGCCGAAATCCACCTCGCCGGCCACAAGGACTGCGGCGACATCGTCATCGACGACCATGGCAGCCGCGTGATCGCGCCGGTCTGGGCCCTGTACCGCCATGCGCTGGCACGCTTCGGCCCCGTGCCCACGCTGATCGAGTGGGACACCGACCTGCCCGCGCTGGACGTGCTGCTGGACGAGGCCGCCCAGGCCAACTGCATAGCGCGCACGCTGGCCGAAGCGGAGGTGGCGACGTGAGCGCCGCCGGGCCGTCAGACAAGCGAGGCGCAGTCTCCGCTTGCGCGGGCGCGAAGGCCCCAGAGGCGGGCTATACGACACCGCTCGCCCTGCAGCAGCAGGCCCTGTTAACGGCGCTGTTTGGCGCACCGCAAAATGCTAGCAAATCAATAGCTGCTCACGCCTATGGCAATTGGGCCAGAGGCCTGAAAGCCTATCAAGGAAACGGCCATGCGCTGGCCCAGCGCAGCCTGCAGGCGGCCTATCCGGTGCTGGCCCAGCTGCTGGGCGAGGAAAGCTTCGAAGCCCTGGCCTGCGCGCTGTGGCATGCCGACCCGCCGCGGCGCGGCGATCTGGCGCTGTGGGGCGAGGCCCTGCCGGCCTTTGTGGCCGCCAGCGCGCAGCTGGCCGACGAGCCCTACCTGGCCGATGTGGCGCGCGTGGAATGGGCGCTGCACCGTGCGGCCAGCGCGGCCGACGCCGAGCCCGAACTCGCCACGCTGGCGCTGCTGACGACGCACCCGCCCGCGCAACTGGCGCTGCGGCTGTCGCCCGGCACGACCGTGGTCGCCAGCGCATACCCGGTGGCCAGCATCGTCACGGCGCACCTGGAGGCCAGCCCCACGCTGGAAGAGGCCGGCCAGCGCCTGCGCGCCGGTCTGGGCGAGACCGCCCTGGTCTGGCGCCAGGGCTTCAAGCCGCGCCTGCGCGCTGCGCTGCCGGGCGAGGCGGTATTCGTGGCGGCCCTGCTAAGTGGCGCCAGCCTGGCGGTGGCGCTGGATCAGGCTGGCCCGCTCGACTTCTCCCTCTGGCTAAGCCAGGCCGTGCACAGCGGCCTGCTGCTGGCCGTTATTGTTGTTAACGCCGTCACCGCGAATGGAGGCACTCCATGAACCGTTTGCTGCAACGTGCATTGGACCTCTGGTGCGCCCTCACCCGCGCGCTGAACCGCCTGCAGCCGCTGGCGGCGCTGGCCGCTCGGCTCTACCTCGCCCAGGTCTTTTTCCTCTCGGGGTTGACCAAGACCCGTGACTGGGAGACCACGGTGGCCCTGTTCACCGACGAATACCATGTGCCCCTGTTGCCGCCGGCGCTGGCGGCCGCCATGGGCACCACGGGCGAGCTGGCTTTACCGGTGCTGCTGGTGCTGGGCCTGGGCGGGCGCTTTGCCGCGCTGGGCCTGTCGGTGGTGAACGTGGTGGCCGTCCTCTCGCTGAGCGAGATTGCACCGGCGGCCCTGCAGCAGCATGTGTTTTGGGGCGCGCTGCTGGCGGGTCTGGCAATCTATGGCAACGGCTCCTGGTCATTGGACCGGTTCACCGCGCCACGTCTGCTGAAACACCAGCCCGGCCCCAGGTTTTAGGGCGCAATTAGCTATCAAAAACATAGCGTCACATTGATGCAATAAACCGACAGATCGCCGGCCTTGCCGAGCTATCGCCCGCGGGTTGAACTGGCCATAATGAGGCGTAACAGGAGCGCAGGCATGGCGGGCTACTCTGGCACACCGTTGGCGAACAGGCTCGGAATCATGGCCTGCAGCATGCTATTGCTGCTGGCTGGCCTGCTGGGCTGCGGCGAGTCACCGCGCCCCGACCTGAAGCGGCTCTACCAGCTCAGCGCCAGCGGCACCGAAGCCGCGCCGGTGATCCTGATTCCGGGCGCCTTTGGCAGCCGCTTGCGCGACCGGGTCAGCGGCGAAGAAATCTGGCCGGGGCCGTGGTGGCGCATTCTGTTCTCGTCCTACCCGGAGCTGGCCCTTGACATCGATCCGGCAACGAATGCGCCACGGCCGTCGCGGCTGGAAGCCTCGGGGATTGCCGAGCAGGCGCTGCGGCGCGACTTTTACGGTCCCATTTTGCAAACCCTGACGCAGTTTGGCGGCTATGCGCGGGCCCAGCCCGGAACCCCGGCGCGCAAGGGCGAGCGGCGCTACTACGTGCTGTCCTACGACTGGCGGCAAGACACCTTGCACAGCGTGCGCGAACTGGACCGCCTGATCGAGGCCGTGCGACGTGATTACGCCGATCCGGCCTTGCGCGTCGATGTGGTGGCGCACAGCATGGGGGGCTTGATCGCGCGCTACTACCTGCGCTTTGGCACCCGCGAGGTGCTGGACGGCACGCCCCAGCAGGTGACCATGGAGGGGGCGGACCGGGTACGCAAACTGGTGTTGCTGGGCACGCCCAACCTGGGTTCGGTCGGCTCATTGCATGCTTTCATAGGCGGCGAAAAGATCGGGGCTAACCGTATTTCGCCGCGCACCCTGGCCACCTTTCCCAGCGGCTACCAGCTGTTTCCGCACCCGCTCAACAACTGGCTGGTCGATATTGCGGGCCAGCCCCGACACGACGACCTGTTTGACCCCCACACCTGGCAGCGCATGGCCTGGTCGGTCTACGCGCCCAGCCTGACCGCCGCTGCCGACGCGCCGACGCTGCAGCGCTATTTCGTCTATCACCTGGAGCGCGCACGCCGTCTGGCCTGGATGCTGTCGGTGGCCGAGCCGGTGTCGCCGGTCCGCTACGTGCTCTTTGGCGGCGGCTGTCACATGACGC
>DASXRN010000324.1:0-6448 GCA_036506595.1 Polaromonas sp. | reverse complement strand
GCGGCTGCGGAATTTGGCGCGCGCGTCGTCGTCCATTGGAAACTCGCGGCCCGGCAGCAGGCGCACTTCGGGCACCGGGTAGAGGCTGCGCTGGCTGTCGGGGTCAAAGGTGCGGATACTGTCGATCTCGTCGTCAAACAGGTCAACGCGGTAAGGCACCGGCGAGCCCATGGGAAACAGGTCAATCAGGCCGCCGCGCACCGCGTATTCGCCAGGGCTGACCACCTGCGTGACATGGCTGTAGCCGGCCAGCGTGAGCTGGGCTTTCAGCCGCGCTTCATCGAGCTTTTGCTTGACCTTGAACTGAAAGGTGTAGCCGGCCAAAAAGCTGGGCGGCGCAAGGCGGTACAGGGCCGTGGTGGCGGGCACGATCACGACATCGGCTCCGCTGTCCTTGTCCTGCAGGGCATCGCGGTTGTGGATGCGCCAGAGCGTCGCCAATCGTTCACTGATCAGGTCCTGGTGCGGCGAGAAGGTGTCGTAGGGCAGGGTTTCCCAGTCGGGGAACAGTGCGCAGCGCAGATCAGGTGCAAAGAACGCAATCTCGTCCATCAGCCGCTGGGCCGTGGCGGCATCGGCCGTGATGATGGCGCTGAGCTTGCCGGCGGCTTTTTCGCGCAGGCCAAGCTCGGCGATGAGCAGGGCGTCGGCCGAGCCTACGGGCTGGGGCAGGGTGTAGCGCTTGCCGGAAACGAGTGCGGGTAATTGCATGAATGGCTTAGTGACAAGAATCGGCGGAAAAAGACAGACACCCCAAACCATCCGGAATGGGGTGCCCCGTTTAATTCAAGCAGCAATTTTAGAATCTATGATGAAGTGATGACGACAAGCCCTGCCGATTCCCGATTTACCCGATTTTTTGCGCTGATTCCCTGTGCCGGGCAGGGCAGCCGAGCTGGCGCACCCCAGCCCAAACAGTATCAGCTGCTGGCCGGTCAGGCCATGGTGTTGCACACGCTGGCGGCTTTTTCGGCGGTTGCGCGCTTGTCCGGCACGCTGGTGGTGGTGGCGCCAGGTGACCGGTTTTTCGACCAGATTGCAGACAAGGCATTTGACGTGGCGGCTTGCGGCGGTGCCAGTCGGGCCGACAGCGTGCTGGCCGGCCTGCAAACCTTGCTTAATGCCGGGGCTGGAGCCCACGATTGGGTGTTGGTGCATGATGCCGCCCGCTGCCTGGTTAGCGCCGCGCAAATTAACCAGCTCATGGATGCCTGTGCGCAGGACGAGGTGGGTGGGCTGCTGGCGCTCAAACTGCCAGACACGCTCAAGCGCGAAGCCGGTGGGCGCGTGGCAGCCACCCTTGACCGCAGCGACAAATGGCTGGCGCAAACGCCGCAGATGTTTCGTATCGGCACCCTGGTTCAGGCGCTAGAACAAGCCAGCAGGGTGGCCGGCAGCGCGGTGACCGACGAGTCCAGCGCCATGGAGGCCATGGGCCTGGCACCCAGGCTGGTGGCGGGCAGCGCACAAAATTTCAAGGTGACCTACCCCGAAGACTTTGCCCAGGCCGAAGCGATTCTTTTGAGCCGGGGCCGTACGGCCTAAATCCATTCTTTTCGTGAAAGCCCAAGCCATGAGTGCAGAAACCTCTGTCCAGTCCCCGCAGCGCCCCCCTTTTCGCATTGGCGAAGGCTGGGACACGCACGCGCTGGTGCCGGGGCGCAAGCTCATCCTGGGCGGCGTCGACATTCCGCACACGGTGGGCTTGCTCGGGCATTCGGATGCCGATGTGCTGCTGCATGCCATCACCGATGCCTTGCTTGGGGCGGCCGGGCTGGGTGACATCGGCACGCATTTCCCCGACACCGAGGCGCGGTTCAAGGGGGCGGACTCCATCGTGCTGCTGGCTGAAACAGGCCGCCTGTTGGCCGGGCGTGGCCTGCAAATTGGCAATATCGACAGCACCGTGATAGCGCAAGCCCCCAAACTGGCACCGCACATTGCGGCGATGCGGGCGCGCATTGCTCAAGCGCTGGGCCTGCAAGTGGCTCAGGTCAATGTCAAAGCCAAGACCGCCGAGAAGCTGGGCCCGGTCGGGCAGGGCCTGAGCATGGAAGCGCGGGCGGTGGTGCTGTTGTATTGAGTTGGTATTTGGCTATCTCTTTGATAGCTGTCTGCGCCCGTGTTTATTGGGCTAGATGATTATTTTATTTACTCATAACTTCTGCGCAGCTTGATGTGGGCGGACAGCCCGCCCGAGGCGGTGTTGGCCAGGCCAAACACGCCGCCCATGCGGTGAATCGTTTTTTCGACAATCGCCAAGCCCAGGCCTGCGCCGGTGGCCGCGGTGCGTGCCGCGTCGCCGCGGAAAAACGGGCGCGTCAGTTTCGGCAGTGTTTCAGCTGCCACGCCCATGCCGTGATCGCGCACCTTGATCAACACCCATTCGTCGCGTCCTTTGGCAACAATATCGACCAGCGCTACGCCGGTTTCGGGTGTTTTGCCATAGCGTCTGGCGTTTTCAAGCAGGTTGGAGATGACCCGGGACAGCTCGACTTCGTCGGCCAGGACCATCATGTTGTCGGGAATGCTCACCGTCACGCGCATGTCCTCATAGTCGGTCACGGCATACATGGCGGCTTCAATGACGTCATTGAGCGAAACATTTTCAAGGCGCGCCGGCTCGGGCCGGGCGTAGTCCAGAAACTTGTCGATGATGGCGTCGAGCTGGCTGATGTCGGCGGCCATGTGTTCGCGCGCATCCTTGTCGGACACGCTCATTTCGGTTTCTAGGCGCAGGCGGGCCAGCGGTGTACGCAAGTCGTGAGAAATACCGGCCAGCATAATGACCCGGTCCTGCTCGATTTTGGACAACTGCTCGGCCATGCGGTTAAAGCCGATGTTGACCTCGCGAATTTCGCTGGTGGAAACCTTTTCATCCAGCAGGCTGGCGTCGAAATCTCCGTCACGCATGCGGCTGGCCGCAAACGACAGCTGCCTGAGCGGCTGGTTGATCAGGCGCGCGATGAAAGCCGCACCGGCAAGCGACAAAGCCGCGGCGATAGCAAGCCAGATCACCCAGGTGCTGTTGCGCGATGGCCCCACCTTGGAGGGGTCGGTGAGCAGCCAGTAGGCGTCTCCGTCAATCGTAAAGCCCACCCACAAACCCTTCTGGCCATTGACCGTACTGGCCACCACAGTATTGGCCCCCAGCCGCGCCTTGAGCTCCTGGGTGATGCGCTCGCCCAGTTCGTCGCTGTAGAACAGCTCGAACGTGTCCTTGGGTTCCCGCGGTGTGATGCGCACGCGTTCCTCATCCGCCAGGGTCTTGATCAGTGATAAACGGGCAATGGAGTCGGAATAGCGAAGCGCGGCACGGCTCAAATTGACGAGCGATGCCAGCTGCTGCGCGCTTTGAATCGCGCGCGGTTCGGACTCCAGCGCGCGGAAGGTTTGCAGCCAGGCGACGATGGAGCCGAGCAGCAGCAGTGACAGGAAGAAAAAGGTTCGCCAGAACAGGCTGAATTCCCGACGCGGGCGTATCTCCAGCGGAGCCGGAGCAGTTTCAAGCGGTATGGGGCTGGTAACGTCCATAGGAAAAAATAGGCGGCTTGCTGATGGGCAAGAAGATGGACGAAGCTTTCGCGCGTGACCCAATCAACGGCAGTGCTTGTTCACGCTGCGGTGCCGGGCTGTTCGTGGGGGGCTCAGTTGGTTCCGTCCGGCACAAAGACGTAGCCAATACCCCAAACGGTCTGGATGTAGCGGGGCACGGCCGCGTCCACCTCAATCAGTTTGCGCAGGCGCGATACCTGCACGTCCAGACTGCGGTCAAAGGGCTCGAACTCGCGGCCGCGCGCCAGTTGTGCCAGCTTTTCGCGGGAAAGAGGCTGCCGCGGGTGGCGCACCAGGGTTTTGAGCATGGCAAATTCGCCGGTGGTCAGCGGCAGCTCCTCGCCATTTTTGTGCAGGGTGCGCAAGCCCATGTCAAACGAAAACGGCCCGAAAGTAATCACCTCCTGGTCGCTCGACGGCGCGCCCGGCACCTCGACTGTGGGCCGGCGGCGCAGCACGGCGTGGATGCGGGCCAGCAGCTCACGCGGATTGAAGGGTTTGGCCAGGTAATCATCGGCACCGACTTCGAGGCCTACGATGCGATCCACATCCTCGCCCTTGGCGGTCAGCATGATGATGGGCGTGCGGTCGTTGGCCGCACGCAGGCGGCGGCAGATGGACAGGCCGTCTTCGCCGGGCATCATCAGGTCCAGCACGATCAGATCGACCGCGTCGCGCAGCAAGATGCGGTTCAGCGCCTTGCTGTCTTCCGCGAGGATGACTTCAAAACCTTCCTGGGCAAGGTAGCGACGCAGCAGGTCCCGAATACGGGCATCATCGTCAAGAATCAGGATTTTGTCGGCGCGGCCAGTGGTTTGAGCTTGGGTCATGGTGATCTGGTTATTTGTAACAGGACCATTTTGAAGGTTGAAACCGCGAAATGTCTCATTTTTCAGTCACTTTGACACAGTGTTACAAAAATTTCGCTTCAGCGCAAGTGGCACATCTTGCCTATGTACACCTTGCTTGGCCTCAATGCGTTGTCAGTTCTACATCGTCATGATGAAATCTCGCCGGATTTTTCCCTGCGCAGCGTCTGGCAAGCCTTGGAAGGCAACTGGAGCCCTATGAAAGCTATAAAAAGAATAGCGTCCTGCCTTTGCCTGCTAACGGCTACCGGGGTTATTTGGGCTATCGGTCTTCAGTCTGCTTATGCGGCCGCACCAGGCCTGCCAGCGCAGTTGACGGCAAGCCAGGCCCGCCATCTGCTGGTGCGCACCGGTTTTTCCCCCACGCAGGCCGAGGTTGACGCCCTCACGGGCCAGAGCGCCCAGCAGGCTGTCGTTGAGCTGGTCCGCAAGGCGCAGGCGGCCAAACCCCTTTACCCAGCCCCCGCTTTTGTGGCACAGCCGCCGCCCATTCCCTACAAGTTTCTAAAAAACAAGGAAGAGCAGCAGGCCATGCGCCAGCAGCAGCTGCGCGAAGGCCTGGAGCTGAAGACCTGGTGGATGCGCGAGATGATCGAGTCGCCAGCGCCGCTAGAGGAACGCATGACGCTGTTCTGGCACAACCACTTTGCCACCTCACAGCAAAAAGTCGTCAGCTCGCAGGCCATGTGGCGCCAGCATCAGCTGTTGCGTACCCATGCTCTCGGAAATTTCCGTACGCTGCTGCATGCGGTGGCCAAAGACCCGGCCATGCTGGTCTATCTGGATGGGGCCAACAGCCGCAAGGAAGCCCCGAACGAGAATTTCGCGCGCGAGGTCATGGAGCTTTTCACGCTGGGCGAGGCCGGCAAGGGCGGTCAATACACCGAGCAGGACATCAAGGAAGCGGCGCGCGCCTTCACCGGCTGGAGCGTCGAGCGCGATGACTTCAGCTTCAAGTTCCGGCCGGCCTTTCATGATGCGGGCAGCAAAACGGTATTGGGCCGAAGCGGCAACTTCGACGGCGATGCCGCGCTTGACATCATGCTGGAGCAGCCCGCCGCGGCGCGCTTTATTGTCGGCAAGCTCTGGAAGGAGTTCGTCTCCCCTTTGCCGAGCCATGCCGATGAAGCCCAGCTTGAGCGCATTGCCCAGCGTTTTCGCCAAAGCGGCTATGACATCAGCACGGCCCTGCGCGACTTGCTGCTAACCGATGCGTTCTGGGCCGAGAGCAACCGCGGCAGCCTGATCAAGTCGCCGGTTGATCTGGTGGTGGGAACGGTGCGGCAATTCGACTTCAGCTACACCGATGTCATGCCTTTCGCCCTGAAGACCGCCCAGCTTGGGCAAAACCTGCTGGTGCCACCGAATGTCAAAGGCTGGCCAGGTCAGAACGACTGGATCAATGCCACCACCCTGCTGGAACGCAAGCGTTTTACCGAGCAGCTTTTCAGGGCGGTGGAGCTGAAGGGCGAATCCAGAATGACACCGATTGCCATGGGCCCCGGCGGGCGCATGGCCGATGAACCAGCCGTGCGCCCGATGCAGCAGATGCGGGCAGAATTTGCCGCTGGGCAGGCAGGGCGCGGCAGCAACCAGCAAGCCCTCAGGCTGCTGGGGCGGGACGGCATCATGCGGGTCGCCGAGGGCTTGGCCAAAATCAGCTTTGATCCCGACCGCTGGCTGTCGCAGTACGGCGGTTTTACCGACCGGGAGCCCGCTGATGAACTCAAAACCCGCTTGGCGCAGACGCTGCTGGCGGTGCCGCCCACCCAAACCATAGCCCCTGGCACCGTGGGCGTGGCGTATTTGCGCAGTCTGACGCTGGACCCGGCATATCAACTCAAATGACGCAGCTCAAATAACGCAGCTCAAACAAGGACGATGCAGCCCATGAAACGCCGAAATTTCGTCAGCCTGTTTGCAAGCGCCACCGGTGCGGCGCTGCTGTCTGCCCATGCACCTGGCTGGGCCCAGGCCAGCGCCCAGCGCGCTGTCTCGGAGGCTGATCGCATCCTGATTCTGGT
>DASXRN010000323.1:0-4351 GCA_036506595.1 Polaromonas sp. | reverse complement strand
GGCGAATCCGGCGGTCCGCAGGGCTTTGAGGTGATTGGCTGGAATGCGATTGCGGTGCCCAAGGGCCTCCCAGATGCCGTGAGCGACAAGATCAAGCGCGACATCGAGAAGGCGCTGGCCGAGGCCGATGTACACGAGAAGTTCAAGAGCTTCGGCTATGAGCCCTTCCCGCAGACGCGCGAGCAGTTCAACCAGTTCGTGCAGAGCGAAACCAAGCGCTTCGGCGACGTGATCCGCAAGGCGAACGTGTCGCTGGACTGACACCGCCTGCGTCTTGCGCCCACCCTTGTTTCCCCGTCGGCGATTCGTGCCGACGGCTGAGAAAGTGCCCTCATGAATCGCCTTCCTTTCGCGCGCCGCACGCTGCTGCTGGCCTCGCTCGCAACGCTTGGCCTTCCGGCCTGGGCCCAGAACGCCAAGCCCATCAAGATCGTCGTGCCCTTCGCGCCCGGCGGGGGCAACGATGTGTTCGCGCGCCAGATGGCGAAAAGCCTGGGCGAGCTGCGCAATCAGAGCGTCGTCGTGGAGAACAAACCCGGCGCCGGCGGCAACCTGGGCACCGAGCAGGTGGTGCGCAGCGCAGCGGATGGTACGACGCTGCTACTGGGGCACTCCGGCACGGTGGCTATCAACCCGGCGCTGTACAAGCAGCTGAAATTTGATCCGCAGAAGGACCTTGCCCCCGTTGCCATGTTTGCCTCGTCGGCGCTGGTGCTGGTGGTTCCGGTCTCGTCGCCGGTGAAAACGGTGGCCGACCTGGTGACCCTGGCCAAATCGCAGCCGGGTACTCTGAACTACGCGTCCAGCGGCAGCGGCACCGGCGGCCACCTGACCGGTGAGCTGTTCGAGCAAAAGAGCGGCGTGAAAATCGGTCACATTCCGTACAAGGGCACCGCCCCCGGCCTGACCGACCTGGTGGGTGGCCAGGTGCAGATGATGTTCAGCGTCATTCCGCCGGCGCTGGCGTTGGTCAAGAGCGGCCGCCTGCGGGCGGTGGCGGTGACTGGAAGCCAACGCGCGCCCTCCATGCCAGAGGTGCCCACCATCGCCGAGTCTGGGGTCGCCGGTCTCAGCGGATTCGAAAGCACGCTGACTTACGGCCTGCTGGCGCCGCGCAACACGCCCGATGCCTTGGTCAAGGAGTTGGCCAGCCAGATTCTCAAGATCGCCGCGAGCGCTGAATTCCAGTCCAGGCTAGGTGTTGAAGGCGCGATTCCGCTGCTCGGCGGCCCCGCCGACTATGCCGGCCTGATCAAGAAAGAGAGCGCCAAGTGGGCCGAGATCGTGAAGCTATCGGGCGCCACGGTTGAGTAAGGCGTGTGACGGTATCTGTGATGCACAAAGGAGAAAGACTCAATGAATAAGCAAGAAGTGACACTGGTCACCGGCGCCAGCTCAGGCATTGGCCGCGCCATCGCCGAGGCCCTGCTGGCGCAGGGCCGCCATGTGGTCAACCTCGACTATGTGCAGCCGGACTGGAGCCATCCGAACCTCACCTCCTACCAGGCCGACCTGACGAAGGAAGCGCCCACGCGCGAAGCCGCCGCCGAAATTGCGGCCGGCTACAAGGTCACGGCGCTGGTCAACAACGCCGGCGCCACCCGCCCCGGCACCATAGACACGGCTACCACGGCCTCGCTGGACGACGTGGTGGGCCTGCACCTGCGCGCCGTCATGCTGCTGACGCAGGCCTGCCTGCCCAGCTTGCGCGCCTGCGGCCAGGGCCGCATCGTCAACATGTCCTCGCGTGCCGCGCTGGGCAAGGCGGACCGCATCGTCTACTCGGCCACCAAGGCCGGCATGATTGGCATGACGCGCACGCTGGCCATGGAGCTGGGGCGTGACGGCATCACGGTGAACGCCATTGGCCCCGGGCCGATTGCCACCGAACTGTTCCGCAAGAGCAATCCCGAGGGCGCGCCGCAAACGCAGCGCATCCTGGACAGCATTGTGGTGGGTCGCATGGGCACGGCAGAAGACGTGGCGCGCGCGGCGCTGTTCTTCCTGTCGCCCGACAATGGTTTTGTCACCGGTCAGGTGCTTTATGTGTGTGGTGGCACCACGCTGGGGGTGGCTCCGATTTGATTTTTCTGCCCCGTATTGGGGGCCTTTCCCATCCCGGTTTTGCCAGTGCGATCCACAAGATTTGCCGTTTGCGCGCGACCGGGGTTTTCTCTCGCGTTACCTAGAAAGACTGCTCCATGTCCCGCTTTTCCACTTCCGATCGTCGTCAATTCGCGCTGCGCAGCCTGACCGCCGCCGTGGCCCTGGGCGCCGGCTTGCTGGCCGCCGTGCCCGCGGCCGCACAGGCGGCTTACCCCAGCAAGCCCATCACCATGATCGTGCCTTTCTCCGCGGGCGGCACCACCGACATTCTGGCGCGCATCGTCGGCCAGGCGCTGACCGCCGAGCTGGGCCAGTCCGTGATCATCGACAACCGCGCCGGCGCGGGCGGCAACATTGGCGGGCAGGCCGCAGCCAAGTCGCCTGCTGACGGCTACACCCTGTTCATGGGCACTGTCGGCACGCACGCGATCAATTCGACGCTCTACAAAAAGATGCCTTTCGACCCGATCAAGGACTTCGTGCCCCTGACCCGCGTGGCCAATGTGCCCAACTTGCTGGTGGCCAATCCCGCGCAGCCTTTCAAGACCGTGAAGGAACTGATCGCCTACGCCAAGGCCCATCCCGGCCAGCTGAACTTCGGTTCATCGGGCAATGGCAGCTCCATCCACCTGTCGGGTGAGCTGTTCAAGACCATGGCCAAGGTCGACATGCAGCATGTGCCTTACAAGGGCAGCGCGCCGGCGGTGACCGACTTGCTGGGCAACCAGATCGCCCTCATGTTTGACAACATGCCCTCGGCCATCCAGCACGTGCGTTCGGGCAAACTGCGAGCCATCGCCGTGACGACCGCCAAACGCTCGCCGGAACTGCCTGACGTGCCGACCATCGCCGAAGCCGGCGTACCCGGCTATGAGGCCACGTCGTGGTTCGGCCTGTTCGTGCCCGCCGGTACGCCGCCTGCCGTGATCAGCAAGCTGAACACCGCCATCGTCAAGGTGCTGGCCAAGGCCGACATCAAGAAGAAAATCAACGAGCAGGGCGCCGAGGTGTACAGCGAAACGCCCGAGCAGTTCTCCGCCTTCATCCAGAAGGAGTCGGTGAAGTGGGGCAAGGTGGTGCGCGAGTCCGGCGCCAGCGTGGACTGAGACTGACGCAACGCCAGGCCCTGGTGCGGCCCGGTGGCGCCATGCGTTGCCAGTGGCTTCATCAGCGGGTGGCTTGCGCATGGCGGGTTTCAGTACCGATTTTTGCAGCGACTTTCGCTATTTATTTGGTAGCAACCTGCGCCCGAATTTATTGGGCTTAAGGCCTATTTCTTTCCTAAAATGGCCTTTCCGCTGATCACCGATCCTTTTTTCTACGCCGTGGCCATTCCTGCCGTGCTGCTGCTGGGCATCAGCAAAAGCGGCTTTGGCGCGGGCTTTGGCTCGCTGGCGGTGCCGGTGATGGCGTTGGCCATCACCGTGCCGCAGGCCGCCGCGATGTTGATGCCGCTGTTGCTGCTGATGGACCTGCTGGGCCTGGCGGCCTTCCGCAAAGACTTCGACATGAAGTTTTTGCGGTTTCTGATTCCCTGCGGACTGGTCGGCACGGTCTTTGGCGCGCTGCTGTTCAAGGTGCTGGACGCCAAACTGGTGGCCGCCATTGTGGGCGGTTTTACGTTGCTGTTTTTGGCGCAGCGCCTGCTGTTTCCGCCCCAACCCGACAGCCCGCCGCCGCCGAAATGGCTGGGCGCGATCTTGACGGCGACTTCGGGCTTTACCAGCTTTGTGGCCCATGCCGGCGGCCCGCCGCTCAGCGCCTATGTCATTCCGCTGCGGCTCAGCCCCATCCAGTTCACCGCCACCATGGCGGCTTTTTTCTTTGTCATCAACCTCTCCAAGTGGATTCCCTACGCCTGGCTGGGTCTGCTCGACTTGCGCAACATGGCCACCTCGCTGGTGCTGCTGCCACTGGCACCGGTCGGCGTGTGGATGGGCGTGCGCCTGGCCAGGCGCATCAGCCCCGCCTGGTTTTATCGCGTGCTGTATATCGGCATGTTCCTTACCGGCATCAAGCTGCTGTGGGACGGCTTGCGCTAGCGCGCTTGACCGGCTTGACGACCCGCAGTCCGGGACCCAACAAAAACGCCGCACGCTGTGCGGCGTTTTTGTTGTTGCCTTTTTTCCGCGATAGGGAAAACTGATTTCCGCTGTGTTTCTTGAACCCCGGCAGGCTCCGCTGCACACTAGCGCAGTCACCACGAACAGGAAAACAGAATGAACAAGCGCATCGGATGGATAGG
>DASXRN010000322.1:0-3697 GCA_036506595.1 Polaromonas sp. | reverse complement strand
GGTTGCCATTACCGCATAGCGGCACCCGGCTGCAGCGTGGCGCTGCCCGAAGTCAAGCTCGGCTTGTTGCCGGGTGCAGGCGGCACCCAGCGTCTGCCACGCGCGGTGGGGGTTGAGGTGGCGCTGAACATGATCGTCAGTGGTGAGCCCGTCAAGAGTGAGCAACTGGCGCAGATTCCCGGCCAGAAACTGCTTGACAAACTGGCCCAGTCGCCCGAGTCGCTGGCCGAAGAAGCGCTGGCATTTGCCCAGTCGATTGCCGACACGCGCCCGATCCCGTTGGTACGCAACCTGCCTTGCAAACACCGCAACGGTGATGCCTATTTCCAGTTTGCCCGCAACATGGTCAAGGGCATGTCCAAAAACTTCCCCGCGCCGCTCAAGTGTGTGGATGCCGTGGAAGCCGCAACCAAGCGCAAATTTGAAGACGGCCTGCTGTTTGAGCGCGAGCTCTTCATCAACCTGATGTGGACAACCGAGAGCCGCGCGCTGCGCCATATTTTCATGGCCGAGCGCGCCGCCTCCAAGATTCCCGACGTGCCTGAAGACACGCCAAAACGCGACATCAAGTCGATTGCCGTGATCGGCGCCGGCACCATGGGTGGCGGCATCTCCATGAACTTCCTCAATGCAGGCATTCCCGTCAAGATGCTGGAGATGAAGCAGGAGGCGCTGGACCGCGGCATTGCCACCATCCGCAAAAACTACGAAGCCCAGGTCAAAAAAGGCAAGCTCAAACAGGACAAGTACGAGCAGCGCATGAGCCTGCTCAGCACCACGCTGAGCTATGACGACCTCAAGGACGCCGACATGGTGATCGAGGCCGTGTTTGAAGAAATGGGCGTCAAGGAAAAAGTCTTTACTGAACTCGACCGCGTGATGAAGCCGGGCGCAATTCTGGCGTCCAACACGTCCACCCTGGACATGAACAGGATTGCCAGCTTTACCAAGCGTCCGCAAGACGTGATTGGCACCCACTTTTTCAGCCCCGCCAACGTCATGAAGTTGCTGGAAGTGGTGCGCGCCGAAAAAACCGCCAAGGATGTGCTGGCTACGGTGATGGCGCTGGGCAAGAAGATCAAGAAAACGTCGGTTGTGTCCGGCGTCTGCGACGGCTTTATTGGCAACCGCATGATCGAGCAATACAGCCGCCAGGCGGGTTTCCTGCTCGAAGAAGGCTGCACGCCCGCGCAGGTTGACACGGCCGTGGAGAAATTCGGTTTTGCCATGGGCCCGTTCCGCATGGGCGATCTGGCCGGCAACGACATTGGCTGGGCCATCCGCAAACGCCGTTACACCGAAAAACCGGGCATGAAATACAGCAAGACCGCTGATCTGCTCTGCGAGATGGGCCGCTATGGCCAAAAAACCGGCGCAGGCTGGTACGACTACGTGCCCGGCAAGCGCGATGCCATCCCTTCGCAGGTGGTGGTGGACATGATCGAGAAACACCGCAAGGACATCGGCGTAGAGCCACGCAAGATTTCCGACGAAGAAATCGTTCAACGCCTGGTTTATTCGCTGGTCAATGAAGCCGCACACATCCTGGAAGAAGGCATTGCCTCCAAGGCCAGCGATATCGACATGGTTTACCTCACCGGCTACGGTTTTCCGATTCACCGTGGCGGCCCCATGCTGTACGCCGACCAGGTCGGACTGTTCAACGTGGTGCAGAGCATGAACCGCTTTGCGCAGAATCCGCTGGACGATGCCAGCTTCTGGAAACCCGCTCCGCTGCTGGCCAAACTTGCCGCCGAAGGCAAGACGTTCAACTGATTTGCCGACTGAGGCAAAAGCAAACCTAAATTCCGGAGATTTTCATGACATCAGCAGTAATTGTTTCTACCGCCCGCACGCCGCTCGCCAAAAGCTGGAAGGGCTCTTTCAACATGACGCACGGTGCCACACTGGGTGGCCATGCCGTTGAACACGCGCTGAAACGCGCCGGCATTGAAGCCGCCGAAGTGGATGACGTGATCATCGGTTGCGCCACGCCTGAAGGCGCGACGGGTGCCAACATTGCGCGCCAGATTGCGCTGCGCGCCGGCTGCCCCGTCACCGTCTCTGGCATGACGGTGAACCGCTTTTGCTCCTCGGGCCTGCAAGCCATTGCCCTGGCCGCCCAGCGCGTGATCGCCCATGAAGCCGACATTTACGTCGCCGGTGGCGTGGAGAGCATTTCCTGCGTGCAGCAAGAGATGAACACCCACATGATGCGTGAAGACTGGCTGGCCAAAAACAAGCCTGAAATTTACTGGAACATGCTGCAAACCGCCGAGCAGGTGGCCAAGCGCTACGACATCTCGCGTGACCGCATGGACGAGTACGGCGCGATGAGCCAGCAAAAAGCCACGGCCGCGTTGGCAGCGGGTTTGTATGAAGCCGAAATTGCACCGATTACCGTCACCATGGGTGTGGCTGACCCGGTGATGGGTTTGACGACCAAACAAGTCACCGTGCGCAATGACGAAGGCATTCGCGCTGGCACGACCAAGGAAGGCATCAGCGGCATCAAGCCTGCCATTCCCGGCGGCGTGATTGCGGCCGGTAATGCCAGCCAGTTCTCCGACGGCGGTGGTGCCGTGGTGGTGATGGACGAAAAAGTGGCTGAAAAGAAAGGCCTGAAACCTTTGGGCCGTTTCCTCGGTTTTGCGGTCGCAGGCTGCGAGCCCGATGAAATGGGCATTGGCCCGGTCTTCGCCATTCCCAAGGTGTTGGCCAAGCTGGGCTTGAAGGTCAGCGATATCGACCTGTGGGAGCTGAACGAAGCCTTTGCCGTGCAGGTGCTGTACTGCGCCGACAAGCTGGGCCTCCCCATGGACAGGCTCAATGTCAATGGCGGCGCGATTGCAGTGGGCCACCCCTATGGCGTGACGGGCCAGCGCCTCACGGGCCACGCCCTGATCGAAGGCAAGCGCCGTGGTGCCAAGCGCGTCTGCGTGACCATGTGCATTGGCGGCGGCATGGGTGCTGCGGGCATTTTCGAAGTTCTTTAAACGAGCCCGGTGCCATGAACGAAACCCTGCTCCTTCAGAAAGGGCAGGCGTTTTTGGCCCTGCAGCCTTTCAGTATGCTGATCGGTGCCGAACTGCATGCGCTGTCGCCCGGGCACTGCGAGCTGCATGTCCCGGTCGCTGAAAAAATCCTCCAGCAAAACGGCTTTGTGCACGGCGGCGTGGTCAGCTACGCGGCCGACAATGCGTTGACCTACGCCGGCGGCACCGTGCTCGACTGGGCAGTCGTCACCTCGGAATTCAAGATCAACTATGTCAGGCCCGCCGTCGGCGAGCGGCTGATCGCGCGTGCCGAGGCGGTGTATGCTGGCAAATCGCAGGCGGTTTGCCGCTGCGACGTCTTTGTAGTGGTCAATGGTGAAGAAAAATTGTGTGCCGTGGCCCAGGGCACGATAGCCCGCCTGCCGGTTAAAGACGGCCCGAAATAACATCCCGCCCTGGAGATCGCACCACACCATGAGCCTCAGGCCCACCCTTGATTTTCTGCTCTACCAGTGGCTTGATGCCGAGTCGCTGAACCGGCGCGAGCGCTTTGCCGACCATTCGCGCGAAACCTTTGACGCCGTGTTCGATACCTGCGAGCGCATCGCCCGTGAAAAATACGCGCCATTCAACCGCACGGTCGACACCCAGGAGCCGCATTTCGACGGCGAAAAAGTCATCCTGCCGCAGGCCACGCATGA
>DASXRN010000321.1:0-5405 GCA_036506595.1 Polaromonas sp. | reverse complement strand
CTCTTTCATCGCGGCCTGCAGCAGCGCCTCCAGATCGTCGGCATCGCCTGGCGCTTCGAGCGGTTTGCCCAGCACCTGCTCCAGCATGTCCTTCATGCCCTGATTCGCCGCGCCTTGCTTGGCGTCCAGGTCATCGGGGCTGTGGCGGTCGTGCAGCGCCTGCATCTCGGCATCGCCCTGCAGCGCCAGGGCCTCGCTCAGTGAAATCAGAATTTCGGTCGCCATGCGCTTTTGCGCCGCCGTCAGGCCCTTGGCGCGCAGCCGCTCGTCCAGCCATAGCGCCATGCGCTGCATCAGCGCGTCGTGGCGCTGCTCCAGCTCGGCCAACTCCCGGGCCTGTCGCGGCCGGTGCGCATCGACCGCCTGGCGCGTGGTCTCGATCTGGCCGGTCAGCGCCTCCACCCGCGCCAGCAGCCGGTTGAAGCGCTGCTGCGCGGGTGACAGGCGGCCGGTCTTGGGACCCGCGTCGATCTTGAGCGCGCGCACGGTGATCGGCGCGGCGGCCTGGCTGTCGGGGGTGAGGTCGGCGAACAGGTCGGGCTGGAGTTTCATGGCGGCAGGGCGGCGACGTGAGGTGAATGGGTCGGGGTATTTTCCGCGAATTGCGCGCGAGCGCCGGCCTCGGCTGCGGATTGCTACGCTATTGATAGCTGACAGCGGCCGCTGGCCGTGGACTGGCGCCCGATTCGACCGCTATTTCGGCGCCAGCAGCGCCATCGTGATGCGCGACACGCAGGTCAGCTCGCCTGCGTCGTTGCTGAGCTCGATCTGCCAGACCTGGGTGCTGCGGCCTATGTGCACCGGCCGCGTGATGCCGGTGACCCAGCCGTTGGTCGCGCCCTTGAGGTGGTTGGCGTTGATGTCGAGCCCGACCGCGCGGTGGCCTTCGGGGCTGCTGTAGTGCGCGCCGCAGGAGCCCAGGGTTTCGGCCAGCACCACGCTCACGCCGCCATGCAGCAGGCCGTAGGGCTGCACCGTGCGGCTGTCCACCGGCACGCGGGCGCGTATGAAGTCGTCGCCGACTTCGAGGAATTCGATGCCCAGATGGGCCGGGGCCGTGTTTACATGGATCGCGGCGATGGCTTCGATGCTGATGGGTTTTTTCCAGATGGACATGGGACGGTTTCTCCTGAGAAGGGTGGGTGTCGCTGGGGCGACAGGATTTGCCGGCGGCGCCGGCCGGGCTTTTAAGATCGGGCCCCGCTCTGAAGATTATGTTGGGTTTGGCGTATTTCGTTTGCCGCACAGGCGACGACACGCCCCAGACGGCCCGATCGCATCGATGGCAACCCCTCTCAATAATTAATTCCTTACCTGGAGACAACGCGATGCATCGTCGCCGCATTCTGACGCTGGCCGCGCCCCTGGCCGCCCTCGCCGCCGCCCCCGCCTTCATCCGCCACGCCCATGCCCAGGACGGCCTGAGCGCCAAGGCCGTGACCATTGGCTGTTCGGGCGCGCTCAGCGGCCCGCTGGCGGGCTTTGGCGCCGACCTCAAGCTCGGCGTGGAGGCCGCCAGGGGCCAGATCAACGCCAAGGGGGGCGTGAACGGCCGCGTGCTGCAGTTCCAGATGGTGGACGATGGCTATGTGCCGCAACGCACGGTGGACAACGTCAAGAAGATGCAGGCCGATGGCAATGTGTTCGCGCTGATGTCATGCATAGGCACGCCCAACAACATCGCCATCATGCCGCTGATCGAGGAGTCCAACCTGCCTTACGTCGCGCCGCTGACGGGCGCCTCGTCGCTGCGCAAGCCCGGCATGCGCAATGTGTTCCATGTGCGCGCCAGCTACACCGACGAAACCCAGCGCCTGGTGCAAAAACTCGTGACCATGGGCATCAAGGAGCTGGCCATCGTCTACCTGGACAATGGCTTCGGCAAGGAAGTGCTCGGCGACGCCACGCACGCGCTGGAGGCGCAGGGCGTCAAGGCCGTGGCCCAGGTTGCGCTGGCCACCGACGGCAAGAACCTGGCCGAGGTGGTGAGCCGGGTCACGGCAAGCAAACCGGCGGCCGTGCTGCTGGGCACGGCGGGCGCGGCCTCGGCCGGCCTGATTGCCGCGCTGAAGAAAGCCTCGCCCATGCTGCCGCTGGCTGGCCTGAGCGTGACGCTGACCGCCGACGGTCTGAAGGGCCTGGGCGCCGCCGGCTCCGGCCTGGCGCTGACCATGGTGTTCCCCGATCCGTATCGGGCCAAGACCCCGGTGGTACGCGACTACCAGGCTGCGATGCGCGCGATCGGCCAGCAGGAGTTCTCGCTGGGCAGCCTGGAGAGCTACATCAACACCTTGGTGCTGGCCGAGGGCCTGGAGCGCGCCGGCCGCGACGTGACGCGCGCCAAGCTGCGCAGCGCCTTGGGCAGTCTGCAGAAGTTCGACCTGGGCGGCTTCAGCGTCGACTACTCGGCCGCGGCCCCGTTCGTGGGCTCGCGCTATGTCGACCTCGGCGTGCTCGGCGCCGCTGGCCGCTTCCTCGGCTGATTTTCCGGTTTTTGTAAAGAAAAAGCGCATGCAGCCCGCGAACTGCATGCGCTGGTAGCTATTAAATCGATAGCGGATTGGGCGCTGGCCTGGCCTTGCGATTCAGCAGCGCGTACAGCAGGATGGCGCCAAAGGTGGCGGTGCCTATGCCGCCCAGCGCGAACTGGCCGAACTTCAGCGTGAAGTCGCCGGTGCCCAGCACCAGCGTGATGGCCGCCACCAGCAGGTTTTTGTTGTCCGAGAAATCGACCTTGTTGCTGACCCAGATCTTCGCGCCGGCGACGGCGATCAGGCCAAACACCACAATGCTCACGCCGCCCATCACAGGCAGCGGAATCGCCTGGATCAGCGCGCCAAACTTGGGGCTGAAGCCCAGCACCACGGCCATCAGGGCCGCCGCCACAAACACCGCGGTCGAGTAAATTTTGGTGGCCGCCATCACGCCAATGTTTTCCGCGTAGGTGGTCACGCCGGTGCCGCCGGCGCTGCCCGAGACCATGGTGGCGAGGCCGTCGCCAATGAAGGCGCGGCCCATGTACTGGTCCAGGTTTTTGCCGGTCATGGCCGTGACCGCCTTGATGTGGCCGAGGTTTTCCGCGACCAGAATAATGGCCACCGGCGCAATCAGCAGCATGGCGTTGGCGCTGAACTGGGGCGCGGTAAAGCCCGGCATGCCGACCCAGGCGGCATTGGCAATCGCGGAGAGGTCGACCGGTTTGCCCAGGCCCAGCCCGTTGGTCAGCACCGCGTAGATCAGGGTGGCGACCATCAGGCCGACCAGGATCAACAGGCGCTGCACCATGCCGCGCGTCATCACGGCCACCAGCGCCACGCTGACAAAGGTCACCACCTGCATCCATGAATCAAAGTTGCTGGCGGCCATGTTCTTGATCGGGATGCCGGCCAGGTTCAGGCCGATCACGGCCACCACGGCGCCCGTGACCACAGGTGGCATGAAGTGTTCGATCCAGCCCGTGCCTGCGGCTTGCACGATGAGGCCAATCAGGGTGTAGACCACGCCACAGGCAATGATGCCGCCCAGCGCGACGCCAAGATTGGCGTTGGGCCCCTTGCCCGCATAGGCGCTGGCGGCAATCACAACGCCAATGAAGGCAAAGCTCGAACCCAGGTAGCTCGGCACCTTGCCGCCGGTGACGACAAAAAAGATCAGCGTGCCAATGCCACTCATCAAAATCGCGATATTGGGGTCAAAGCCCATCAGGATGGGCGCCAGTACCGTGGCGCCAAACATTGCAATCACGTGCTGCACGCCCATCACCGCCGTTTGCGGCCAGGGCAGGCGCTCGTCAGGCCCGATCACGCCGCCTTGTTGCAGCACCGCGCCGCTTTTTTCCGTCCAGTCCAGCATTCCCATCACGCGCTCCTCTTGTTGAAAGTGGCGCAATGCTAGGGGCAAGCGGCCGCGCAAGCAAGCGCCTGCGACACCGCGGGGCATCTGGATCAGTAGTACGGCACGATCCGATGGGGCCGCTCGGCTCGGCGGCATTCCGCCTGCCAGCAGCACAGCAGCCAGCGGGCGAAACGATGCGCCAGGGTGGGTCGTGGTTCCACATCGCGCGCGGCGACGAGGCGATGGAGCGAGTGAATCGAATGCAACATGATGACCTCCAGGCGGTGGGTGATGCGATGGAGTTCATTAAACCGACGCGCCGTGCTTGCCGCGAGAGGCGATTGTCCCGAGTCAGCTGCGGCGCGGCCTGAAGCTGGCCTGAAGTCGGGACATCCGTCCCGACGGATCGTGACTGCCCCTGGGCGGCATCACTCGTACCTGGGTTAGCGCGGCAGCGGTGCGAAGCCGAAACCGGCCTCGCGCGCCCGCACGATGGCCTGCGCCCGCGTCGCCACCTCGAGCTTGTCGAACACGGCAGAGACCTTGTTGCGCACCGTCTTTTCCGTCAGCCCGAGGTGGGCCGCGATCTGCAAGTTGTCCAGGCCATGGGCCAGCAGTTCCAGCAGCTCGCGCTCGCGTGGCGTCAGGCGCGTGAAGGCCGGTCCGCATCGAGGCGCCGCGTCATGCGTTTCGAGAAAGGCGTGGATTTCACCAAAACAATGGGCGAATGCCGGTTCATGCTCCAGCAGCACATGGTTGCGGCTTTCCAGCGGCACGAAGCAAGCGCCGGGGATCAGCCCGGCAATTCGTCGCCCCTCCTCGAACGGCACGCGGGCGTCGCCGCGCGCGTGCAGCACCAGCGTAGGACAGGCGACTCGTGCCGCGAGCTCGGTCACGTCGATCTGGCCGAAGGCGGCGATGGTGCGGGCCGCATGCTCGGGGCTGGTGGACAGGCGCTCGAGTTCGTTGAACCATCGTACCTGCTCGGGCGTGCCTTCGGGAATGAACAGCGAGGTGAACACCTGGCGGAACGCCGGGTTGTCGCGTCCCCAGCCGAGCTCGATCAAGTCGAGCAGCAGGCCGGCTTCCTTGATCTGCGCCGGCGTCGGGTCTCGGCGCATCGGGCCGCGCGCATAGCCACCCAACAGCACCAGGCAGGACACGCGCTCAGGATGGCGCACCGCATAGGCCACCGATACGGCGCAGCCCTGCGAACAACCGAGCAGGGCAAAGCGCTCCAGCCCGGCGGCATCGACGACCGCCTCCAGGTCCGCGACCCATGCATCGAGCGAGAGCGGCGCCGAACTCCGGTCCGACAGGCCGCATCCTCGCCCGTCGTAGCGGACCAGCAAGCGGTCGCGGCTGAGCTCAGTTAGCCACGGACGCCATACCGGGCTGTCCAGGTCGAATTCGAGGTGCGTGAGGAAATGCGCGGCACGTACCAGCGCTGGACCCTGACCCGCCGTGGCATATGCGAGGCGCAGGCCGTCCTGTGATGTGCAGAAGCGGATCGCTTGCGTGAGTCCGGCCATGATGGGGCATCTTAGCCGCGACATCCAACCCGTCAAGAG
>DASXRN010000320.1:0-5231 GCA_036506595.1 Polaromonas sp. | reverse complement strand
GCCGGAACTGCCTGACGTGCCGACCATCGCCGAAGCCGGCGTACCCGGCTATGAGGCCACGTCGTGGTTCGGCCTGTTCGTGCCCGCCGGTACGCCGCCTGCCGTGATCAGCAAGCTGAACACCGCCGTCGTCAAGGTGCTGGCCAAGGCCGACATCAAGAAGAAAATCAACGAGCAGGGCGCCGAGGTGTACAGCGAAACGCCCGAGCAGTTCTCCGCCTTCATCCAGAAGGAGTCAGTGAAGTGGGGCAAGGTGGTGCGCGAGTCCGGCGCCAGCGTGGACTGAGACTGATTCAACATCGGGCCGCCTGGGCCGGTTATTCTTGGGCGGTTTTGTCAGCGGCTGCGGATAGCGGGCTTTCGCCAGCGATTTCTGCAGCCGCTTCGCTATTAATTTAGTAGCTGCCTGCGCCCGGTTGTATTGGGCTGAAGGCCTGTTTCTTTCCTGATATGGCCTTTCCGCTGATCACCGACCCTTTTTTCTACGCCGTCGCCGTTCCCGCCGTGCTGATGCTGGGCATCAGCAAAAGCGGCTTTGGCGCCGGCTTTGGCTCGCTCGCCGTGCCGCTGATGGCCTTGTCGGTCACGGTGCCGCAGGCCGCCGCGATCTTGATGCCGCTGCTGCTGCTGATGGACCTGCTGGGTATCGCCGCATTTCGCAAGGATTTCGACATGAAGTTCCTGCGCTTCCTGGTTCCCTGCGGGCTGGTGGGCACGGTGGTGGGCGCGCTGCTCTTCAAGGCACTGGACGCCAGGATGGTGGCCGGCATTGTGGGCGTATTCACGCTGCTGTTTTTGGCGCAGCGCCTGCTGTTTCCACCGAGGCCCGACAGCCCGCCGCCGCCCAAATGGCTGGGCGCGATATTGACGGCAACCTCAGGCTTCACGAGTTTTGTGGCGCATGCCGGCGGGCCGCCCCTGAGCGCCTATGTCATTCCGCTGCGCCTGAGCCCCATCAAGTTCACCGCCACCATGGCGGCCTTCTTTTTCGTCATCAACCTCTCCAAGTGGATTCCCTACGCCTGGCTGGGCCTGCTGGACCTGCGCAACATGGCGACCTCGCTGGCGCTGCTGCCCCTGGCGCCGGTGGGCGTGTGGCTGGGCGTGCGTCTGGCCAGGCGCATCAGTCCCGCCTGGTTTTACCGCGCGCTGTACATCGGCATGTTTCTTACCGGTGTCAAGCTGCTGTGGGACGGTTTGCGCTAGCGCGCTAGCGCGCTTGACCGGCTTGACGACCTGCAGTCCGGGACCCAACAAAAACGCCGCACGCTGTGCAGTGTTTTTGTGATTGCCTTTTTCCGCGAAAGGGAAAACTGATTTCCGCTGTGTTTCTTGAACCCCGGCAGGCTCCGCTGCACACTAGCGCAGTCACCACGAACAGGAAAACAGAATGAACAAGCGCATCGGATGGATAGGTTTGGGTCGCATGGGCGAAGCCATGGCCAAGCGGCTGCTCAAGGCCGGGCACGAGGTGAGCGTGTGGAACCGCACTGCAGCCAAGGCCGCGCCGCTGGCTGAGTATGGCGCCACCCTTGTCAGCAGCAAGCAGGACCTGGCCTCCTGCGACATCGTGTTCACGATGGTCTCTACCACCGACGACCTGAAGCAGGTCCTGTTTGGCGAAGGTGGCCTGGTTGCCGGCGCTGTCAAGCCCAAGGTGGTTGTGGACAGCTCGTCGATTTCCCAGGAAGGGTCGGCCGAGATTCGCACGCGGCTCGAAGCCATGGGTGTCGGCTATGTATGTACGCCGGTCTCGGGCAATGCGAAAGTGGCCAAGGCCGGCAAGCTGCTGCAGGTGGCCTCAGGTCCCAAGGCCCTGTATGACGAGGTCCAGCCCTATCTGCAGGCCATGGCCCACAAGGTGATGTGGGTCGGCGAGGGCGAACTGGCGCGCATCTGGAAGATTGCCCACAACACCATGTTCGGCGTGATCATCCAGAACCTGTGCGAGATCACGGTGCTGGCCGAAAAAGCCGGGATTCCGCGTCACGTGTTTCTTGAAAGCATCAACGACTCGGTGCTCGGTTCGATGTACACCAAATACAAAACGCCGATGCTCACGAATCTGACTTTTGACCAGGTGACTTTCACGCCCAAGCTGCTGCTCAAGGACATGGACCTGGGGTTAGGCGCCGCCAAGGCGTACGGGGTGGCCATGCCGGCTGCCGCCGCCACGCGGGAGTCGGTCGCGCGCATGGTAGGGCGCGGGCATGAGGATATCGACTTTGCAGTGCTGCTGCTTGAGACGGCAAAAGATGCCGGTCTGGAGCTCAAGCCGGAAAACGTCAAAATGAGCGACGGACTGGAGTCCTGAATATGGCCCCCACGTTCCCGGCTTCGCCGTGTCACTGCCCCCCGAGGGGGCGCAAGCCTCGCCTTGGGGCGGCCCGGCGGGAGGCTTGACATGGCCGGCGCACCCGTCAGAACGCTGATTCGTGGTGCCACCGTCATCACGATGGACGCGCTGGGCGATCTGCCGCACGGCGACATCCTGGTGACGGGCGACACGCTCGCCGAGATTGCACCCACCATCCATGCCGATGATGCGCGGGTGATCGATGCGGCGGGCTGCATCGTCATCCCGGGCCTGGTCAATGCCCACATGCATACCTGGCAAACCGCCTTGCGGGGGCTCGCCGCAAACTGGACGCTGCTGGAGTATTTCAAAAAAATGCATGCCGGGCTGGCCACCGTGTTTGAGCCGCAAGACCTGTACATTGCCACGCTGGTCGGCGCGCTGAATCAGCTCAACTGCGGCACCACCACCCTGGCCGACTGGTGCCACAACAACCCGACGCCGCAGCACAATGACGCCGCCATTGCCGGCCTGCAGGAGTCCGGCATACGCGCCGCCTTTTTCCACGGCACGCCCAAGCCCGACCCCCAACCGGGGCAGGCGCCGTTCTGGGAAGTGCCGCATCCGCGGGCCGAGATCGCACGCCTGCTCAAAGCCCATCAGGGCCAGCCGCTGCTGAGTGTGCAGGCGGCCGTGCTGGGGCCGCACTACTCGACGCTGGAGGTGGCGCTGCACGACTTCGCCATGGCGAAAGAGCTGGGCCTGATTGCCTCGTTGCACCAGGGCGGCGGGCCGGCCCGCACCCCCGACGGCTGGCGCAAGCTGGAGACCGCAGGGCTGCTCGGCGAACACATCAACATTGTTCATGGCCATGCGCTGAGCGACCTGCAGCTGCAGCGTTTTTGTGAACTGGGCATGAGTTTTTCGGCCGCGGCTGAAAACGAGATGACCCAGGGCCACGGCCATCCGCTGACCGGCCGTCTGCGGGCACTGGGCCGGGCGCCCTCGCTGGGCGTGGATCTGGAGAGCGTGCTCAGCGGCGACATGCTGACGCAGGCCCGCGTGGCGCTGGGCATGCAGCGCTCGCTTGACAACGTCGCCTACCGCGACACCTACGGCGTGATTCCGCAGACTTCGACCATCACGACGTGGGAAGCGCTGTCGTGGGTGACGGTCGAGGGCGCGCGCATGCTCCAGCAGGCGCATCGCATTGGTTCGCTGGCGGCCGGCAAACAGGCCGACCTGGTGCTGATCCGCGCGACCGACCTCAACATGCAGCCGGTGCACGACGCGGTGAGCTCGGTCGTCATGCAAACCTCGCTGGCCAACATCGACAGTGTGATGGTGGCCGGCCGCTGGAAAAAACGCCACGGCCAGCTGCTCGATGTGGACCTGGCCCCCAAGCTGGCCGCCTTGCGGGCCTCCGGTGCAAAGATCACCCAGGCGCTGGGACTATAAAAATAATAGCAATCAGTCCAATACCAGAAAGGGCTGGAGCCATGTTTTATTAAAAACCGAAGAGACAAACCATGAAACGCTTCATTCTTTGCGCCGTGGGCCTGCTGGCGGTGGGTAGCGTGCTGGCCCAGGGTTACCCCAGCAAACCCATCAAATTTCTCGTGCCCTTCACGGCCGGCAGCGGCACCGACCTCATTGCCCGCACTGTAGGCGATGCCATGAGCAAAAGCATGGGCCAGCCCATCCTGATCGAGAACAAGCCCGGCGCCGGCGGAACCATTGCCGCGGGCCAGGTGGCCAAAGGCGAGGGCGACGGCTACACGGTGCTGGTCCACTCGTCAGGCCATGCGCTGAACCCGGCCATCTACACCACCATCGGCTACGACACGCTGAAAGACCTCACCGGCATCACGCCGCTGGCAGCCCTGCCCAATGTGCTGGTGGTCAATCCGGCCAAAGGCTGGAAGACGCTGGCCGACCTCGTGGCGGCCGCCAAGGCCAAGCCTGGCCAGCTCAACTATGCGTCCGCAGGTGCGGGCAGCGCGACCCACCTGAATGCCGAAAAATTCCGCCTGCTGGCCGGCATTGAAGCCCTGCATGTGCCTTTCAAGGGAACACCGGAGGCCCTGACCAACGTCATCGGCGGCAGCAACGACTGGTTCTTTGCACCGCTGGCCTCGGCCTTGCCGCTGATCAAGGACGGCAAGCTGCAGGCGCTCGCAGTCAGCACGCCGGCCCGTTCGCCTTCCTTGCCGCAGGTGCCGACCACGGTGGAGGCCGGTGTGGCCGGCTCCGACTACACCTTCTGGGTCGGCATGCTCGTGGCGAGCACCACCCCCGCGCCCGTGCTCAAGCGCCTGCATGAAGAAGCCCTCAAGGCCATGGCCAACCCGGAGGTCAAGGAGCGCATGAACAAGCTGGGCGCTGATCCGTTGCCGATGTCGGTCCAGGCCTTTAATGCCTTCATCAAGACCGAAGTGGAAGCGGCAGCAAGTATTGCCAAAGCGGCCAATCTGAAAGGACAGCAGTGATGTCAGTGATTCATTTCGTTGGTGTTGGCAAGATGGGCTTGCCCATGGCCTTGCACTTGAAGGCGGCTGGCCATGCGGTGACGCTCAGCGACCCCAGCGAGGAGCGCTTGCAACTCGCGCGCCAGCAGGGTTTGCCGCTGGTGCAGGACGCGCAAGTCGCGATGGGGCGCGCCGACGTGGTGTTCTCCTCGCTGCCCAACGATGCCGCCTTGCGCAGTGTGGCCGCGCAGGTGGGCCGCACCGCACGGCGCGGTGCGACGTATGTGGATACCAGCACCGTGTCGCAGCAGGTTTCGGCCGAGGCCGCCGAGGTGCTTGCGGCCGCCGGGGTGCTGTATTTGCGCACCACGGTCTCGGGCAACAACAAGATGGCCGAGGCGGCGCAGCTCACGGTCATGGCGTCGGGGCCACGCGCGGCTTATGACACCGTGCTGCCGCTGCTCAAG
>DASXRN010000319.1:0-3256 GCA_036506595.1 Polaromonas sp. | reverse complement strand
GCCCCCGGCTTGCGCAGAAACGCATGGGCCGCCCGCAGCACATGGAAGGTGCCGTTGAGGTCGATGTCGATCACCGTGCGAAAGCCCTTGGCCGACATGCCCAGTGCCGGCGCGACAAAGTTGCCGGCCGCACCCGACACCAGCACATCAAAATCGCCTATCGCCGCATGGGCCTGCGCCAGCGCCGCCGCAATGGCGTCGGCATCGCGCACGTCAGCGCTGAAGCCGTGGGCATCGGCGCCCAGCGCCCGTAACTCGGCCACGGCCGCATCCACCCGCTCCTGCGAGCGGCTGGCAATTGCCACCTTGGCGCCGCGCGCGGCGAAAGCCTTGGCAATGGCCAGGTTGATGCCGCTGCTACCGCCCGCGACAAAGACAGCCTTGCCCTGAAAGTCGTTCATTGCATCCATGTGAAGTCCTTTAAATCCTGCAGTCGGTTCGTGAAAAAGAAGAGCGACAGCTCAGGGTTGACGGGCACTGCGCTGCGCCTCCTGAAGCTCGCGCCAGAGGATCTTTCCGGTGCTGGACTTGGGCAGGCTGTCCATGAACTGCACCAGGCGCGGCGCCTTGTAGACCGCCATGTGCTCGCGGCACCAGTCGATGATGTCCTGCTCGGTCACCTTGCCGCGTTGCTCGGGCCGCAGCACCACCAGCGCCTTCACGGTCTCACCGCGCTTGGCATCGTCCACGGCCACGATGCAGGCTTCATGAATCGCCGGATGCTCGTACATGGTGCTCTCCACCTCGGCCGGCCAGACCTTGTAGCCTGAGGCATTGATCATGCGCTTGAGGCGGTCGCGCATGAAGAAGTAGCCCTCCTCGTCGATACTGGCCAGGTCCCCGGTGCGGAAGAAGCGCTTGCCATCGCGCTCGAGGAACGCCGCCTGGTTGGCCTCCTCGTTGCGCCAGTAGCCCAGCATGACCTGGGGGCCGTGCGTCACCAGCTCGCCGACCTCGCCCTGCGGCAGCTCCTGCAGCGTGACCGGGTCGACGATGCGCGAATCCACGCCCGGTGCGGGCACGCCCAGGCACTGGCGCTTGCAGCGCGTGATCGGGCTGGCGTGCAGGAAGGAGGCGGTTTCGGTCAGGCCGTAACCCTCGTTGTAGGTGATGCCAAAACGCGCCAGCAGCATGCTGGCCACCGACTCCGGCATGGCCGCGCCGCCGCCCGAAAGCATAGCCAGGCTGCTGATGTCGCGCTGCTGCGCCTCGGGTTGGGCAAAGAAGTCAATCAGCATGGCGGGCGGAGCCGTCCAGACCGACACCCGGTGACGCTCAATCAGGCGCGCCGCCACGGCGGCGTTCCAGCGCGGCAGCATCACCACGGTGGCGCCCAGCGTCATTGGCAGGTTCATCGCGTTTTGCATGCCCAGCATGTGGAACAGCGGCGCCACGGCAAGGAACACCGACTCGGCATGCAGCGCGCGCCACAGCTGCGAGGCGATGGCCGACGCCAGCACGGTGGCATGGGTGTGCATGCAGCCCTTGGGATGGCCGGTGGTGCCCGAGGTATAGGGCAGCACGCACAGCTCATGCGCCTGGGGCAACTCCGGCGGAGGCCGCAGCTTCAGGGCAATGGCATCTTCCAGCGCGGTCAGTCGCGCGTCGCCCAGCGGCTGGCGCGGGGCACGCACCACCTCGGGCACATCGTCATCCTGCGACTGCGACGGCAGCCCGTCGCTGTAGGCATGGACCACCACGGCCTCCAGCCCGCCGGCCAAGGCCGGTGCCATGCCGGGCAGCACCTGCGGCAGCAGCTCCTGCGCCACCAGGGCGACGCGGGCACCGCTGTCCTCGATGTAATACTGCACCTCGGACGCGGTGCTCATGGCATTGACCGGCACCACGGCGGCACCGGCACGCAACACCGCATAGTAGGCCGTCACGAACTGCGGGCAGTTCTGGCTCACCAGCAGCAGCCTATCGCCGCGCTGCACCCCCAGGCGCTGGCGCAGAAAGCCGGCCAGCGCATCGACCCGGGCCTGAAGCTGCGCATAGGTGAGCACCGCGCCGCAATAGACGATGGCGGGCTTGTCGGGGTGGCGCTGGGCCGCCACGTCCAGGTAATGGGTCAACGGCACCTGCGGCACACGAACCTCGTGCGGCAAGCCCTTGGGCCAGAAGCGGTGATGGGGGGCGGTCATGCCGTGTGTCTCCATGTTTTTTTCAAGTGCCACCAGTGCGTGAACGCGCGATTCACTGGTCCATGGACCGGGCAATGATTTCCTTCATCACCTCGTTGGCGCCACCGTAAATTTTGCTCACGCGCACATCGGCGTACATGCGGGCAATCGGGTATTCCGTCATGTAGCCATAGCCGCCGTGCAGTTGCAGGCACTCGTCAATGATCTGGCAGTTGGTCTGGGTGGTCCACCACTTGGCCATGGCGGCGGTGGGCACGTCCAGTTCCCGGCGCTGCAGACGCTGGATGCAGTCATCCACAAAACTGCGCGCCACCGTCGCCTGCGTCTGGCACTCGGCGAGCTTGAAGCGGGTGTTCTGCATCGCCATCAGCGGCTGGCCGAAGATCTGGCGCTGGCGCACGTAGGCCGTGGTATCGGCGATCGCACGATGCATGGTGGCCACCGCCCCTACGGCGATCAGCAGGCGCTCCTGTGGCAACTGCTGCATGAGTTGCGCGAAGCCGCGCCCTTCCTCGCCACCCAAAAGGTTGTCCAGCGGCACGCACATGCTGTCAAAAAACAGTTCGGCAGTGTCCAGCGTCTTCTGACCCAACTTCTCCAGAATGCGCCCGCGCCGGAAGCCCTGCAGCCCGTCGGTCTCTATCATCACCAGCGACACGCCCTTGGCACCGGCCGCGGCATCGGTCTTGACCGCCACGCAGATCAGGTTGGCGTGGTAGCCATTGGTGATGAAGGTCTTGGAGCCGTTGATGACGTAGGTATCGCCATCGCGCCGCGCGCTGGTCTTGATGCGCTGCAGGTCGGTGCCGGCGCCGGGCTCGCTCATGGCAATGGCCGCGACCAGCTCACCGGTGGCCATGCGCGGCAGCCAGCGGCGCTTTTGCGCCTCGCTGCCATAGGCCAGGATGTAATGGGCCACGATGCCGCTGTGCACGTTGTTGCTGAACGCTGCCACCAGCGCGGCAGACTGCTCTTCGCAGATCACCGCCTCGTGCACGAAGCTGCCGCCGCCGCCGCCGTATTCCTCGGGAATGCTGGCGCACAGCAGGCCGGCCTGGCCGGCCTTGGTCCATATCTCGCGGTCGGCATGGTGCTGCTCGGTCCAGCGCTGC
>DASXRN010000318.1:0-5573 GCA_036506595.1 Polaromonas sp. | reverse complement strand
TATGAGGCCAGTGACCAGTCGATTCGCGCCTACCAGCTGCGCGTCAATTCGCTGCGCTTTGCCGGTCTGCCACCCGGCCCTTCAGAGCTGCTTGAGGCTTACGGTCCGGCGCTGGCCGAGCAGGCGCTGTACGAGGTGGTGCTGCACCGGCTGCGCCCGCAGGATTTGATGCTGGCCGACGGCATGGGGCTTGAGCCGGGCAGCATTACCGTGACGGCGCAGGGGTTGGTGATTGGCTTTGTGACCAAACAGCAGCCCTGAGCTGTTGATCGCTCGCGCTACGGTGAACTACGGCGAGCTGCGGTGGGATCGGTGGTTTCGGCGAATGCGCTGCCGCCCAGCATTTCCACCGCAAACATCCCTGAGGCATCCACCGCGTCAACCACCACGCAGCCCAGGCGCTCGCGCAAATAGGGCGCCAGGCCTATGGTCGAAAACCCCGTGCAGGAAAACGCAATCACACGCGCACCGTTCGCCAGCAGGCGTTCCGCACAGGCCAGGGCCCGGGCCCGGCCTTCGGGCTTCAGCAGGTCGGTGGTCTGCGTGACGCCCTCGGGGCGGGCATAAGGAACGTCGTCGCCCAACAACGCGCGATAGGGCGCCGGGGCCTGCGCGCCGATACCCAGCACGGCCACCGGCAAGGCCAGGAGCTCGGCCACGCGCGCCGCCGCGCTGCCCGCGCTGATGACGGGCACCGGCACGGCCGCGCGCAACAGCGCCAGGCCGGGGTCGGCCGCACAGCTGAGAAACAGCGCGCCGCATCCGGCCTCCACCAGTTCGCGGCCCAGCTGCACGATCTTGGGGACCGCCATCGCTTCACTTGCAGCATCAAAGATGCCGTTGGGCTGGTCCGGGATGCAGCGCGTCAGCGACTGCAAGCCGTAGCGGGCTTCAAGAATGCGCGCATGCTCCTGCAGCACGCGGTCATCAGAAGTGGTCAGTACGCGAATGATGCCGAGGGACATGGTGATGTCATCCAAGTGAAAGTTGGGAGGGAGAGTCAATCGCTTGCGGCTCTTGGCCACTTAGAAACAATTTGGCAGGCCAGGGGCCGTACAGCTTGATCTGCGAATCGGCCACGCGTAGCCAGTCGCCTTCGGGCAGGCCGAACACGCGCTGCGCCGGATTGGCGACCAGGTATTCGGCAATGCGCTGGTCACGGGTTTCGCCCTGATGGCCCTCGGGCAAGGCGTTGGTGTAATGCGGATTGAGCTGGAAGGAAACCAGGCCCAGCGCGTCAAAACCACCGGGGTCGACGATGGGCATGTCGTTGGTGGTGCAGATCGTCGGGCTCGCCAGGTTGGCGCCCGCGCTCCAGCCGATATAGGGCGCGCCTGCCTGCACCCGGCCGGTGATCAGCGGCAACAGGCCGAGTTCGCGGCAGCACTTGAGCAGCTTGAAGGTATTGCCACCGCCGACGACAATGATCTCGGCCTGCGCCACCAGTGCCGCCGGATCGGCCGCCTGGTGTGCAGATTCGACATCGATGCCCAGCGGCGAGAACACACCTTGCACCTTTTGGGTGTAGTCGTCCCAACTGATGGTCACGCCGGCATAGGGAATGAAGACAGCGCGCTTGCGGCCACCGGCGACTTCCGTGATGGCTTCACCGGCATGCGTCAGGTAGCCGCCGTCCGGGCTGCGGGAATTGCTCAACAGCAAGAGATTCATGGTGCTCCAGGAAGAAGTTCGGCGGTCAGGTGCCCGATCAGGGCGTTCGACAAAATGACAGGCAGGCCCGAAGCGCGCGCAGCAATGTCGCGATGCGCTTCGACAAAACCCATGCAGTCCATCACCAGCAGTTGCGCGCCCTGGTCACGCAAATCGCAGGCTGCCTTGGCGAGCGCGTCGGTGTCCGATGCATAAGGCGAAGCCACGGCGCAGATCGGTGCATGGGCCAGATCACGCCATTTGTGGCCTTCCGATGCCACCTGCGATTGGAGGGGCACCACAATGCCGACCTGCCGCTTGCCGGCCATGGCGGCCACGGTGGGCGGAACAATCAGGTCGGGCTCAATCAGCCATGCGCCTTCGCACAGCAGCCCTTCAAAAGCGCCGGTGCACAGCAGCAGGATGAATTTGCAGCCCTGGGCCTGCAGGGACGCGATTTTCAGGTTCATCAGCCCCAGCACCTTGGGTTTGCTGACGATGACCGATGAACCATCGAGCATGCGCGTGATGAGGGTGGCTTCACCGGGTTCAGGTGCGTAGACCTGCTCAATGTGGTCGCGCGTCAGCCCGTCGAGCAGGCCGGCGTGAATGCACGTCGTCTGGGCCGACAGATGCTGCTCCAGGATAGGCGTGATGTCGGGCCGCGGTGCCTGCCCGATGGTGAGTGTGCCCAACAAGGTTTTTGACATGATGTTTCCTGCCCTGCTCATGCGGCCTGGCGGCGTTGAATATGGGCCAGCGATCCATACAGCTTGAGCAGCAGCTGGTACTCGGCGGCGTCAAAAAACTGGCAGGTGCCGCGCGAGAATTCCTTGGCAACTTCAACCGCAAATTTCGCAGCGGCGGCAATGTCCATCTCGTGGCTGGCGCCGGTGCCACAGCCAGGCACCACGCTTTCGGCCGTAATGGCCACGCCGACCACGGGTGCCGATGTGGCAATCGATGGCTGCAGGATGCTGTTGAGGTGGTAGACACCATTGCCGTAAGGCGTGATGTCCTGGGTCGTGATCGGGAAAGTCACGGCCGGGCGGCCGGAAGTCATTTCCATGATGCGCAGCAGATCGTCCGACACGCGCAGGATGTAGCCTTCCTTGACGGTGGGCGAGATCGCAAAACCCTTGTGGTTGACGATGCGGTTGCCCTTGGTGGTGTCGATTGACAGCACGGCATCCATCTCGGCGCTGACTTCCTGTTCATTCATGTCTTCGGTATCGACCGGGGAGTCCATGAAGTCGACGGGTTCGTGCGGCCGTGTGGGTGCATCGGGGCAAATGTGCGTGGCGACGATCACATCCCCGGGCAAGCCATCGCCCTGGGTTTGCATGTGCGCCAGCTTGAGGGCGGCGGCCACGGCGGCCACCGCGCCATCGGCATCCGAGACCAGGCCGATGCGCGTGGGGCGGGCGCCAATGCCGCCGAGCCGCCCGATGATGCCCAGCGTGGGCGCGCCGCCACCGGCGAGCTTGCCTGCGCTGCCAGGTATCACGATGCGCACAAAGTCGGTCGAGCCCTTGGCGCCGCTGATCTCGGTCACGGTGACCTGGACTTTTGAATACGGTGCCAGCAATTCAACAACCGTCTGGCCACTGGCGTGGGCGCTGTCAAACAATTCGAATACCTGCAAAGTCTGAGCGAGGCTCATTTGGTTTTTCCTGTGATGTAAGTAAGTTGTGATGAAAGAAGCGATGGCAGGGCAAGGCGTGCCATGACTTGAGTCGTAGGAAGGGAAATTATTTTTTGCCGAACTTGGCCGTGATCGTGGCGTTGAGGAAGCTGAACAGTGCGTCGCCTGCAATCACGCCGCCGGCAAACACTTCCATGTAGCCGCGGGCTTTTTCGCCGCCGAATTTCTCGAGCAGCACACGCAGTGCGATACCCACCGCCACGGCCCAGCCGGCCATCGGGTTGGCGATCAGCAAGCCGGTGGCCAGCAGCACACCCAGCTGGCGCTTGGGTCCGCCAATCAACTGGATCAGGGCGCCGGGAATGGCCCACAGGAACAGTGACTGCGCAATGCCGGGCACGGCGCCGGCATTGATGGTGGCCACGTAGACCTTGGCCACGGGCGGCACCATGCCCTGGGTGAAGTAAATGCTGTGCGCGATGTAGACCACCGGAATGGCGATGACGAAGGCGAGCATGGCGGCAATCAGCTGCTGCTTGCGGCCTTCGAGTTCGAAGGCCGGGTCGATGCCGTGGCCGCGCAGGATGTAGCCGGCTTTCAGGTCGTAGCCCATGTCGGCAAAGGCCGGACCGGTGGCCACCGAAAAGCCGCACAGCACCGCCAGCGCCGTGGGCGGAAAGCCCAGCAGCAGGCCCAGCAGCAGGGTGATCAGCGCCACCGCGAAGGCCGGGAACCAGCCGGAATGCATGGCGGCAATGCCGACGATCATTTCATGCACGAAGGCCGCGAAAGCCGCGTAGAAGATGAAGGCGATCAGCATGGCCGGCGACATCTCGGCATACAGTCCGCCGAGCAGGGACACGCCGGCCGCCAGCAGGATGTAGCCGGCGCCGCCCAGGCGCAGGGTCCTGCCCGCGCCGCGGCTGCTGAGGGCTTCTTCCTCGGCTTCCGCCTTGGTGGATTTCTTGAGCAGCACCATGCTCACCTGCACCAGCGCGACCAGGCCTGCGCCAATCATCATGCCGTGGGGAATGTAGGCCTTGTTGATGTCAAAGCCAAAGATCGGCTGCGCATAGCCGCGCAGCAACAGGCCGATTCCGAACATGCTCAGGGCCCAGATGTTGCCGATAAAGGCGGTGCCGAAGGCCGACATGGGAATCTTGAACCAGGAGCCGACAGCGCCGACCAGCATGCCGGCACCCAGCAGCGCCGCCTGCTTGCCGCCCTTGTCGCCCGCCTTGATGGCTTCGGCCGCTGCCACGCCGGGAGGCCAGGCGCCCGATGCGGGGAATATCTTGGTGTTGAACATGCGGTACAGCATGTAGCCGTCCAGCAGCATCGCCAGCGACACGCCGATGAACATCGGCATCACCAGATCGGGCCGGCCCATCAGGAAAGGAATGGCAATCGGCAGCAGCAGGCTGTTGGCCGCACCAAAGGTCGCCGACGAGGTGGCGCTTTGCGCCAGATTCTGGAAGTGAATCGAGCGGTAACCACTCATCATCTGCAAGGGAACCCGCGCCAGGATCATGGCCACCAGCGCCCCGAGGATCGAGGTGTTGGGCGTCACGCCCAGCGTGACCAGCAGCTGAATACCGATGACGGCGCCGAACACGCTGAGCAGTGCCAGCAGCACCAGGTTGCCGCCGGACAGGGCCTGCGGATGGAACTGCGGTATCGCCGGGCTGGCGCCGCCTGAGAATGCGCTTGGATGGGACGACAGGGACATGGGGTTACCTTATTACCGGTTGGGGGTAGGGGAAGTGCGGGGGCAAATGCACTAGCGAGCCCATAAGGGGTCGCCGACGAGTCGACCGATGCCGGAGGCTTCAGTCACGAGATCCCGTGCGAGCGCCTGGATGCTGGTGGCATCGGCATCCGCACTGGGAAAAGAAAGGCAGAACGCCAGCCGTTCGCGCGTGGCGGGGTCGCTGACGGCGCAGCTGACGGAGCCGACGCCGGGCAGCGCTTCGTTCAGCGCGCTCGCATAGCGCTGGCCACGCACCTGGTCCAGCCGGGCGATCAGCTCCGGCACATTGGCCGGGGCATTGGCGGAGATGGACGGCAGCCCGGCCGCAAAGCGCTGGCGCACGGCGTCGTCGCTGTCCAGCGCCAGCAGCGCCCGCCCGGTCGAGGTGGCCCAGGCGGGTGAGCGGTGGCCCGGGTGGGTCATCAGGCGCAAGGGGTGGCTGCCCGACTGCACAAACAGCACCACAACTTCCAGCCCATCCAGCACCGAGATGTAGCCGGTGTGGCCACTTCTGCTGCACAGCCCCTG
>DASXRN010000317.1:0-6820 GCA_036506595.1 Polaromonas sp. | reverse complement strand
AGGCCGCGCGATGACCGCAAGAGTGTCATCCATTACGGAAAGATCAATAAGCGCCGATTTGACGTATAGACTTGCCCCCGAATGCCAGCTGGCCTGCGCGGGGCATGCGACCGTCAAGAAGTGCCCGCTATGGCACTTTCGCACTGCCCTCGGGCTTGACCCAGGTGAACACGCACACCGGCGGCACGTTCACAACCTCCCATCGCTTGTCGGGCTGGCCGAGATAGGGCGAGACAAAATCAGCCACGTGCGCGCGCACCTGGTAGGCCACAAAGCGGCCGTCGGGCCGCAGCACTTTGGCGATGGACGCGGCGATTCGGTCGGCGGCTTCGGGCGTCATGGTTGAGAACGGAATGCCCGAGACGATGGCATCCGGCGCCGGCAGGCCCCAGGCGTCCAACAAGTCTTCCAGCTGCTCGGCGCTGCCCAGTTCCAGCGTGAAGCGCGGGTCTTGCACCGTGCTGCGCAGGTGCTGGTAAAAGTTGACGTCTAGCTCTATCGCCAGCAGCTGGGCCGCGAGCGGCATGGCGTGCAAGAAGGCAGCGGTGGTGCCGCCTATGCCCGGCCCCAGCTCCACCACGGTGTGCGCTTCAGCCACCCGGGCCTCGCGCACCAGCCGCTGCTCCAGCCGACGCGAGCTCGGCACGATGGAGCCCACCCGCGCTGGGTGGCGCAGAAAGCCGCGAAGAAACTCAAGGCCGTCGCGCAACTGGCCGCTGTGGCGCTGGCGGGGCGGCGGCGTGGCGCGACCGGTCGGCCGTACTGCTCCGGGTTCGTTCAGCATGGTGGTGCTTGCTTGATGGGCTGTGTTTTTTCACAAGTCAAGGCTCTGGAACCCGCCGACGCCGCAAACGGTGTGGTTTCAAAGCGACCCTGCCAAAGATCATGAGACAAGGCCGCTGCAAGGTCAACTCATTCTGGCGCCGGGCCGCGCTGAGGGCCGCTGCGGCTCAGGCCGGCTGCTCTGCCGTGCCCTGCACCGCCCGCCGCAGCGCCGCCCGCGCCAACAAGCGGGTGGAGTCGAGCGTCGGCAGCGGAGAGTTCGCGTCGTTCATGATCAAGGGGATCTCGGTGCAGCCGAGCACAACGGCATCGCAGCCCTCATCTTTCATGCGTGCCATGACCTGCTGAAAGTAAGCCATGCCCTCGGGCTTGAAGACGCCGTACACCAGCTCGTCCATGATGATGCGGTTGATCTCATCGCGTTCCGCATCGCTCGGGCGCATATACGCCAGCCCACGCGCGGTGAGCTTTTCCGGATAAACCTCGCTGTCGACGAGCCAGCGCGTGCCGGTGATGCCGATGCGCTTGAACCCGCGCCGGGCGGCTTCTTCGGCAACGACCTCGGCGATGTGCAGCCAGGGCAGCGGGGACTGCGGCTCAACATAAGGCAGCGCCCGGTGGATGGTGTTGTCGGGGCAGATCAGAAAGTCGGCTCCGATTTTCGCGAGCTTGTTGGCGGAAGCCAGCATCAGCTCAGCCACGCCCGGCCAGTCGCCGCGGTCGAGGCAGTCCACATACTTGGCAAGCGAGGGCGTGTGCATCGAGACCTCGGGATGCGCGTGCGGGCCGAGCAGCTGCGCGCCTTCGGTGCAGATCGTGCGATAACAAAGCGCTGCGCCTTCGGCGGAGCAGCCAACAATACCGATGTGTTGGGGCATGACAGTGGTGTTCCAGAAGGTGTGCAAGAGGACCGCTGCGCGGTTGCCGGCGGCGGCTTGCCTGTACTTTGGATTATTGCGGCGGCCGGCGGGGGTTTCAAGGCGCATGCAGGACAAACGGGCCGGATTTGTCGAAGCCCTGGAGCCGCTGGGTCATCGACTCACACAAGCTCAGAAGGCATACGACCCCGCTCACAGCAAACTTGCGGGAGGCCATGGCAACGTTATTCGTCAGGCCGAAATGCTGGGTAGGATGAGCACCATCTAAGCAGAATGGGGAGTACGGAAAACATGGGCCAGGCAGAACAGAAAGTAGTCATCGTCGGTGGTGGCGTGATCGGCAGCGCGCTCGCCTACTTTTTGGCTGCGCACCCGCGCTTTCGCGGCGAGATCACGGTGGTAGAGCGCGACCCGACTTATGCGCAGGCGTCCTCGGCGCTGTCGGCCAGTTCCATACGCCAGCAGTTCTCGGCGCCGGTGAATATTGCGATCTCGCAGTTCGGCATTGAGTTTTTGCGCAACATCAGGCAGCACCTGGCGGTGGAGGGCGACGTGCCCGACATAGGCCTGACCGAAAAAGGCTATTTGTACCTGGCGACCGCAGGCGGTGCGGCCACCCTGCGCGAGAACCACGCCACCCAGCGCGCGCATGGCGTAGCGGTGGCGCTGCTGGAACCGGCCGCGTTGCAGCAGCGCTTTCCGTGGCTGCAGGTAGACGACCTGGCGCTGGCCTCGCTGGGCCTGGACGGCGAGGGCTGGTTTGACGGCTACGGCTTGCTGATGGCCTTCAAGCACAAGGCGCGCAGCCTGGGCGTGCAGTACCGCAAGGCGCAGGCGGCTGGCTTTGCGCACCGCCAGGGCCGCGTTGATGCGGTCACGCTGGACGACGGCACGCAACTGCCGTGCGACTGGGCGGTGAACGCGGCCGGCGCCTGGGCCCGGCCCTTGCTGGCCGGCACCGGGCTGGACTTGCCGGTCTATGGGCGCAAGCGCTGCGTCTATGCGTTTTCCAGCCCCGCCAAGACGCCGGATTGCCCCCTGGTCATCGACCCGAGCGGCCTGTGGTTCCGCTCCGAGGGCGACATCTGGATCTGCGGCCTGCCGCCGCCGCAGGATGACAACGACCCGCCGCTGGAGGTCGACTGCGGCTTGTTCGACCAGGCCTGGCTGACGCTGGCGCACCGGGTGCCGGGCTTCGAGGCCCTGCGCCTGCAGCGCGCCTGGGCCGGCTACTACGAGTACAACACCCATGACCAGAATGCCCTGCTGGGGCCGCACCCGGCCTTGCCGAATCTGCTGCTGGCCAACGGCTTCAGCGGGCACGGCCTGCAGCAGGCGCCGGCGGTGGGGCGTGGCCTGGCCGAATGGATCGCCGACGGCGTTTACACCAGCCTCGATCTGTCGCCGCTGTCGGTGCAGAGGCTGGTGGAGGGGCGCGCCTTGCTGGAAAAGAATGTTATCTAGCCCGCGTCCGAACTGACCCGAACTTAACCGAGCCGCAGCCTCAGTTTTCGGTTAACTCATACCCCGTGCTTCGCCCACCGCCTTCCAGCTTGCGTAGCACCCCCCGCTCCAGCAGATCGCTGATGTCGCGCAGTGCGGTGTCGGTTGAGGATCTGGCAATGACCGCCCACGTGGCGGTGGTGAACTTGCCTTCAAAGCCATCGAGCAGCCGGTTGATCACATAGGTGGCCGCCGGAAGCAAACTTAGCCGGAACCGTAGGAGGACCCGCGCATACGCCTCAACTGGAACTGGCTGGCTACGCGCTGGTCAATGTCAGTTCATGCCGGCTCCGCTTGGACTAGCACTGCATTCGGGGCAGTCGTTCGGCCCCCAGCGCAAGGCGCTACCTACTCATTGGCGCCCTTTGCAGGATGGTCGAGCGCCGCCAGAAGGGTGCTGACCACCCAGTATGCGAGCACAAACACGGGATGGAACAGCAGGCTGAGCAGCTCCGGTTCCGGATGCCGCCTTAGCGCCCTCCAAAGTCCGAGCCAGATGCATGCAGTGGCAGACGCGGCAATCCAGGAGCGTCCAGGCCATTGGAGAGCGAGGCCTTTGGCGCTCTGCGTCCCGTTGGGGGAACGCATAGGCGCCACCCGGCACCATGCTTCTGCAGGTTGAATGCCCGTTGCGTTTGCGCAGTGCCGACTGTCGGCATTGCCAAAAACATCACAGCATGTGTTCTGCGAAAGCGTGTATGATGGACATCATGCGAAATACGAAGCACAACGTCAGAACGGCGGCCAAGGAAGCCTCACACGAGCGCATCGTGTCCGCAGCTGCACGGGCGATCCGTCGTAGCGGCTACGACGGTACCGGCGTCGCCGACATCATGAAGGAGGCCGGCCTGACCCATGGCGCCTTCTACGCCCATTTCACGTCGCGGGAGGCCATGCTGGCGGAAGCCGCGAGTCGGGCGTGCGCGGAGTCAGCCGCCGTAGTGGCGAAGGTTGTCGCCAGCGTGTCCCCCGAGCAAGCTTTGGCATCCGTGCTTCGCACCTACCTCTCGCGGGAGCACCTGGAGCAGATTGAAATGGGATGCCCTCTGGCCGCGCTGGGCTCGGAGACGCCGCGCCAGGCACCCGAAGTCCGCCGGGCGACCACCCGGCACATCAAGGAAATGATCGATCTTGTCGCCCGTCAGTCGCCTGACTGGGGGCAGCCCGGTGCCCACGAACGCGCCCTCGTGACCGTCGCCACCATGGTGGGCACATTGCTGTTAGCCCGTGCAGTCGACGAGCCCGCGCTATCGGACAGCCTGTGCGCGGCCGCATTGAAGCACCTGCCCCCCGCCTGAATCCCCTGAGACATACCGCCTTTTCGTTCGCCAATACATATGATAAACATCATGCGAAATCAACATGCCGCCTGTCAGGCGAGCCCTTCTGTTTGGCAGTGCAGCCCGCATGCCGACGAGTCCCGAATCCCACCTGCTGCAGGAGAAACGCCATGAACATGGAAAACAAGGTTGCCCTCGTTACGGGGGCCTCCTCGGGCATCGGCGAAGCGACTGCGCAGCGGCTTGCGCAGGCCGGCTACACGGTGTACGGCACCAGCAGGCGCGGCGGTCAGGCGGGCCAACGATCGTTCGAGATGTTGCCCCTGGATGTGACCCAGGACGAGTCGGTCGACGCTGCGGTCCAGAAGCTGATGCAGTTGGAGGGCCGCATCGACCTTCTCGTCAACAACGCCGGCTTCGGGGTCGCTGCAGCCGGTGCGGAAGAGAGTTCGATCGAGCAGGCCCAGTCGATCTTCGATACGAACTTCTTCGGGATGGTGCGGATGACCCGGGCCGTCGTGCCGCATATGCGCCGCCAAAGGGGTGGGCGCATCATCAACATCGGCTCCGTGCTGGGCTTCCTGCCCATGCCTTATATGGCGCTGTACTCCGCCACCAAGCATGCGGTCGCGGGCTATTCGGAATCGCTCGACCATGAGCTGCGCACGCTGGGCATTCGCGTCTCGGTGGTCGAGCCCGCCTACATCAATACGCCGTTCGATGCGAACCTGATGAAACCCGATGCTCCCCTTGACGTGTATCGCGAGATTCGCGCGGGCGTGGAGAAGCGGGTCAAGGAAGTGCTGGTGGGCGCGGACGGGCCTGATGTGGTGGCCGAAATCGTGTTGAAGGCGGCCACGGCGGCCCATCCAAAGATCCACTACGCCCCAGGCCTGGCCAGCCGCATGCGCCTGCTGCGCAGGTTTGCGCCCGCCAGCGTGCTGGATGCGGGGGTTCGGAAAGACCTTCGGCTCGAAGCGTACCGTCGTTGACGTCAACGCATGACTATGCCGCGACACCTCCCCATGAACCGTATTCCGAGCACTACTGAGCATGAGCCCTGCCTCATTCACCACGATGAAGATTAGCTTTCGCCGTGTGGCGATCCTGTCCGCATTCATTTTCTTTGCCCTGGCGCTCACTTGGATGCTCGCGCCGGGTGTGCTGCTATCCAGTTGGGGCGTTGATCTTTCAAGCCAGGCTGGCTTGGTGGGTCGTCGGGGCGCGGCTCTGTATGCGGGGATCGGCGTCATGTTCCTCCATGCAAGGAATGCGGCGCCATCGCCAGCCCGCTCGGCCTTGCTAAGGGGCGCTGTCGTCGCTTGCCTGCTGCTCGCAGTCCTTGGCATCTCTGAGCTCGTCAACGGCCATGCAGGGCCCGGCATCTTGGTGGCCGTTGCAATCGAGGTCGTGCTTGTCATGGCGTTCTTGCATGTCGCAATTACCAGGCAATCCACCAGGCCATCCAGCCATTGAGAAAAGAACACACATGCCATCCATCATCCCCAAGCTGCTGTTCGCCGGCCAGGCAGCTTCAACCGCTCGAGCCGACGCCGGCAAGAAGCTCAGTGCGCGCGGCTATGTCTGCGTGCCCGTCCTGGGCCGTTCGCAAATCTGGATACGCCAGAAATAAGGAAAAACCATGAAAGCATTTGTTCTCGAGCGATACGGCAAGAAAGGTGTGTTGCGGTCGGCAGACATGCCAGATCCGGAGCTGCGCGACGACGAGGTCTTGGTCCAGGTCCACGCCGCTGGCGTGAATCTGCTGGACTCCAAGATCCGGGATGGAGAGTTCAAGCTCATCCTGCCCTATCGCCTACCCCTCATCCTGGGCCACGACGTCGCTGGGGTGGTCGTCAAGGTCGGCCCGCGGGTGCGGCAGTTCAAGCTGGGCGATGAGGTCTATGCGCGGCCGGATGATTTTCGGATCGGTACCTTCGCTGAATTCGTCCCGGTCAAGGAAGCTTCCCTGGCGCTCAAGCCCAAGGGACTCACGATGGAAGAAGCCGCCTCTATTCCCCTGGTGGCTTTGACGGCTTGGCAGGCACTGGTAGCGAAGGCCAACCTGAAGAAGGGGCAGAAGGTCTTCATTCAGGCTGGCTCCGGCGGCGTAGGCACCTTTGCCATCCAGTTGGCCAAGCATCTGGGCGCAACCGTTGCCACGACGACGAGCACGAGCAATGTCGCGCTGGTGAAGAGTCTGGGCGCAGACGTCGTCATCGACTACAAGACGCAGGACTTTGAGGATGTCTTGCGCGACTACGACGTGGTCCTGAACAGCCAGGACAGCAAGACGCTCGAAAAGTCCCTTCGTGTGCTCAAGCGCGGCGGGAAGCTCATCTCCATCTCTGGACCCCCCGACCCCGAATTCGGCAC
>DASXRN010000316.1:0-12590 GCA_036506595.1 Polaromonas sp. | reverse complement strand
AAAGGCCACGGCGCCCCACAACAGCACGGTGGCGACCGCCAGCCACGGATGCGGCGCGGTGAAGTTGAAAACCAGCAGCACGGCAGCCAGCAGCGCAAAGATGATCTTCAGCGCGGCGATCGGCCCCTTGCGGTCGGCCAGCTTGCCGCCCCAGAGATTGCCGGCAGCCACCGACACGCCGTACACCAGCATAACCCAGCCCACGGCGCCGGCGCTGAAGCCGGCCTGCTGCAGGATGGGCGCGAGAAAGGTGAAGGGAATGAAGGAGCCGCCGTAGCCGATGGCGGTGGTGGCAAAGACCAGCAGCAGGCGCGGCTGGGCCAGCACCTGGAACTGCTGTGTGAGTGATGCGGGCGACGTGTGCCTGATGTTGCGCGGCACGAACAGCAGGCTCACCACGAAGGCGATGGCGCCGAGGGCCGACACGGCGAGAAAGGTCTCGCGCCAGCCGAAATGCTGGCCGATGAAGGTGCCCAGCGGCACGCCGGTGACCAGCGCCACCGTGAGGCCCGTGAACATGATGGCAATCGCGCTGGCGGCTTTTTCCTTGGACACCAGACCGGTGGCAATCGTCGAGCCTATGGAGAAGAACACGCCATGGGCAAAACCCGTGAGAATGCGCGCGGCCACCAGCGAGTTGTAGCCCGCCGCCTGCCAGGCCAGCAGGTTGCCGAGCGTGAACAGGGCCATCAGGCCGAGCAGCAGGGTTTTGCGCGGCAGTTTGCCGGTGAGGGCGGTGAGCACCGGTGCGCCTATGGCGACACCCAGTGCATAAAGACTGACCAGCAGGCCGGCCGAGGGCAGGCCGATCTGCAGGTCGGCCGCCACGGTAGGCAACAGGCCAACGATGACGAATTCCGTCGTTCCGATGGCGAAGGCGCTGATCGTCAGCGCGAGAAGGGCAATGGGCATGAGAGGCTCCGTAGGTTTCACGAAGCCCGCAGTGTGGGCCTTTTATCTTTGCAGAATAAGCCCGGTTCATGCAGAATATATTTGATTCAAAATCAACAATGAGGCCGCCATGAAAACGACCATCGAGGAGCTGCTGGCCTTCCGCGCGGTGGTGGACACCGGCTCCATCACGGCGGCGGCCGACCAGCTGGGGCAGACCGTGTCGGGCATCAGCCGGGCGCTGGGCCGTCTCGAGAAAAAGCTGGCCACCACCCTGCTGCGCCGCACCACGCGGCGGCTGGAACTGACCGAAGAGGGCCAGACCTTCCTGGCCCGCACGCGGGCCATCCTGGATGCGATGGACGAGGCCGAAGACGAGCTGGTGGCACGGCGCCAGCAACCGGCCGGGCTGCTGCGGGTCAATGCCGCCTCGCCCTTCATGCTGCACGCCATCGTGCCGCTGGTGCCGGAGTTCAGCAGCCTGTTCCCCAAGATCAGCCTGGAGCTCAACACCGACGACCTCAACGTCGACCTGCTGGCGCAGCGCACCGACATCGCAATCCGCATCGGGCCACTGCGCGACTCCAGCTTGCACGCGCGGCCGCTGTGCACCAGCCGCCTGCGCGTGCTGGCCAGCCCCGCGTATCTGGAAGCGCACGGCAAGCCACGCCGCGTGGCCGACCTGGCGGGCCACCAGCTCATAGGCAACAGCCAGTTGCCTTCGCTCAACCAATGGCCGCTGCGCGGGCCGCAGGGCGACAGCTACGCCGTCACGCCGACCATGAGCGCTTCCAGCGGCGAGACCATGCGGCATCTGGCGCTGGCGGGCTTGGGCCTCGTGTGCCTGGCCGACTTCATGACCGAGGCCGACCGCGCCCGCGGCGACCTCGTGCAAGTGCTGGCGCGCGACACCGTCGAAGTGCGGCAGGCGGTGAATGCGGTGTATTACCGCAATACGGCACTGTCGTCGCGGATTACGGCGTTTCTGGACTTCATGGCGGAGCGCTTGAAATAACACGAACGCTCACAGAGCCATTGGCGGCAAGCGGCGCTGACATAGGGTTGCTTTGACCAGGATGTTGGTCAAATCGGCTTTTCGCCCCATGAGGACGGGCGCAAGCAGCTATCAAAAAATGAGCTCCCGACGGCAAAGCAGGAAATCAAGCCTGGCATTGGGCTATTCCTGAACGCACCCTTGCGCCTTGGTCCGGGCAACAAAACGCGTCGCTGCCCGGCTTTGCAACCACCTCTTCCGAGCACAAGGAAACGTTTTATTACACGATACTCACAAATACAACCATTCGAAAAACAACTTAACTGCACGCTTAGTGAATATGATTTGATTATATTGAAGAAGAAATCAACAAAACTGATAAAACCAGCACGATTGGCAAAAGGGAGCCATGACCATACAAACAACGACATCGAACATGTTGAAGCTCGTGGTAGTCATGGTCGTCTGGGCATCCCATACAGCCACTGCGGCCTTGCTCGATGAGCCGATCCAACCGATTCCGCTAACCCTGAAGCAGGATCCGGCTCGCGTCGAGATCGGGCGACTGCTGTTTCGCGATACGCGCCTGTCCGGCAATGGCCGCGTGTCTTGCGCCAGCTGCCACGATCTGAGCAAGGGTGGCGTCGATGGCCGCGCACTTTCGATGGGACTGCATGGCGGGCTGACGGAGGTCAACACCCCGACGGTGCTCAATGCCGCGCTCAACTTCAAGCAGTTCTGGAACGGCCGTGCCGACTCGCTGGAAGCACAAATTGATCACGTCATGCAGAACCCGGTCGAGATGGGTTCGAAATGGGAAGAGGTCGTCCAAAAGGTGTTGCAGGACGCCAGGTACAAGAAAGCATTTGCTGCGGCGTACAAGGACGGCGTCACCAAGACGAATATCCAGAATGCCATCGCGACTTTCGAGCGGACCCTGATCACGCCAAATTCGCGCTTTGACCAATTTCTGCGTGGTGACGCCAACGCCATTTCCGCCCCGGAGAAAGCCGGATATGCAAAGTTCAAGCAGTATGGATGCGTCGCCTGCCACCAGGGCGTGAATGTGGGCGGCAATATGTTTCAGAAGTTTGGCGTCATGGGCAACTACCTCGAGAAGCGCGGCAATCCGACGCAGGCCGATCTGGGTCGCTATCTCGTCACCAAGGTGGAAAGCGACAAGTATGTCTTCAAGGTGCCTAGCCTGCGCAACGTCGCGCTCACCGCGCCTTATTTCCACGACGCCTCGGCAAAGACACTGGAAGATGCTGCCGACGTCATGTTCAGGTACCAGCTCGGCCGCGTCGCCTCCAAAGAGGACAAAGAGTCGATCATCAAGTTTCTGGGCACACTGACTGGCGAACTGGGCGCAAAGCCGTGAGGGTGTCCAATAGACTGACCTGGTTACCGATGGCGGTCGTGACCGCCATACTGATGTCCGTTCTGGGTTTCCTCTATGCCAAAACGCAAAGCTTTGGTAAATCAGATTACTTTGAGAATGTCGCCCTGTTACGGCATCTCAAGCAACTCGATGCCCAATGGGAGCTGGGCGTGCTGAAGTCCAAGATCGGCATCAACACGCACTACGATCCCCTGGCTGACTCTTTGATCAACATGAGCCAGCTGTTGCAAAAACTCGAGGCGGACGTAGCCCTCCCCCAGACGCACGCCGAAACTGCCGCTTTGGTGCAGGGCAGTGTGGCGCTGCGACGGGTCATCGATGAAAAAGCCGCCTTGATCGAGCAATTCAAATCGCACAACTCGGTGCTGCGTAACTCGCTGGCCTTCTTGCCGACGGCGGCAGACGACGTCCAGCAGTCGATCGCGCGAACCACTGACAGCGCACAGTTAGCACCCAAACGCACCGCGACAAGAGTGAACGACCTGCTTCTTGCCAGCATGCTGTATAGCCAGAGCGCATCCAGAGACAGGGGCGCTGAAATTCAGAGTGAGCTGAGCCAGCTTGAAGCCGGTTTGCATCTTGTTCCATCGGATATCAGGGAGAAGCTGAATATTTTCCGCGCGCATGTCCGCATCATCCTGCGCGAGCAAGAAGTTGTGAATGAACTTCTCATCAGCATTGCCGCAGTGCCGACCGCAACACTGATCGATGAGATCTACAACGCGTTGACCGTTGAACACCAAAACACTGAGGTGCAGAGTGATCAGTATCATGAATACCTGCTGATTTTCTCGGCGGTGCTGGCGGGGCTGCTCCTGTACGCGGCCGTCCATCTGGTGCGCAGTCACGCTGTGATCAACCGCGTCAACAGGGAACTCCACAGCGTCAATGAAAATCTGGAGCAACGGGTTCATGAACTGCGCCAGACGCAAAGTGAACTGGTCGCTACGGCGCGCCAGGCCGGCATGGCGGAGATGGCGACCAACGTGCTGCACAACGTAGGCAACATCCTCAACGGCGTCAACGTCTCCGCCGACGTGGTCAGCAGCACGCTGCGCACCTCCAGGGCCCAGGGTTTGACGCGGGCCGTGCAATTGATGGAGGAGCATGCGGCGGACCTGGGCAATTTTCTGACCCGTGACAACAAGGGCAAGCTGCTGCCCGGCTACCTGAGCGGGATTGCGCAAGCCCTGGCGCAGGAGCAGCAAGGCATGATCGAGGAACTGGGGCACCTCACCAGGAGCATCGATCACATCAAGGACGTGGTGGCCACCCAGCAATCCTACGCAGGGGTGTCCCGCCTCGTCGTGCCGGTCCAGATATGCGATCTGGCGGAGGATGCCCTGCGAATGAACGGTGGAGCACTCGCGCGCCATCAGGTGACCGTGGTCAAGGAGTTCGCGCAGGTACCGGTGGTACGGCTCGATCGGGCGCGCGTGCTGCAGATCCTGGTGAACCTGATCAGCAACGCCAAGAACGCCATGACGAGCATGGCGGGCGGATCGCACCAGATCACGCTGCGTGTGGACGCCGTCGCCGGCTCCAGTTTGCGGGTATCCGTCACGGATGAGGGCGAGGGCATCCCGAAGGAGAACCTGACGCGGATCTTCGCGCACGGATTCACCACCCGCAAGGCAGGCCACGGCTTCGGGCTGCACAGCTGCGCGCTGGCGGCCAGGCAGATGGGCGGCACCCTCACTGCTCACAGCGACGGCCCCGGCAAGGGCGCGACCTTCACGCTGGAACTTCCAATCGACACAACGCCAGGTACACCATGAACATGCTGCAGAACCGACACATTTTGCTGGTCGACGACATGCCCTCGATCCATGAGGACTTTCGCAAGATCCTCGCGGCCAGGCCGGTGGCGCGCGATCTGGACGATGCCGAAGCGGCCCTGTTTGGCCGGGCCGCACGCCCGTCCGGTGACGGCTTCGAACTGGACTCGGCCTACCAGGGGCAGGAAGGCGTGGCCAAGGTCGAAGCCTCCGTTCAGGCCGGCCGTCCTTATGCCATGGCCTTTGTGGACATGCGCATGCCCCCGGGCTGGGACGGCGTGGAGACGATCGAGCGGCTCTGGCGCATCGACCCGCAGGTGCAGATCGTGATCTGCACGGCCTACTCCGACTACCCCTGGGAAGAAGTGCTGGCGCGGCTGGACGTGCAGGATCGCCTGCTCATCGTCAAGAAGCCGTTCGACATGATCGAGGTCAGCCAGCTGGCCAGGGCACTGACAGCCAAATGGGAACTGGCGCGGCAGGCGACGTTGCAGATGAACAGCCTGAAAGAAGCCGTGCAGGATCTCACGGCGACCGAAGCGGCCCTGCGCCAATCCAACAAGGAACTCGAGGCATTTGCGTACGCCGTATCGCATGATCTGCGCACGCCGCTGAGCATCATGAATGCGTTCAGCAATCTCTTGGCCAAGGAACTGGGCGACCATGCCAGCGAGAAGACACTGCATTACCTGTCCAGAATTCAGGCCAGTGCCGTGGTGGGCGCGAAACTGATCGAATACCTGTTGTACCTGGCTCAGGTATCGCGTGCCGAGCTGTGCATGGAGCCGGTCGATCTGAGCGCCATCTCGCATCAGCTCATGGGCGAATACCGCAGCGTTGCTCCGCAGCGCGAGGCGTCCATCACCGTTCAAGATGACTTGTGGGCCCAAGGCGACAAGCGCATGATCCGAATCGCGATGCAGCACCTGCTGGACAACGCATGGAAGTTCGCGTCCCTGCGGACCCATACCGAGATCGAGGTCGGCAGGATGGACGGCGCCGACGGCGAGGCGGTGTTCTTCGTGCGAGACAACGGTTGCGGCTTCGACATGGCTTACGCCGGCAAGCTGTTCGGCACCTTCCAGCGGCTCCACGCGGTTGATGAGTTTCCCGGAACCGGAGCGGGGCTGGTCACTGTGAGCCGGATTGTCGGCCGGCACGGCGGCCGGGTCTGGGCCGATTCCAAACTTGGCGAAGGTGCTACGTTTTACTTCACGCTCCCTTCAGTCTCCCGGCAGAGCCCGCCCCGTGAAAGCCACATCGACCCACAAGAAAACAGAAGCGCGCCATGAACACGCTGCTCCAGCGCCATGACGGCAAGCGACTTTCCCGGCGCTGGCGTGCCGCTTGATGCCGGGGCCTGGCGGGATACCTCAAAGTCGGCTCCAATGAGGGTTGGCAGCGCCTAAACCACGACAACGAGAAAGAGTCATCATGGACAAGGAGCAAAACTGGGCAGCCGTCAAACGCGAGCTTGATGCGCTGGCCGCCGAATTCTTTCGTGCAGTTTCATTCGAAGCGGGTGAAACCCCACGCTACGAGAACATCCATGCGCTCTTTATCGAACCCGGCCTGCTGATCAAGAACACGACGTCAACGCCGGAGATAGCCAGCGTCCGCCAGTTCATTGAGCCCCGCCAGGCGATGGTGAGCAGAGGCGAGCTGACACGGTTTCGCGAGCGAGAGCTGTCCGAAACCACGCAGGTCTTCGGCAACGTGGCCCATCGCTACAGTGCGTACGCGAAATCCGGCACGACCAACGGCGTTCCGTTCGAGGCGCGAGGCATGATCTCCACGCAGTTCGTCAAGACGCCCGCAGGCTGGAAGATGAGCGCCATGGCATGGGACGATGAGCGCCCTGGTTTGTCCCTGCCTGAACAACTTCTCCCCAGTGCATCGGGTGCATCCACTTAAGGCACACCACAGACACTTGAAGTTGCGACGCGCACCTCAGTGCGCGGCACGACGGTCCCAGTCCAGCGCGGCCACGAGCAGAAAGCCGCCGACCAGCCCCAGGTGTTCGAGGAAGGCGTTGCGGTTGTGGAACTGCTCCATGCCACTCATGGTCCAGAACGGGTGGCCGATGACCGTGGCGATCACCGTGAACGCGGCCAGCGCCAGTGCCCCCAGCGCCGACCACAGGCCGCGGCCCAAGAGCATCAGCGCCGCGCCGACCAGCTGCGTGGCGAGCACCGCGGCGGCAAAGAACGGCGCCGGACTCAGGCCGAAATGATTCGCTTCGCCGATCGCTGCGTCAAAGTTCAACAGCTTGGACACGCCGCTGTAAACGAAGGCGATCGCCAGCAAGACTTTGGCGGCCCAGAGCACCGGCGTTGACAATTGAGCGTTGTGGGTGTTCATGGCGTTTTCCGTGCTGATCATTCTTTACAGCCAGCAGGCGCAGCCCAGCGCGCCCCAGAAGCTTTTTTCGTCCGACACCGGCGCATTGCCGAGCCAGCTTTTGGTGTGCGCATGGCCATGCACGGCGCAGGGCTTGGCGCAGCAATCGGCAAACGGTAGCAAGGCCTGGCGCGCCGCGCCCTGTGACCTGCGGCCCGGCTGGTTGCCACCCAATGCGGGCTCGCGCCAGTAACCACCGTAGGCGTTGGTCGGCGCCCAGTCGTTGGCGGCTTTGGGCATCGGTGGCGCGAGCCTGGCGAAGTTGCCGTCGCCATGCACGATGCGGCCGCCCACCACCGTCAGGTGCGAAACCAGGTCCTTGATGTCGGCCTCGGGCACGCCAAAGAAGTCGCGCGAGGGCACGATGAAGTCGGCGAGCTGGCCGGTCTTGATCTGACCCTTTTGTCCGTCGGCATTGGCGAACCAGGCGCTGCCGCTCGTCCACAGCCGCAGCGCGGTGTCGCGGTCGAGCAGGTTGTCGGGCCGGTACATCGTGGTGCCGCTGACCGTCTGGCCGGTCACCATCCAGTGCAGGCAGACCCAGGGGTTGTAACTGGCGACGCGGGTCGCATCGGTGCCGCCACCGACCGGCAGCTCGGCAGCCAGCATCTGGCGGACCGGCGGCGCATGCTCGGCGGCCCTGGCGCCATAGCGCTCAATGAAATATTCGCCCTGGTAGGCCATGCGGTGCTGCACGGCGATTCCGCCACCCAGCGCCTTGACGCGCTCGATGTTGCGCATGCTGATGGTTTCGGCGTGGTCGAAGAACCAATGCAGGCCGTTGAAGGGAATGTCGCTGTTGACCTTCTCAAACGTATCGAGCGCGCGGCCTATCGATTCGTCATAGGTCGCGTGCAGCCGGAACGGCCAGCGCTTTTCGACCAGCAGGCGCACGACGCGTTCGAGCTCGTCCTCCATGCTCGCAGGCAAGTCGGGGCGCGGCTCGCGGAAGTCTTCAAAATCGGCGGCGGAGAACACCAGCATTTCACCGGCGCCGTTGTGGCGGAACATGTCGTTGCCGGACAGTGGCGGCAACATGTCGGTCCACTGCCTGAAGTCGTCTACCTCTTGCTTGGGCCGCTGCGTGAACAGGTTGTAGCCGATGCGTACCGTGAGCTCGCCGGCGTCGCGCAGCTTCTCGATGACGCGGTAGTCCTCGGGGTAGTTCTGGAAGCCGCCGCCGGCGTCGATCACCGAGGTGATGCCCAGCCGGTTGAGTTCGCGCATGAAAAGCCGGGTCGAGGCTTCCTGCGCGTCGGGGTCGAGCTTGGGGCCCTTGGCCAGCGTGGCGTAAAGAATCATCGCGTTCGGCTTGGCAAGCAGAAGGCCTGTCGGGTTGCCACTGGCGTCGCGCACGATCTCGCCGCCGGGCGGGTTCGGCGTGTCCTTGCCATAGCCGACGGCGCGCAGCGCCGCGCCGTTCAGCAGCGCGCGGTCGTACAGGTGCAGGATGAAGACGGGGGTGTCGGGCGCGGCGGCGTTGATTTCTTCCAGCGTCGGCAAGCGCTTTTCGGCGAACTGGTGCTCGGTGAAACCGCCGACCACACGCACCCACTGCGGCGCCGGCGTGCGCGCCACCTGCGCCTTGAGCATCGCCATCGCATCGGCCAGCGAGGGCACACCGTCCCAGCGCAGCTCCATGGCGTAGTTCAGGCCGCCGCGGATTAGATGCGTGTGGCTGTCGTGCAGACCCGGCAGGGCAGCGCTGCCGCCCAGGTCAATCACTTGGGTCTTGCCGCCGGCGTGACGCATGACTTCTTCGCGGTCACCGACGGCGATGAATTTGCCGTCGGCGATGGCCACGGCCTGGGCCACCGGGTTCTGCCGGTCCAGGGTGGTGAAGCGGCCGTTGATGAAGATGATTTCAGCGGGGGTGATGGAAGCGGTCATGCGCGTCTCCAGGAGTTGGTCAAAGGAGGACCAGCAACAGAGTGCGTTCGCGCTGGCCAATTTTTGCGGGGGGATTACTCTTTGCGGAATAACCAGTCGTGCACCAGCTCGGTGTAGCGCGGCATGATCAGCCAGACGACGATGGCGACGATGACGGCGGCAAGGATGCCATGCGCGACTCCGTATGCACCCAGCGCAGGAAAAGCTTTAAACACGGGTCCAAACGCCCACGGCACGACCATGGTCAGCGGCCAGATCACCGAGGTGGTGATCAGCCACTGCTTCCACGCTGGTGGCTTCACCGGCGGCTCGCCGGCTGTAGAGGACTCGGGCTGGAACCAGTAATCGATGCCGGCGCCGACGCTGACCCGTTCGGCGGCCGCCAGATGAGGCCGCACGGCCTCGATCAGGCGCGCGCGCTCGGCCGACTGGTACCAGCGTGTCGCGTCGTCATGCGTGGCAAAGCTCACGATGATGGTGTAGTCGACGCCGCCCGCGGCCGGACGCACGACCTGCACCCCCTGGTGGCCAGGAAAGGCCGCGGCAGCCCGCATGGTCTCGACAAGCCAGGCCTCATACGCGGTGTGCGCGCCGGCGCGCACACGGTGACGCACGACGAAGCTGACGCTGTCGGCGGGCGCGCTGACCCGCTGATCGGCGGCAAGGGGGTTACTCGCGGCGCTGTTCATGGTGTGCTCTCAGCCCAGCTTGCGCGCCGGCATCTTGTGCACATGCGTCATCGCGTAGTCGATGCCCGAGCCGTAGGCACCGGAGTGCTCCACGACGATGCCGGTGGTGGCGGCATAGGTTTCCTTGCGTGCCCAGTCACGCTGCATTTCCAGCAGGAACTGCTGCCAGGTGATGGGCACAGCACCCGCCTGAATCATGCGCTGCACGGACATGTTGTGCGCCGCGACCGAGGTGCCGCCGGAGGCATCTTCCACGAAATAGACCTCATAACCATCCGCCATCGCCTCGAGCGCCGGGAAGTTCAGGCAGACTTCCGTCCACAACGCGGCGAGCACCAGCTTTTTGCGGCCGAACTTCTTCAACTCGGCCTTCACGGCGGCGTCATCCCAGGTGTTCATGCTGGTGCGCTCGAAAATCTTGTTGTTGGGCAGTACGGCGAGCAGCTCGGGCCAGATGTTGCCCGAGAAAGACTCGGTCTCCACCGACGTCAGCACCGTCGGCACCTTGAAAGCCTGGGCCGCCTTGGCCAGGCCGATGACATTGTTCTTCAGCAGTTGCCGGTCGATGTTGGCTACGCCGAATGTCATTTGCGGCTGGTGGTCGATCAAGACCAGCGCGCAGTTTTGCGGGGTCAGCAGTTCGAGTTTTCCTTGAGTCATGATGCTTCCTTCAGAGGGTGGTTTAAAACGAAACGAGCTCGAATCCTAAATCGCTTCCGATAAGATGACTAGTTAGCGATTTGGAACCACACTGCATCCAAAGAGGAAACAATGGATCGACTCGATGCCTTGCAGGCCTTGGTGCTCTCAAAACAGTTCGGCAGCTTTGCGCAGGCCGCACGCGCGTTGGGGGTGTCGCGCTCGCACATCAGCAAGCTCATCGCTTCGCTGGAGGCGGAATACGGCGGCGCTCTTTTCGCCCGGTCGACCCGCGCCATTGCCCTGACCAGCGCCGGCGCCACCCTGCACGATTACGCAGTGGACTTGTTGGCTATTGCCGCCGAGGCCCGCGAGGCCATGGCGGCCTTGCAGGGCGAGGCGTCCGGCCCCTTGCGGGTCAATGCGCCGATGTCGTTTGGCAAGCTGGTGCTGGCGCCGCTGCTACCGGGTTTTCTGGCGCAGCATCCCCAGGTCGAGCTGCGCGTGGAGCTGAACGACCGCCTGATCGATCCGTTCGAGCATGGCTTTGACCTGACGCTGCGCATTGCAGAGTTGGCGGACTCTTCCCTGGCGGCGCGGCGCATGTGCGGCGTGCCCCGGGCCATTTATGCCGCCCCGAGTTACCTGCAGGCGCATGGGGTGCCGGACTCGCCGCAAGCACTCAAGACGCATTGTTGCCTGAACTACGCACACGCCAACACGGGCCATGTGTGGCGCCTTGGCAAGGGCCGGGAAAAGGCGCATGTCGCGGTCGGCGGGCCGCTGTGCTCGAACAACGGCGAACTGCTGGTGGAAGCGGCCGTCGGGGGTGCCGGCCTGATATTGCAACCCGGCTTCTTGGCGGCCGGGCACATCGCGGCGGGCCGGCTGGTGCCGGTGCTGCCGCAGTGGCAGGAGTCTCCGGAAATCGCGCTGTACGCACTCTATCCGGCCGCCCGCCGGGTGCCCGTCGCCGTGCGCGCCATGATCGATTACCTGGTCACGGCACTGCCGCCCGCCATGGCTGCGGCTTGAGCCTCTGACGCAATACATGCTCAGGGCCCAATAAAAAAAACGCGCCCCGAAGGCGCGTTTTTTTATTGAAGGATGCAGCGATTACTTCGCGATCACCCGCACCATCTCCAGGCACTTGTTCGAGTAGCCCCATTCGTTGTCGTACCAGGCCACGATCTTCACAAACGTGCCGTCGAGGGCGATGCTGGCGTCGGCGTCGAAGATCGACGTACGGACATCGCCGCGGAAGTCGGTAGCAACAACCTTGTCTTCGGTGTAGCCCAGCACACCCTTGAGCGCGCCTTCGCTCTGCAGCTTCATCTCGGCACAGATTTCTGCCAGCGTGGCTTCGCTGTTCAGTTCGCAGGTCAGGTCAACCACCGACACATCGGAGGTTGGCACGCGGAACGACATGCCGGTGAGCTTTTTGTTCAGCGCAGGAATCACCACTCCGACGGCCTTGGCGGCACCGGTGGACGAGGGGATGATGTTTTCCAGAATGCCGCGGCCGCCGCGCCAGTCTTTGTTGCTGGGGCCGTCCACGGTTTTTTGGGTGGCGGTGGCAGCGTGCACCGTCGTCATGAGGCCGCGCTTGATGCCCCATTTGTCGTTCAGCACCTTGGCTACGGGGGCCAGGCAGTTGGTGGTGCAACTGGCGTTGGAGATGATGCGCTCGCCCTTGTAGCTGGTATGGTTCACGCCAAACACAAACATCGGCGTGTCGTCTTTCGACGGGGCCGAGATGATGACTTTGTTGGCGCCGGCGGCCAGGTGTTTTTCGGCGCCGGCTTTGTCCAGAAACAGGCCGGTGGATTCGATGACGACTTCCGCGCCGACTTCGTTCCACTTCAGGTTGGCCGGGTCGCGCTCTTGCGTGAGGCGAATTTTTTTGC
>DASXRN010000315.1:0-4098 GCA_036506595.1 Polaromonas sp. | reverse complement strand
GTCGTACAGTCCATGGGTAGGCGCTTTCATCGTGTCTTGGTAAACCGATGGTGCCACTTAACAGTGGCTGCGCCTACACCCCTTCGCCCCATATTTCAGCTCTCAATTGCTCCTGTTTGGGCGGTTTTGCAATTGGCTCGAATTTATAGCTGTTATCGACCGTATCTATTGGGCCAAGAACACTTTCACCCTGAAACTACACCCGCATGAGGGCGTGAAGCGGCTCAAGTGGGCGGACTTTTTGGGCGCACAATATTTTTGAAAGCCTGTCGATTGGCGGCGCCCTCGCGCATCAATGCTTCAGGCGGGGCATGTTGTCCCGCCAAACCCTGAAGGAAACACCATGCAATACATGCTTGTCTACATGCAAACCGCGTCCGACCTGGCCCTGCGCACCGACCCGGCGCAAGCCCCCGCTTACTGGGATGCCTGGCGCGCCTACATGGCGGCGTTGCGCCAGTCCGGCATGATGCTGAGCGGCCACGGCCTGCAGCCGCCCGAAACGGGCACCACGGTGCGCGTGCGCCATGGCAAACGCGTGATCCAGGACGGCCCCTTTGCCGACACCAAAGAGCACCTGGGCGGTTACGCCATCCTTGAGGCACCTTCGCTGGACATGGCGCTGCGGTGGGCCGAGCGTGCGCCCTGCGCCACCAGCGGCAGCGTCGAGGTGCGCCCGATCATGCCGACCATCGCCATCAACGCGTGACGCAGGCGCTCCGCCACGCCGCCTTTGCGGCCCATCGGCATGCCGAGCAGGCCGCCCGCGCGTCTTACGGGCGACTGCTGGCCTGGCTGGCCTACCGCTGGCGCGACCTGGCCGCAGCAGAAGATGCGCTGGCTGAGGCCTTTGCCAGCGCACTTGAAAGTTGGCCCCAAACCGGCGTACCCGAATCACCCGATGCCTGGCTCATGACCGCCGCCAAGCGCAACCTGCTGCAAATGCAAAGGCATGCACGCGTTGCCGCCGACCCGGCAGTCACGATCCTGCTGGGTGAAGCTGATGCCGCCGCGCCCGGGGCGCCGCTGATTCCCGATGAGCGGCTCACGCTGCTCTTTGTCTGCGCCCACCCGGCCATTGACCCAGCGGTGCGCACCGCGCTGATGTTGCAAACCGTGCTGGGCCTGGACGCCAAACGCATTGCCTCGGCCTTTCTCGTCTCGCCTGCGGCCATGGCGCAGCGCCTGGTGCGCGCCAAGACCAAGATCGCCCAGGCCGGCATCCGCTTTGAGGAACCCGAGGCGCATGAGCTGGCCGAGCGCATCCACGCCGTGCTGGAGGCCATCTATGCGGCCTACGGCCTGGGCTGGGAAGGCCTGGCTGGCGACGCACTGGGCGTGGCGCAAGCGTCCAACCTGGTGGAAGAGTCCATCCATCTGGCCGACCTGACGGCGAGCCTGCTGCCGGGCAGCGCCGAAGCCGCTGGTCTGCTGGCCCTGCTGCTGCTTTGCGAATCGCGCCAGGCCGCGCGCTACGGCCAGGCCGGTGAATTCATACCGCTGCATCTGCAAGACTGCTCGCTGTGGGACAAGGCGCTGATTCAACGCGCCAACCACATCCTTTGGGCGGCTGCCGCCCAACGCCAGCCCGGCCCGTTCCAGCTGGAAGCGGCCATCCAGGCCGCGCACTGTCAGCGCGTCTTCACGGGCAGCGTGCCCTGGCAAGGCATTGCGCAGCTGTACCACCAGCTTGTGCAGATGTCGCCGACCATAGGCGCACTCGTCAGCCGCGCCGTGGCGATCTGCGATGCGGGCAGCGCAAGCGATGGCCTGGAGGCATTAAACGGCATTGACGCCGCCGCCGTGACGGCGTATCAGCCCTATTGGGTGGCGCGTGCTTATCTGCTGGCAAAGCAAGGCCAGCGTGTGGAGGCCGTGGCAAGTTACCAGCGGGCCCTGGGCTTGACGACGCTGCCGGCTGTGCGGGCCTACCTGCAGGCACGGCTGGAATCGCTATCAAATGAATAGCTGCTTGCGCTTGATGACAGGGGGCCACAGGCACTTTTTACCTAAAGAAGCGCAGGCCCTGATCATCAAGAACCTGTTTGAAGCAAAATGAGACGCATGCAACTCAATTACATCGCCAACGCCTCCGTCCCCTCCTCGTCCGGCAAAACCATTCCCGTCATTGACCCGTCTGACGGTCAGGTTTTTGATGAAATCCAGCGCAGCAATGCGCACGACATTGACGAGGCCGTGGGCAGCGCCCGCGACTGCCTGGAGCTGGTCTGGCACAGGTTTAGCGCGGCAGAACGCGGCCGCCTCTTGATGCGGCTGTCGGCCAAGGTGGCCGAACATGTGGACGAACTCGCCGCCATTGAGCAGCGCGACTGCGGCAAACCCACCAAACAGGCCAAGGCCGATGCGCTGGCGCTGGTGCGCTATTTCGAGTTTTATGCGGGCGCCTGCGACAAGCTGCATGGTGAGACCATTCCCTACCAGGAAGGTTATAGCGTCATGACCTGGCGCGAGCCGCATGGCGTGACCGGCCACGTCATTCCCTGGAATTACCCGATGCAGATTTTTGGCCGCAGCGTGGGCGGCGCGCTGGCGGCTGGCAATGTATGTGTGGTCAAGCCGGCCGAAGATGCCTGCCTGTCGCTGATCCGCGTGGCGCAGTTGGCGGCCGAGGTCGGTTTTCCGGCGGGGGCGATCAACATCGTCACGGGTTACGGCCATGAGGTGGGCGATGCGCTGGCCCGCCACCCGGGGATTGACCACATCAGCTTCACCGGCAGCCCTTCGGTCGGCACGCTCATCCAGCAAGTGGCGGCCGAGCGCCATTGCCCCGTCACGCTGGAGCTGGGCGGCAAAAGCCCGCAGATCGTGTTTGCCGATGCCGACCTCGACGCCGCCATTCCGACCCTCATCAACGCCATTGTGCAAAACGCCGGGCAGACTTGCAGCGCGGGCTCGCGCCTGCTGGTCGAGCAAGGCATTTACGAACCCCTGCTGGAGCGCCTGGGCCAGGCCTTCGAGAACCTGCGCGTGGGCCCGGCCGCGATGGACCTGGACGTGGGCCCGTTGATTCGCCAGAGCCAGCAGCAGCGCGTCTGGGATTTTTTAAGCGACGCGCATGTGGCCAACATTCCCATGGTGGCGCAAGGCCAGATTGTGGACGAAGCCCCCGACACCGGCTTTTACCAGGCCCCCACCCTGCTGCGCGACGTGCCGGTGATGCACCGGCTGGCGCAGGAAGAAATCTTTGGCCCGGTGCTGTGCGCCATGAGCTTCAAAAATGAAGACCATGCCGTCGAACTTGCCAACGCCACGCAGTTCGGCCTGGTGGCCGGCATCTGGACGCGCGACGGCGCGCGCCAGTTCCGCATGGCCAAACGCGTCAAAAGCGGCCAGGTGTTTATCAACAACTACGGTGCCGGCGGCGGCGTGGAGCTGCCGTTTGGCGGCGTGAAATCATCGGGTTATGGGCGTGAAAAAGGCTTTGAGGCCCTTTACGGATTTACGACGCTCAAGACGGTGGCCGTGCGGCACGGTTGAGGGCAGCGAACACCACGCCGCGCCATAACCGCCGTTGATCACCCCCTGATTTGCGCCGTCCGGACAATGCTCTCGGCCTTGGGCAGCAGCCGCGGGAAGAAAGAGAGCTTGGGCGCGATGAAGGTGGCGGCGAAGAGTTCGCCCTTGCGCTGGCTGACCCATCCCACGCCATTCAACTGAACGTCATCGCTCTTTCGCGTTACGGCAAATTCAAAGCGTACGCCTTTCTCACCCGCGAATACAGCGGGTTCGACCTTGGTCATGTTGACAATTGAGCCGTCCGCCGAATACATGATTTCAAAGAGATTGACCAGCTGGTCCAGTTGCATGCCGGACTCGTAAGTCGGCACACGGGGAGCTTTCTGGCCAACCGGCACATTGCCCGCCGGGCGTATCAACAAAGCCTGGCCCGGCTTGATGGCCGCCCACAGGCGCAGGTGGTCAAGCGTCAAACCCTCCTGCGTCCACATGTCAAAAGGCTGCTTGGTGCCAGGTGGGGAAACCTTGTTCCATGCATCGGTCACCTTGACGGCCATGCGGCTATTGACCACCTGATCGCCCTCAACCTTGGAGATGGACATGCAGCCTGACAGGAAGGCG
>DASXRN010000314.1:0-7218 GCA_036506595.1 Polaromonas sp. | reverse complement strand
AGTAGCTGATTACGCCCATTGAACAAGGGCCAGAGGCCTGTTTAGTCTACATTTTCGGCGATGTAGCGCTTGATGACTGCCACGTCTGCCGGCAGCACCTTGACGCGCTTGGGCAAGGCCTCGATGCCTTCAAACTTTGCGGGACGCGGCGGGGTTTTACCCAGTGCCTCTTCAATGGTTTCCGCAAACTTGATGGGCAGGGCTGTTTCCAGCACGACCATGGGCACACCGGGCGCAACATGTTCGCGCGCCACCTTCAGGCCGTCGGCGGTGTGCGTGTCAATCAGGGTGTCAAAACGCGCGTAGGTGCTGCGAATCGTGGCCAGCCGGTCTGCGTGGGTGCTCTTGCCGCTGACAAAACCGTAGCGCTGGGCGGCAGAGGCAAAGGCCGCATCGGCGCTCAAATCAAAGCTGCCCTGCTTTGCCAGCTGGTCATGAAACAGCGCTTTAATCTTGGCGCCGTCGCGGCCCAGCAGGTCAAACACAAAGCGCTCGAAGTTCGACGCCTTGGAAATGTCCATGGATGGGCTGGAGGTCTCGTGCGTATCGGCGCTCCCGCGCACGCGGTAAACGCCGGTGCGGAAGAACTCGTCAAGCACATCGTTTTCGTTGGTCGCCACCACCAGTTGGTGAATCGGCAAACCCATCATGCGCGCCACATGGCCGGCGCAGACATTGCCGAAGTTGCCGGAAGGCACGGTGAAGCTGACTTTTTCGGAGTTCGAAGTCGTGGCTTGAAAGTAACCGGCAAAGTAATACACCACCTGCGCCAGCAGGCGCGCCCAGTTGATGGAATTGACCGTGCCGATCTTGTACTGGCGCTTGAACACCAGGTCGTTGGACACCGCCTTGACGATGTCCTGGCAGTCGTCGAACACGCCTTCCACCGCCAGGTTGTGGATGTTCGCGTCCTGCAGGCTGAACATCTGCGCCTGCTGGAACGGGCTCATGCGGCCGTTGGGCGAGGTCATGAACACCCGCACGCCTTTTTTGCCGCGCATGGCGTATTCGGCGGCACTGCCCGTGTCGCCGCTGGTGGCACCCAGAATATTGAGCTCTTCGCCACGCCGCGCCAGTTCGTACTCGAACAGGTTGCCCAGCAACTGCATGGCCATGTCCTTGAAGGCCAAGGTCGGGCCGTTGGACAGGGACTCAAGATAGAGGCCGTCTTCCAGCTTCTTCAGCGGAACAATCTCTTTTGTGCCAAAGATCGCTTCGGTGTAGGTCTTCTGGCAAATCGCTTTCAGGTCAGCCGCAGGAATATCGTCAATGTAGAGCGACAGCACTTCAAACGCGAGGTCGGCGTAAGACAGGCTGCGCCACTTTTGCAAGGTTGCGGCATCAACCTGCGGATAGTGCTCGGGCAGGTACAAGCCGCCATCAGGCGCCAGCCCTTCAAGCAGGATTCCGCAAAAGCGTTTGCGGTCAGCCGTGTCGCTGGATGCAGCGCGGGTGGAAAGGTAACGCATCAGGCCAACTCCTCCTTGCGGATGCGCGTGATGGGCGCGAGCACGGTGGGCAAGGCCTGCATCTGAGAGAGCGCTTCGTTCATCTTTGCTTCCACGCAGTCATGCGTAAGGATGATGAGGTCGGTTTGCGTGGAGCCTTCGCCGCCGACTTCGTCAGCCTCGCGCTGCAACACCGCGTCAATGCTGATGCCCGACTCGGCCAGAATACCGGTCACGTTGGCCAGCACGCCGGCTTTGTCAGCCACATTCAGGCGCAGGTAATAACTGGTGACCACCTCACCCATCGCCAGCACCGGCGTGTCACTCATCCAATCGGGCTGGAACGCCAGATGCGGCACGCGATGCGCCGCGTCGGCGGTGTGCAAGCGGGCAATGTCCACCAGGTCGGCAATCACGGCGCTGGCCGTCGGCTCGCTGCCGGCGCCCTTGCCGTAATACAGCGTGGTGCCCACTGCATCGCCATGCACCATGACGGCGTTCATGGCGCCCTCCACATTGGCGATCAGGCGCTTGACCGGCACCAGGCTGGGATGCACGCGCAACTCAATCCCCTTGTCGGTCTTCTTGGTGATGCCCAGCAGCTTGATGCGGTAGCCGAGCTGTTCGGCGTACTTGATGTCCTGCGCGCCCAGCTGGGTAATGCCTTCGACATAGGCCTTGTCAAACTGCACCGGAATGCCAAAGGCAATCGCCGACATCAGCGTGACCTTGTGCGCGGCATCCACGCCTTCGATGTCAAAGGTGGGGTCGGCCTCGGCGTAACCCAGGCGCTGCGCTTCTTTCAGCACCACATCAAAGTCCAGGCCCTTGTCGCGCATCTCGCTCAGGATGAAATTGGTGGTGCCGTTGATGATGCCGGCGACCCACTCAATGCGGTTGGCGGTCAACCCTTCGCGCAGCGATTTGATGATGGGAATGCCGCCGGCCACCGCCGCCTCAAAAGCCACCATCACGCCCTTGCGGTGCGCAGCGGCAAAAATCTCGGTGCCGTGCACGGCCAGCAGCGCCTTGTTGGCGGTGACCACATGCTTGCCCGCCTCGATGGCCTCCATCACCAGTTGCCGGGCAATGCCGTAGCCGCCTATCAGCTCGACCACAATGTCGATCTCGGGGTTGGCGATCACGGCGCGGGCATCGGCCACCACCTGCACGTTGCCGCCAACTGCGGCCTGCGCACGCGCTGTATCCAGGTCGGCCACCATTGCAATCTCAATCCCACGGCCAGCACGGCGCAGGATCTCTTCCTGGTTGCGCTGCAACACGTTGAACACGCCGCCGCCCACGGTGCCGATGCCCAGCAGGCCCACTTTGATAGATGTCAGATTCGTCAATTTCGGTTTCATGTTGTTCAAGGGTCAAAAACACCAGCAGCCCTTGCCGGTATTAGGTTAGCCAATATCTCGCCGCTCTTCAGTTGTTGTTGTTCCGATAGCTTTCAAGGAATTTTGCAATACGCCCAATGGCCTCACGCAGGTCTTCCTCATGCGGCAGGAAGACGATGCGAAAGTGATCCGGGGTCGGCCAGTTAAAACCGGTGCCCTGCACCAGCATCACCTTGGTTTCTTTCAGCAGTTCAAGGAAAAACTGCCGGTCATCCTTGATCGGGTAGACCTTGGGGTCGAGCTTGGGAAACATGTAGAGCGCCGCGCTTGGCTTAACACAGCTGACGCCCGGAATGGCCGTGATCAGCTCATAGGCCAGGTCACGCTGGTGACGCAGGCGGCCGCCCTCACCTGTCAGGTCGTTAATGCTCTGGTAGCCGCCCAGCGCCGTCTGAATGGCCCACTGTCCCGGCACGTTGGAGCACAACTTCATGTTGGCCAGCATGTTCAGGCCCTCGATGTAATCTTCCGCTTTCTTCTTGGGGCCGGAGACCACCAACCAGCCGGCGCGGTAACCGCAGGAACGATAGCTCTTGGACAGCGAGTTGAAGGTCAGCGTCAGCACGTCGGTCGACAGGCTGGCTATGGCGGTATGGTGCACGCCGTCATACAGCACCTTGTCGTACACCTCGTCGGCGAGAATCACCAGGCCGTGCGCGCGCGCGATCTCGACGAGGCTGACAAGCAAAGCCTCCGAATACAGCGCACCGGTCGGGTTGTTCGGGTTGATGACCACAATGCCCTTGGTCTTGGGCGTGATCTTGGCGCGAATGTCGTCCAGGTTGGGCATCCAGCCGTTTTCTTCGTCGCAGATATAGTGCACCGGCTTGCCGCCCGACAGGCTGGTGGAGGCGGTCCACAAGGGATAGTCGGGCGCTGGCAGCAGCAGTTCGTCACCGTCGTCGAGCAGCGCGTTGGTCGCCATCGCGATCAATTCACTCGCGCCATTGCCCAGGTAAACATCGTCCAGCGTCACGCCCTTGATGCCCTGCTTTTGCGTTTCGTGCATCACCGCCTTGCGCGCCGCAAAAATACCCTTGCTGTCCGAATAACCGGCCGAGGCCGGCAGGTTGCGAATCATGTCCTGCTGGATCTCCTCGGGCGCATCAAAACCGAACACCGCCAGATTGCCCAGGTTGAGCTTGATGAGATGGTGCCCCTCTTCCTCCATCTGTTTGGCGGCGTCCATGATGGGGCCGCGGATGTCGTAGAGCACATTGGCCAATTTGGCAGATTTGGTAATCGGTTTCATGAATGCTTGTTGGAATATTCAGGCAAAGACCACACTGGCTAGCCTACCGCACAGGGAAATTCGGGCGGAATCTATAATTTGACCACATAAAAGGCGTATTTCACTGGCGATCAACCGGCTTGCAGGCCTACCTCATCGCTACTCCATCGCCCTCTTTCAGCCCTGAACACCACCCAGCCCGCATGAAACTCCAACCCGACCGTCTCGAAGTCCAATCCATCCTGGGCTATGGCCCCGGCTGGGTGGGTCTGGGCAGCAAGGGCGTGGCTGAAAAAATCGAGCACAGCATCGTGATTGGCTCTGGCGGCGAAAAATTTGACTGGCATTGCCCACGCTTTGAGCAGCTCACCGCAGAGCACTTCACGCGCCTTGTCGAAACGCTGCCGGAGTTGGTGATCTTCGGCAGCGGTACGCGCCTGCGCTTTCCGCCGCCGGCGTTTTTGCGCGCCTTGATGGAAAAGCGCATAGGCATTGAGACCATGGATACGCTGGCGGCTTGCCGCACCTACAACATCCTGGCGGGCGAAGGCCGCCGGGTGATTGCCGCCCTGCTGATTGAAACAGAAAGCACAAGCGGCGAGACCACTGACTGAAACGCCGCCTCTTTCAGAGTAAAATCTAGGGTTGCACTTGGCAGTACACCCCGGATTACCGCCTGGGCACACCGCCAAAGGCCACGGCTAATTACAACTACTTTCGTCAGGGTCTACTCAGTATGGCAGTCGTCGTCAATAAACCACTTCCCGAATTTGAAGCGAACGCCACAGGCGGCATCAAGGTTTCCAACCAGTCTCATCTCGGCAATGTCATCGTGCTGTACTTTTATCCCAAAGACAACACGCCAGGCTGCACCACCGAAGCCATGCAGTTTCGCGACCGCTACAAAGACTTTGTCAAGGCTGGCGCGACCGTGTTTGGCGTGTCACGCGACAACATGAAATCCCATGACGAATTCAAGTCCAAGCTTGAGCTCCCGTTCGAGCTGATTGCGGATACCGAAGAAAAAATGTGCCATATGTTCGGCGTGGTTAAAAACAAGATCATGTACGGCAAAAAAGTTAAAGGCATTGAGCGCAGCACCTTCTTGGTGGGCGCCGACGGCCTGCTGAAAGAAGAATGGCGCGGCCTGAAGGTGCCCGGCCATGTTGACGACGTCCTTAAAGCCGTCAAGGCCCTGAAAAAAGCGGCCTGACCGCAGACAAAATCACATTGAGGCCAGTTAGCGACAACGGATTGCCATGTCGCACGAGTTGTGCATAATGAACTCATGCTGTTGACCTTCGCAACTGCGCTCAAAGAAAAAGCCGCCCTGGTCACAGGGCGGCTTTTTCACTTCTGGAACCAACACTTTAGAGAGTTTTAAGCACTATGCCTCTGCCTCCCGCCCCGACCAAACGTGCCGCCCTGCTCTCCACCGATGCCTTTGATGCATCGGCCCGCTCCCCCTCCAAAGTCACTCGAAAGACGGAAAGTGCCGAATCAGCCCAGAAGCCACCGGTATTGGATCTGTTTGACAGCCGCACGGTCGCGGGTGGCGAGCACCCGGTGGCCTATACAAAGAAAGAGCCTGTCAGCCTAGTAGATACGGTTGAAATCAGCTATAAAAAAGAGAGCGTCTCACCGCCTCAACCGGCGGGAAAATCCAAGAAGGCCAAGCACACGGGGCCAGCCAAGCTGTTTGTGCTGGACACCAATGTGCTGATGCACGACCCGGTGTGCCTGTTCCGCTTTGAGGAGCACGACATCTATTTGCCCATGATCGTGCTCGAAGAGCTCGATGGCCACAAAAAAGGCATGACCGAGGTCGCCCGCAATGCGCGCCAAACGAGCCGCACGCTGGACGCGCTGGCCGGCGCCCAGGGCGCCGACATCACCAAGGGCCTCAAGCTGGACACCACAGGCCACCGCGAGGCCGGTGGCAGCCTCTTCTTTCAAACCAGTCCGCTGGATTACACGCTGCCCATGAGCCTGCCGCAAGGCAAGGCCGACAACCAGATCCTCGGCGTGGTCGAGGCCCTGCGCAAGGAATACGCGCCGCGCGAGGTGGTGCTGGTGTCCAAGGACATCAATATGCGCGTCAAGGCGCGTGCGCTCGGCCTGGCCACCGACGACTACCAGAACGATAAAACCCTGGACGACGGCGACCTGCTGTATTCCGGCTCGCTGGCGCTGCCTGCGGACTTCTGGACGCGCCAGAGCAAAACCATTGAAAGCTGGCAGCAAGGCAGTTACACCTTTTACCGCATCACCGGCCCGATTGTGGCCAACCTGCTGATCAACCAATTTGTGTTCTTTGAAGCACCTGGCGAGCCGCCGCTGTATGCCCGCGTGACTGAAATCCGGGCCAAAACGGCGGTACTCAAAACCCTCAAAGACTACAACCATCTCAAGAATGCCGTCTGGGGCGTGACCACGCGCAACCGCGAGCAAAACTTTGCAATGAACCTGCTGATGGACCCGGAGGTTGACTTCGTCACCCTGGCCGGCACAGCGGGCACCGGTAAAACCTTGATGGCGCTGGCCAGCGGCCTCACGCAGGTGCTCGATGACCGCCGCTACACCGAAATCATCATGACCCGCGCCACGGTGTCGGTCGGCGAAGACATCGGATTTTTGCCCGGTACCGAAGAAGAAAAAATGGGCCCCTGGATGGGCGCGCTGGACGACAACCTGGAAGTGCTGGGCAAGACCGACAGTGGCGGTTCCGGCGAATGGGGCCGCGCAGCCACCAACGAGCTGATCCGCTCACGCATCAAGGTCAAGAGCATGAACTTCATGCGCGGCCGCACCTTCATGAACAAGTACGTCATCATCGACGAGGCGCAAAACCTGACGCCCAAACAGATGAAGACCCTCATCACCCGCGCCGGGCCGGGCACCAAAATCATCTGCATGGGCAACCTGGCGCAGATCGACACGCCTTACCTCACCGAAGGCTCTTCAGGCATGACCTTCGCGGTGGACCGCTTCAAGGGCTGGCCGCATGGCGGCCACATCACGCTGGCCCGCGGCGAACGTTCACGGCTGGCTGATTTCGCCAGCGAGGTGCTCTGACGACAGGTTTTATTGAAACGAAAAGCAAAAAGGCCAAGTCAAATGACTTGGCCTTTTTTTA
>DASXRN010000313.1:0-5669 GCA_036506595.1 Polaromonas sp. | reverse complement strand
AGCAACATGGAAAGCGAAAGGCTGGCGAGCGCCCACCGGACCGAAGGTGTCCGCTCCGCACTTCCAGCGACTGCCTCATCTCGTCCTGCAATGATCAGCTTCAACATGAACTCCGTTTCTGGCGACTCCCGAAGCGGAGCTGTAAGAAACGTGGTCCTTTGCCCGACATGGCGAAACGCGCACTATTTGCACTTTATTCGTGCGTTTGGCGCCACATCACGATCAATCTCAGTTACGGTCGATGTATGTCGACACCCGATCTCAACTTGCTTGTCACCCTTGATGTGCTGCTCGCGGAAGGCAGCGTTGCGCGCGCAGCCCGACGCTTGCGGCTCAGCCCGTCGGCGATGAGCCGGGCGCTGGCTCGATTGCGTGAGACGACGGGCGATCCGCTGTTGGTCAGGGCCGGCCGCGGTCTCGTTCCCACACCCCGGGCGATCGAACTCCGCGAGCGGGTCGGCCAGCTCGTGCAGGACGCAGAAGCGGTGCTACGCCCTGCCGAGAAGCTCAAGCTCAAACAGCTGGTCCGAACGTTCACGCTGCGGACCCGCGAAGGCTTTGTGGAGAACTTCGGACCGGGCCTCATTGCCCGCGTCGGCAAGGAAGCGCCCGGCGTGCGGCTGTGCTTCGTGCAGAAGGCGGGCAAAGACAGCACGCCACTTCGCGACGGAGCCGTCGACCTGGAAACCGGCGTTGTGGGGAAGACGACGGCTCCGGAGCTGCGAGTGCAGGCATTGTTCCGGGACCGCTTCATCGGCGTGGTGCGAGCGGGGCACCTGCTGAGCCAGGGCGAGATCACACCCTCCCGTTATGCGGCCGGCAGGCACATCGACGTCTCTCGACGGGGTCAGGGCAAGGGGCCGATTGATGAAGCCTTGAATCCATTCGGGCTGGAACGGGAAATCGTCACCATCGTCGGTGGCTTTTCGACCGCACTGGCCCTCGCCCGGGCCTCCGACCTGATCGCCAGTGTTCCCGAACGACATACCGGAAACCTGCGCGCCGGAATGCATAGTTTTCCCCTTCCGGTCTCCACACCGGAGATCACGGTGTCATTGCTCTGGCACCCACGGCTGGATGCCGATCCAGCGCATCGCTGGCTGCGCGGGTGTGTACGGGATGTTTGCACTGAGCAACTCACTGATTCATCGGCACGCGCTGCTCGACCAGCGGGAGATCCACTCGTCTGACCGACCAGGGCGATTTCAGCCCAAGCAGTTGTTCGTACAGCGCCGTGTCTTTCATCTCAAGACTCGCAGGTCAATTTACAAGCCCGAAATTCTGTTTCATTGCGGGAAGCTGGAGATGGGGCTGGGGTGAGGGAAAAATCACAGTGAAATCGACGAAGAACCAGCGCCATCAAAACGACTTTTAAGGCTCTTAAAGAGCATTCAATTGACTTTTGCCTGCTGTCTCCGTGTCAATGATGATGCGCGATCCCGCTGATCAGGGTCACCAGTCCGATGCCAATCGCCAGCCAGGCAATCTGCGCCACCGTTTCTGTAGCACTTGCGCGCTTTTGCAGTTGCGGAATCAAGTCGGCCAGCGCGACGTAGATAAAGCTGCTGGCGGCGATGATCAGGAAGAACGGCAGGTAGTCGTAGAGCTTGTCCACCAGCATGTAACCGACCACGCCGCCCAGCGCCGTGACCGCGCCGGCCAGTGACACCTTGATGAGGGCGATGCGCCGGTTGTTGGAAGTTTGGCGCAGCACCACCAGGTCGCCCATGTGGTGCGGCACCTCGTGCACCAGCACGGCGAGCGCGGCAACAAAGCCCAGGCGCATGTCGGCCACAAAGGCGGCGGCGATCAGGATGCCGTCGCCGAAGGCATGCACGCTGTCGCCCGTCAGCACGGCCCAGCTGCCCGATTTGGGCGCGTGGCTGTGAATGTGGTGGCGGTGCTCGTGGCTGGCCACCGTTTCGCCCAGCTCGCCGCGGACCGAATTGCCGGTGTGCAGGAGCGTGGTGGCGTGTTCAGGGTCATGCCCGTGGTCATGCCCGTGGTCGTGGTGATGCTCATGGCCGTGGTGCCACAGCTCCGCTTTATCCAGCAGGAAGAAGAACACCAGCCCCACCAGCAGCGTGGCAAACAGCTCTTGCGCGCCGGCCTGGCTTTCAAAGGCTTCGGGCAGCAGGTGCATGAAGGCGGTGGCCAGCAGCGCACCGGCGGCCAGGCTGAGCATGTGCTGGGTGTAGCGGGCCAGCATGCCAAAGCTGAGCAGCGCCGCCAGCCACACACTGCCAATGCCCGCGGCCATGGTCCCCATCAAAATTGCTATCAGAGTCATAGCTGCTTGTGCCCGTATTTACTGGGCAAAAGCCCAAAATGATTACCAAATACCTGTGAAGGAAGCCTGAAGGTTACACCACAGATGACAAAACCCCGGGCGCGCCAGTGATGCCAGCGGCCGGGGTTGCTTTTTATCTTATCAAGCCTGTCAAGAGGGGCGCATGAAAAAAGCCGCCTCACAGGGTGCCGAGGCGGCTGGCAGGCTGAATATGGCGATGCTCAAGCCACGCCGTGGTCCTTGAACCAGGCCAATGCACGCTTGAAGCCATCTTCGGCCGCTGCCTTGCGGTAGCTGGGGCGGTAGTCGGCATGGAAGGCGTGGGGTGCGTCGGGGTAGACGACGAATTCAGAGGCTTTGGCGGCGGCATTGCCCTTGGCGCCCGCCTGAGCCAGCGCGTCTTTCATCTGGTTCACGGTGGCCAGCGGAATGCCGTCGTCTTGCCCGCCATAAAGGCCGAGCACGGGCGCTTTCAGGCTGGCCGCCAGGTCCAGCGGGTGCCTGGGCGTCAGCGCCGACGATGTGCCGACCAGCCGGCCATACCAGGCGACGGCCGCCTTGACGTTTTTGCTGTGCGCGGCATACAGCCAGGTGATGCGGCCCCCCCAGCAAAAGCCGGTGATGCCGACCTTTTGGGAGTTGCCGCCGTTGGCACCCGCCCACTTCACGGCGCCGTCCAGGTCGGCCATAACCTGCTCGTCGGGCACCTTGTTGACAACTTCGGCAAGCAGCTTGCCGATCTCGTTGTAGGTGCCGGGGTCGCCCTGGCGCGCATACAGCTCGGGCGCAATGGCCAGGTAACCGGCCTTGGCAAAGCGGCGTGCGGTGTCGGCAATGTACTCATGCACGCCAAAGATTTCCTGTACTACCAGCACCACAGGCAAATTGCTCTTGCCGGCCGGGGCGGCGTAGAAAGCCGGCACCTTGAAGCCGTTGACTTCGTAAGTGGTCTCGCCGGTTTTGAGACCATCGGATGGCGTTTTTATGGCCGTCTGCGCCATGATGGGCAGGGCGGTGGCGGCGTAGCCCACACCCAGCGCAGCTTTCAGCGCCGTGCGGCGGTTGGCGCCGGCTTCAGTAGACTGCCCGGGCAGCAAGGCGTCGAAGTCTTTTTTCTGATCGTGATTCAACATGGCGATTTCCTCAAAAAGGGAGGGTGGCGTGGTGGAAGCAAGCAGTCGGAGTCTTTGCGGTCGCAGAAGTTCTCACTGGCGCAGGAAAAAACCAAAGGGTATTTCCCTGTCAAGCCCTCCCCGGCTCGCCTGGTTGCCTGCTTCCCCGCCCGCTCACACAATCCTGACGCTGAGTTCAGGCAGGCCATCGATGTGGCATTCGATCACATCGCCCTTGACGACCGGTCCGACGTTTTCAGGCGTGCCCGAGTAAATGATGTCACCGGGAAAGAGTTCGAACGCTTCGGACAGTTTGGAGATCTGCTCGGCCACCGACCAGATCATGTGGTTCAGCGTGGCCTGCTGTTTGGTCTGGCCGTTGACCTTGAGCCAGATGGCGCCCTTGGTGTAGTGGCCGGTTTGCGCCACCTTGTGAATGGGGCCGATGGGCGCCGAGCGGTCAAAGCTTTTGCCGATTTCCCAGGGCTTTTTCTGGTCGCCCATGCCGCGCTGCAGGTCACGGCGCGTCATGTCCAGGCCAAGGGCGTAGCCGTAGACCATCTCAAGGGCCTTCTCGATGGGAATGTTGCGCCCGCCTTTGGAGAGAGCCGCGACCAGCTCCACTTCATAGTGGTAGTTTTTGGTGAGCGCGGGATAGGGATGATCGGCCACCTGGCCCGGCGGCACCACCTGAATCGCATCGGTAGGCTTCTGGAAAAAGAACGGCGGCTCGCGTGTCGGGTCCGATCCCATTTCAATCGCATGGGCGGCATAGTTGCGGCCAATGCAGTAAATGCGGCGCACCGGAAACATCTCGCTGCTGCCGGCGATGGGCACATAGGTGTCAGGCACCGTGAAAGGGGTGGCCGGCGCATTGGCCGCCGTGCCGGGGGTGGCGCAGCCGACCACGGCGCCTGCCGTCATCAATGCGCCTGATTGCAAAATTCCGCGTTTGCTCATGTCTGTCGTCTTTGTCATTGGCTGTGTCTCCGGGGGTTGATGAAGGGAGTTTGTTGTTGGATGGGCGAGCCTTTTTCTCCGCAGGCAAGCTTAGGCCGGGCCCGGCGCGGCGGGGCAGACGCAATTACGCAATAGCCGGACGATTCAATGAAGCCGCCGCACGGCCTGGCTTCAGGCCGCCTGCAACACCCGCTTCAGGACGCGCCGCAGATCCTGGCGCGCACGCTGTCGCGATAGGCCTTGGGCGTCTGGCCAAAACGCTGCTTGAAGCGCCGCGCAAAATAGGCCTCGTCGGCAAAGCCCGAAGCATGGGCCACGCTGGCAATGCGCTGGCTGCTGTGGGCGAGCAACTCCTGCGCATGCTCCAGACGGCGCTCGGTCACGAGGTCGGTGAAGGTCTTGCCGGTTTCTTTTTTGAGCAGGTGCGCCAGGTAATTGGGCGACAAAAACGCAGCGGCGGCGGCATCGGCCAGCGTGACTTCGCCGGCCAGGTTGTCGCGTATGTAGCGCACCGCACGCTGCAGGCTGGCGCGCCGGCTGCCCTGCTGCGCCTGGCTGGCCGACAAGCGCAGCAGGTCGGCTTCAAACCTGCGGCAGGTCAGGCCAATGAGTTGCAGCATCAGCCCGCGAATGATTTCGATGGAGCCGAAGCGGCGGTGGGCGTTTTCATGGGCCAGCTTGTCCAGCAGCGTCTCGATTTCGGGAAATTCGTCTTCCGTGAAATAAAAGTCGGCGTATTCCTGAAACAGAAACGGCGCCAGCTCGGGCGCCCTGGACAGCGGCACCTCTTCCAGGTCCAGCGGGTCCACATCCAGCCCCGGCCGCAAGAACTGCTGCGCCATGTTGATGATGACGTAGCGCGAGCCCTCGGGGTGCGGGATCACATGCACGCGGTAGGGCAGGATAAAACTCAGGTAGCCGCGCCTAAAAGGCCGCACCGTGCCCGCCACGTTCTGCTCGGTGTCGCCCTGCAGGCTGATCTGGATCTGAAAATATTCGTGCCGGTGCGGACGCACGAGCGGCGGCCGTACCAGCTGGGAGCGGATGTCAAAGTCAAGGTGGTCTGCCCGCTCGGACATGCCGTAGGTCTTGATAGCTGTCATGGCCACCGTTCGGGTAAATTAGTGCGCTTTTTCCCAGTTCTCACCCACTCCAATCTCCGCCAGCAAGGGCACCTTGAGGTCGGCCACGCCAGCCATGAGGCGGGGGATTTCGGTCTTGACCCATTCGACTTCAGCTTCAGGCACTTCAAACACCAGTTCATCGTGCACCTGCATAATCATTTTGGTGCCGCGTTTTTCGGCGTC
>DASXRN010000312.1:0-5905 GCA_036506595.1 Polaromonas sp. | reverse complement strand
ACGGGCCGCTTCCATCAGGTGCGTGGCCCGCTCGGACAGCGCCGTGCGCGCCAGCAAATACACATAGGGATACAGCGCCACCGTGAACACCAGCACGGCGCCACCCAGGCTACGCACCTCGGGCAACAAGCGGCCTTGCAGGCCATAGGCTGCACGCAAGCCCGTTTGCAGCGGGCCCGCGTACTGCAAAAAATCGGTATAGGCGTAAGCCAGCACATAAGCCGGCATGGCCAGCGGCAGCAGCAGCGCCCACTCGAAGACCCGCCGGCCTGGAAACTCGAACAAGGTGACGGCACTGGCGGTCGCCATGCCCACCACGGCCACACCCAGGCCCACGCACACGCACAGCAGCAGCGAAGTCCAGGTGTAGTCGGGCAATACCGTTTGCAGCATCTGCCTCAGGATGGAGCTGGCTTCGTCGTTGAACTGCAGCCAGGACAACACCACGGCCAGTACCGGCAAGGTCAACAGGCCAACCACTAAAAACAGAAAAGCAGAGGGAAGATAGCGACGGAGCATGTGGACCTGAAAAAAGGCCCCAGCGGATCAGGGCCGTGCCCCAACCAGCGTGCGCCATGGTTTTGCAGTCAGTCACTGCAAATGAGAATTGTAAGTATCTACAATCATCCTCATGTTTTTGGATGTCTCCCAGTTGGGCGTGCACTATGCAGGCCGCTCAAAACCTGCCGTCAACGGTGTGTCTTTCAGCCTGCAGGCGGGAGAAATTGGGGTATTCATAGGACCTTCGGGTTGCGGCAAAACCACGCTGCTGCGCGCGGTAGCCGGTCTGGAGCGCGCACAGTCGGGCACCATCCGCCTGGCACAGCAAATCGTCAGCAGCCCCGACACCCATGTGCCGGCCGAGTCGCGCCGCATCGGCATGGTGTTCCAGGACTACGCGCTGTTTCCGCATCTGAATGCGGCGCAGAACGTGGCTTTCGGGCTCACGCATCTCGCGCCCACTCAACGTGCGCAGCGTGTCACTGAAGTGCTGGAGCTGGTCGGACTGGGTAAGGTACACAAGCGTTTTCCGCACGAGCTCTCGGGTGGGCAGCAGCAGCGTGTGGCCTTGGCGCGGGCGCTGGCGCCGGGGCCGCGCTTGCTGCTGCTGGACGAGCCTTTTTCCAATCTTGATGTGGACCTGCGCGAACGCCTGGCGCACGAGGTGCGCGGCATCCTCAAGGCAGCTGGTGCCACAGCATTGTTTGTGACGCACGACCAGCTTGAAGCTTTCGCCATTGGCGACCGTATCGGCGTGATGCATGAAGGGCATTTGCACCAGTGGGAAGATGCTTATGCGCTATACCACCGCCCCGCCACGCGCTTTGTTGCCGACTTCATCGGCCATGGCGTGTTTGCACGGGCGCACATTGAGCAGGGCGAAAGCGGCGTCGTGGTGCACACCGCCCTCGGCGACCTCGCGGATGTACAGGAATGCCCCCTGCCCGATGCTTATGCGGATGGTGTGTGCGATGTGCTGCTCCGGGCCGACGACATCGTGCACGATGACAATGCGCCCGTCAAAGCGCAGATTCTTCGCAAGGCTTTCCGCGGCTCCGAATTCTTGTACACGCTGCAGCTCAAGACCGGCGAGACAGTGATGGCGCATGTCCCGTCGCACCACAACCACGCGCTGGGTGAATGGATTGGCATACGCGCCGAGGTCGATCATGTGGTGACCTTCCCGCGCGAAGCCGAAGACGCAGCGCGCGGCATCAGTGCGGAGTGACTATTCCTCAGCGTTACTGCCTGTGTCGCAAACGCTCGATATCGTCGCGCAGCGTCTGAGCCCATAGACGCCTGGTTTGCCCCTGCGGCGCCTGGGCCTCGCCAAAGGTCACCACGGCTTTCAGCCCGGTGGCCGTCAGGGTCCGCCAAATCGACCCTATCAGGGTTTCATCGCCCACATAGCTGGGCGCAAAACTCACCGCGCCGCTAGCTGCGTCAATGAATTTGAGCGCCACCGGCTGCACCGGCACCGAGGCCTCAATCGCAGACTGAATCAGGTTGGCATGAAAGGGCAAGAGCGTGATGCCGTCCCCGGTCGTACCCTCAGGAAACACCGCAAGAATATCCCCCGCACGCAGGCGCTCTGCCATTTGCACCACCACCCGGTGCGCATCGCGCCGCGACTCGCGTTCGATGTACAAAGTACCCGCGCCATCGGCCAATGTGCTGACAAAAGGCCATCCCTTGACATCGGACTTGGAGACAAACCGGCAATGGCGCGCCGCATGCATCACCAGAATGTCCAGCCACGAAATGTGGTTGGCCACCAGCAAGACCGGGCCCCGGACGGGCGTGGAGCCCTTCACCTCCAGCTCAATGCCCACAATGCGCAGCATTTGGCCCGCCCATACCTGAACGCGACCCTCCTGCTCGACCTGTTCAAGCTTGGGAAACAGGGTTTTGATGGTCCAAAAACCGTGCACGGCATGCGCCATGGCCCGCAGCAACATCGCGCCAAAGCGCAATAACTTCATGCAACGATTCATGCGCTAGTGCGACGCTTCGTAAGCCACCTGGCCGCCCACCAGCGTCCAGCGTACGCGCACAGGCAGCTGGTAGCCAGAAAATGGCGTATGTTTGCCCTGGCTGCGCAAAGTGGCCGGTTCCACCATCCATTCACTGCCTGGATCAAACACGCAGATATCGGCCACCCCCCCCTTGACCAGGCGGCCCGCACTGGCCTGCAGCGTGCCCAGCGCATTGCCCAGCACACGTGCCGGTTCGCTCGTCAGCACCGCCAGTGCCCGCGCCATGCCCGCCTGACTGTCGCTACCCCACTTGCAGGCCAGGCCCAGCAGCAACTCCAGTCCGGTCGCGCCCGGCTCGGCCTCGGCAAAGGGCAGGGTTTTGGCGTCCTCATCGACCGGCGTATGGTCAGACACCAGCGCATCAATCGTGCCGTCTGCCAGGCCCTGTCGAATCGCATCCCGGTCGCGCTGCTGGCGCAGGGGCGGATTCAAGCGCATGCGGCTGTCGAAGTAGCCAATGTCGACGTCGGTCAAATGCAGGCTGTTGATGCTCACGTCGCAAGTCACGCCCAAGCCTTCTGCCTTGGCCTTGGCCACCAGCGCCACGCCCTGGGCGCTGCTGATACGGCACAGGTGAACCCGCGCACCGGTGGCGCGCATCAGCTCAAAAATCGTGTGCAGCGCAATCGTTTCGGCGGCCACGGACACCCCGCTTAGCCCCAGGCGCGTGGCCAGCGCGCCGCTGGCGGCCACGCCCTGCCCCAAATGCATTTCCTGCGGACGCAACCAGACGGTGTAGCCAAAAGTCGCCGCGTACTGCAGCGCACGCATCAGCACCTGGGTGTTGGCCAGCGGCACTTCGGCCTGGCTGAAACCCACACAGCCAGACTCGGTCAGCTCCACCATCTCGGTCAGCGCTTCGCCTTTCAAGCCACGGCTCAGCGCACCCAGCGGAAACACGCGCGACTGGTGCAGTTTTTCCGCGCGAAACTTGAGCATTTCCACCAGCCCGGGCTCATCAAGTACCGGGTCGGTATCCGGCGGGCAAACCAGGCTGGTCACGCCGCCGGCAACCGCCGCAGCCAGCTCGCTCTCCAGCATGCCCTCGTGTTCATGACCGGGCTCGCGCAGGCGGGCCGACAGGTCGATCAGGCCGGGTGCCACGATGCAGCCCCTGGCATCCATGGTTTTGTTGGGCGCGAAATCAGCGGTTGTGCTGTTTAACGACACGATGCGGCCCGCTGCAATGGCGACATCGCAGACTTCGTCGAACCCGGAGGCAGGGTCCATCACCCGGCCATTTTTGATGAGAAGTTTCATTTGATTTCTCCGAAAAAAGGCCGCCGCGCCGGGCCGCCCCAAGCTAGGCCAGCCCCCTCGGGGGGCAGCGCAGTACGCGAAGAGACAAGCGTGGGGGCCACACTCATGCTTCATTCCCCGCAACAATGCCCATGACGGCCATGCGCACTGCAATGCCGAAGGTGACCTGCGGGAGGATGACACTCTGCGTGCCATCGACCACTGCCGAATCGATTTCCACACCCCGGTTGATGGGTCCCGGGTGCATGACGATGGCATCGGGCTTGGCCAGTTGCAGCTTCTCGTTGGTCAGGCCGAAGCTTTTGAAGAACTCCTGGCTGCTGGGCAGCAAGGCACCCGACATGCGCTCATTTTGCAGCCTGAGCATGATGATCACGTCCGCGCCCTTGATGCCTTCTTCCAGCGTGTTGCAGACGCGTACGCCCATCTGCGCCATGTCGGCAGGCACCAGGGTCTTGGGGCCGACCACACGCACCTCGGGGCAACCGAGCGTGGTCAACGCATGAATGTCGGAGCGCGCCACGCGCGAATGCAGCACATCGCCGACGATGGCGACCGTGAGGTTGCTGAAGTCTTTCTTGTAGTGGCGAATAGTGTACATGTCCAGCAAGCCCTGCGTGGGGTGGGCATGGCGGCCGTCGCCGGCATTGATCACATGCACATGCGGCGCCACATGCTGGGCGATCAAATAGGGCGCGCCGGATTCGCCGTGGCGCACCACAAACAGGTCAGCGGCCATCGCGCTCAGGTTGGCGATGGTGTCCAGCAGCGACTCGCCCTTGGAGGCCGACGAGCGCGCGATATCGAGGTTGATCACATCTGCCGACAGGCGCGTGGCCGCAATTTCAAAGGTGGTACGGGTGCGCGTGGAGTTTTCAAAAAACAGGTTGAAAACGCTCTTGCCGCGCAGCAGCGGCACCTTTTTGACCTCGCGGTTGTTCACTGACACAAAGTTGGCGGCGGTGTCCAGAATCTGCGTCAGGATGGCCTTGGGCAGGCCCTCTATCGACAGCAGGTGAATCAGCTCGCCGTTTTTATTGAGTTGGGGATTTCGTCGGTACAACACGCTTGGGACTCCTCTTTTTCTTTGAATTACCGGTTCTGGAGCTGAAAGCTGAACCGGCCATTTTCATCACGCGCCAACTCCAGGGTCTGCGAGGCCGGCAGGGCCACTCGCGCCACGGCCAGGTCAGGTTGCAGCGGCAGTTCGCGCCCGCCCCGGTCCACCAGCACCACCAGCTTGACGCTGGCCGGCCGGCCGTAGTCAAACAGCTCATTGAGCACGGCGCGAATGGTGCGTCCGGTATAGAGCACATCGTCCAGCACGATCAGGTGGGCGCCGTTCACATCAAAGGGCAGCAGGGTTTGCCCGCTGGAGGCCAGGCCGCGCTGGGAAAAATCGTCACGGTGCATCGATGAAGACAAAATGCCAGCCTCATCGGGCAGGCCCAGGTCGGCTTGCAGGCGCTGCGCCAGCCAGGCCCCACCCGAGGCCACGCCAACCAGCCGGGGGGGCTCGGTATACGACGCCAGCAGTTGCTGCATGCCACGCAGCAAATCGCTGTACAGCGCCTCGGCGTCCAGTGTCAGGCTGCTCATGGAAGACTCCTTAAAAATTGCTCAAGAATTATGCAGGCGGATGCCGCGTCGGCATCCGCAGCGCCGCCGGCCAGGGCCTCGGTCGTGCTGTAGCGCTCATCGACCTCGAACACCTTGAGGCCGTAGCGGCCGCGCAGCTGCCGGGCGAATTTTTGCGCACGCAGGGTATTGTCGTGGCTGGCGCCGTCAGGGTGAAACGGAATGCCGACGACCAGCGCATCGGGCTGCCACTCCTTGATCCGGAGTTCGATCGCCTTGAAACGGGCATCGCCCACCGCGGCGATGGTGGCTTGCGGTGTGGCGGTTCGGGTCAGCACATTGCCGGTCGCAACGCCGGTGCGTTTAAGGCCGTAGTCGAAAGCCAGAAATGTTTGAAGACCCGCGGTCGAAGGAGGCACGGCCGCCAGGCTCATGCGTGACCGGCGTCGGGAGACAGCATCCAGCTCTGCAGGCCCAGCAGCATGAGCGCCTTGTCGTAGCGCTCGGCTACCGGCGTATCAAAAATCACC
>DASXRN010000311.1:0-1574 GCA_036506595.1 Polaromonas sp. | reverse complement strand
CATCGCGAGGCCGCAGGCCGTGGCGATCCATCGTCGATCAAGCGCAGCCATGGATTGCCGCGCTGCGCTCGCAATGACGGGAATGCTGTCACGAATTATGAAAAGCTCAATAGTCTCTTGAGGCGAGTTTGCGTTGATTGAGCGCGTTCACGTTCAGTTGTTCAAGAAATACCAGCCGGTTCGAATGCCCAACCTGGAGTTGGGCACGGACGACGTGGCCTCCTTGTTGTCGTACCTGGAAGTGCGCTCGCGTGCCAACGCCGCACCGCAGGCGGGAAAACAGGTGGGAAGAGAAGCGGCAGCCGCCCGATGACTCGCGATGGCTGGGTGCTTATATAGCGTTTTCGCCCGTCCTCCTTGAGGAATGGTCGTAGTACGCTATCTATTTGGTAGCGAAAGTGCCTCGACTGTTGCCAGGCTGGCCACCGTCCGCAGGCAGGCCTGCGCGACTTCCTTGCCCTTGGTCAGGAAGTGCTCGCTGAAGAAGCGTCGGTGTTCTTCGTGCTCGTGAAAATGCTGCGGCGTCAGCACCGCCGAAAACACCGGCACACCGGTGTCCAGCTGGATGTTCATGAGGGCGTCAATCACCGCGCCGGCTACGAAGTCATGGCGGTAAATGCCGCCATCGACGACCAGGCCGCAGGTCACGATGGCCGCGTAACGACCCGACTGCGCCAGCTTTTTGGCGTGCAATGGAATTTCGAAAGCACCGGGCACTTCAAACAGGTCGATGGCCCCAGGGGCCACACCTTGCCGGGCCATTTCGGCCAGAAACGCGATGCGCCCCTGGCTCACAATGTCTTCGTGCCAGGAGGATTGAATGAAGGCAAACCGCGCCTGATTGGGGATTGTTGTATGACTGGAAGATGGAACTGACTGACTCATGGATGCCTCAAGCTAGGTGGTACCAGAATCAGGGCGCACGAGCCTGCGGCCGCACCTCGCGGCAGAAAGCCACGGCGCAGCCGTAAACATCGCGCTCTCTTTCATCCGGACTGTGACCGTCGGCTTCGGAGTTGAACCGAATCTGCTGACCCCGGCTTTATGAAAACCGGGCGCTCGCGGGCTGATGCATTTTACGGCAAACACCGCCGGTGGGGAATTTCGCCCCGCCCTGAGAACGCTGTCCCGACAAATTGGCCGGGACCCTGGCATTCTAAATCGCTGAGCGGCGAGGCCTTGGGTTATTCATCGAGGCGCAGGTCTCAAACGCGATCTCGGCTGCACGCTTTGCCTCAATACGTGGGCCGAAGCTGGTGATGTTGGGCAGGGTGACATTGTGATGCGCTCTGATGTTGGCGCCAGAGGCATGGTCTTTGTCGTGGGTTGTATGCGCGTCGGCGACAAGAACGACCGGATAGCCCAGTGCCGCAGCGCGGCGCGTCGTTGTATCCACACAGAACTCCGACGCATAGCCGCAGATCACCAACTGCTCCGTGTTCCATTTGACAAGCCGCTCGTCCAGGGGCGTTCGAAGAAATGAGTCGGGTGTTGTCTTGCGAACGATGGTGTCCGTATCGGCGACGACAAGGTTTCGTGCGAGTTGCCAGCCCTCCGACTCGTGCGCCAGCAGA
>DASXRN010000310.1:0-15494 GCA_036506595.1 Polaromonas sp. | reverse complement strand
CCTTGGGCGTTGAAACCTTTGTCGGCAGCTCCGGCCGCGTGTTTCCCAAAGACATGAAGGCCGCGCCGCTGCTGCGCACCTGGCTGCAGCGCCTGCGCAGCGCCGGCGTGGGCTTTTCCATGCGGCACCGCTGGCTGGGCTGGGCCGAAGACGGTTCGCTGAAATTTGCCAGTCCGGCTGGCGAGGTGAGGGTAGAGGCCGATGCCGTGGTGCTGGCGCTGGGCGGCGGCAGCTGGGCGCGGCTGGGCTCGGACGGCGCCTGGGCGGCGCTGCTGGCCCAGCGCGGCGTGGCCGTGGCCAAGCTGCAGCCCGCCAACTGCGGTTTTGACGTGGGCACCATCCCGGCTGAAGTTCTGGAGCGTGCCGAACATGGCGAAACGCGCCGCGAGTTTCTTCAGGAACTCATTGGCAAAAGCCCGGCGCCGCAAACCGGCTGGACCGAGCATTTCGCCAGCCGCTTCGCCGGCCAGCCCTTCAAGTCCGTCGCCATCCATTTCACCGACTCGCAAGGCCGGAGCTTCAGCCGCAAGGGCGAATTCATCGCCACCGCCACCGGCGTTGAAGGCAGCCTGGTGTATGCCGCCTCCAGCCTGCTGCGCGATGAAATTGCCGCGCATGGCAGCGCCACCTTCATGCTGAACTTGCTGCCGGATAAATCGCCCGAACAGGTATTGGCCGAGGTGCGCCATCCGCGCGGCTCACGTTCGCTGTCCAGCCACCTCAAAAGCCGCCTGGGCCTGGAAGGTATCAAGGCCGGCCTACTGCACGAGTTGCTGAGCAAGGGGCAGATGAACGATGCCGCCCAACTGGCCGCCGCCATCAAGGCCCTGCCGGTGCGCGTCGTGGCCACGCGGCCGATTGACGAAGCCATCAGCACCGCGGGCGGCGTGCGCTTCGAGGCGATGAACCAGCACCTGATGCTGGAACCCTTGCCCGGCGTGTTCTGCGCCGGGGAAATGCTCGACTGGGAAGCGCCCACAGGCGGCTACCTGCTGACCGCCTGTTTTGCCAGCGGGCGTGCGGCCGGACAGGGCGTTTTAAGCTATTTGGGCTGGTAGCCCAATCAACACGGGCGCAAGCAGCTATTGATTTAATAGCGTTTAATTTTTATTTGAATTTCGGAGTTTTGCCATGATCGTGCGTTTCCACATCGACCAGATTGAACGAGGCCGGTACGAGTACCGCGTCAGCTATGAAGGCGAAGACCTTTACGCGGACTCGGGCCTGAGCAGCATTGAAGAATGCATAGTCGCCGCCACTGAAGGCTTGGGCCAAGACGCGGTGGCCGCCGAAGTGGCCTATCAGGGCGTGATCAGCGGTACTTATGCGCTGGCCTCGCTGGCGCTGATGTCTGCGCAGATTGCGGAGCATGCGCTGCAGACGACGACGGCGATTGAAGAGGTTTTGAAGCCGTAAAAACAAAGCCAGCCAGAAAGAAATTTCAATGGCTGGCTTTGCAAAATAAGGTGACGAGCCTTGACCCCGGCACTGACTCCACAGTTAGGGCTGCTTGGTTCCCCACCTGACCCGGTTGGCCGCTTTACCATGCGGGAAGGCCCGTCACCCACGATTGTAAAGGAGTTGCCAAAGGCCCTGACAGCAGCGGGAAAATTACTTCCCAGCCAAATTAGAATGACCGCATGTCCTATCTCGTTCTTGCCCGCAAATACCGCCCCCGAAATTTCTCTGAAATGGTGGGGCAGTCGCATGTGGTGCAGGCCCTGGGCAATGCGCTCAGCACGCAGCGCCTGCACCATGCCTACCTGTTTACCGGCACGCGGGGCGTGGGCAAGACCACCATCTCGCGCATTCTGGCCAAGTCGCTCAACTGCCTGGGAACCGACGGGCAGGGCGGCATCACGGCCACGCCCTGTGGTGTGTGCCAGGCCTGTACCGACATCGACAGCGGCCGCTTTGTCGACTACACCGAGCTCGACGCGGCATCCAATCGCGGCGTTGACGAGATTGCGCAGTTGCTCGAACAAGCGGTGTACAAGCCGGTGGTGGGCCGCTTCAAGGTCTTCATGATTGACGAGGTTCACATGCTGACGAACACGGCGTTCAACGCCATGCTCAAGACGCTGGAAGAGCCTCCCGAATACCTCAAGTTTGTGCTGGCCACGACCGACCCGCAGAAAGTGCCGGCCACGGTGCTGTCGCGCTGCTTGCAGTTCAATCTGCGGCCCATGGCGCCTGAAACGGTGCTGGAGCATTTGACCCGGGTGTTGGCCACTGAAAACGTGCCCTCAGAGCCGCAGGCCTTGCGCCTGTTGTCGCGTGCGGCGCGCGGCTCCATGCGCGATGCGCTGTCGCTGACCGACCAGGCGATTGCCTTTGGCTCGGGCCAGTTGCAGGAAGCCAGTGTGCGCACCATGCTGGGCAGCGTGGACCGCAGCTATGTGTTTCGCCTGCTCGATGCGCTGGCGCGTGGTGATGGCCGGATGGTGGTCGAGACCTCCGAAGTCCTGCGGCTCAATGGCCTGAGCGCCGCTTCGACACTGGAAGAAATGACCACCGTGCTGCAGCGCATGGCGGTGCTGCAGGCGGTGCCCGACATGGCCGCGGGTGACGATGAAACCGACCCCGACGTCGCCGAAACAGCGCGGCTGGCCCATACCCTGCCGGCCGATGAAACCCAGCTGCTTTACAGCCTGTGCCTGCATGGCCGCAGCGAGCTGGGCCTGGCGCCCGATGAGTACGCCGCGCTGACCATGGTGCTGTTGCGCCTGCTGGCCTTCAAGCCCGCGGGTGCGTCGGCTGTGGCAGCACAGGCCAATACTCAAAATACCTCACAAACCGCCCCGGCAGGGAGCGCCGCCGAGCCTGGAAAAAAGCCGCAGCCTGAGCTGAGTGAGGCGAGCGTGCCTGCGGTGCAGTCACCCGTCCCGATGGTTGAGCGGGCGCCCGAGGTCGCTCCCAAGGAAAGCTATGAGCCAGAACAGGCTCCGGCCCAGGTAAATCGACCATCTCCTGCTATCAATTCAGAAGCGCCCGTTGCACGGTACGTTGAACAGCCTGTTGAGCTGCCTGCTGTGCAGGTGCCCGCACAACCGCCACAGCCTGCGCCACAAACTGCGCCATCTGTGGCCGCGCCCTCGACAACAAGCCCGCTCGGCGATGCCTGGAGCCAGACCGTCAACCAGCTGGTGGCCGCCGAAGCCGTTGCCGCACTGACGCGCGAACTGGCTTTGCAGTCAGAGCTGTGCAGCCAGGCCGATGGGGTATGGACCCTGCGTGTGGAGCGCGAGTCTCTGAGCCAGCCCGCCGCCCGGGAGAAGCTGCAGACTGCTTTGCAAACCGCGCTGGGAGACACTGCCCTCCGGCTGGCCGTGGAAATAGGCCCGGTCGGCGACACCCCGGCAAGGCGCAACGCTGCCGCGCAGGTCGAGCGCCAGCGGGCCGCTGAAGAGCTGATTCACAACGACCCGTTTGTGCAGGACCTGATTCGCGATTGGGGTGCCAAAATTGTCCCCGGCAGTATCAAGCCGCTTGCATCCAAGCCGATATGATTGCCACCAGTTTTTAAAGCCAAAATTTAAGGAAACAACCATGTTTAACAAAGGACAACTTGCAGGCCTCATGAAACAGGCGCAAGCGATGCAGGACAACCTGAAAAAAGCGCAGGACGAACTGGCGTTTGTCGAAGTGACTGCAGAGGCCGGTGCCGGCCTCGTCAAGGTGACCATGACCTGCAAGCACGACGTCAAGCGCATCGAGATCGACCCCAGCCTGCTGGCGGACGACAAAGACATGCTCGAAGACCTGGTGGCCGCCGCCTTCAATGCCGCCGTGCGCAAGGCCGAAGAAGTCAGCCAGGAAAAAATGGGCAAGCTGACCGCCGGCATGCCAAGCCTGCCCGGCGGCATGAAGTTGCCATTCTGATCACTCACGTTCGGGCAGGCCGCACCCTGAATGGCTGATTCCAACGCCCTCGAAGGCCTGACCCAAGCGCTGCGCAAGTTGCCGGGCGTGGGCGCCAAGTCGGCCGCGCGCATGGCATTTCATCTGCTGCAGCATGACAAGCCCGGTGCCCTGCAGATCGCGCGGGCGCTGGAGCATGCGGTGAGCAGCGTCAAACACTGCGCCCTGTGCAACACCCTGACCGAGCAGGAGGTTTGCGCTACCTGCGCCAACCCGCAGCGTGACCGCAGCAAGCTGTGCGTGGTGGAGACCCCCGCCGACCAGGCGGCGCTGGAGCGCACGCTGGCCTACAAGGGCCTGTACTTTGTGCTGATGGGTAAGCTCAGTCCGCTGGACGGCATCGGCCCCAACGACATCGGCCTGCAAAAACTGTTTGACCGGGTGGCGCCCAGGGATGAGCAGGGAGAGGTGCTGCCGCCTGCATCGCGGGAGGTGCAGGAAGTGATTCTGGCCACCAACTTCACCGCCGAAGGCGAGGCCACGGCGCATGTGATTGCCCAGGCCATGAAAAGCCGCGGCGTGCAGGTCACGCGCCTGGCACGCGGCGTGCCGGTGGGCAGTGAACTCGAATACGTGGATCTGGGCACGATTGCCCACGCGCTGGTGGACCGGCGTTAAGGCCAAGAAAAAATACAAGACAAGGGTTTCGTCATGACATATGCGCGTTTCACCATCGCCTACTGGTGCGTTCTGGCTGCCGCCATCCTTCCCATCGTGTGTGCTGCTATTGCCAAGTACGGCATGATGAGCACGCCCAGGCGCGAAGGCGGCTACGACAACCACAATCCGCGCGGCTGGCTGGCGCGGCAAAGCGACTGGCGCGGCCGGGCCAATGCCGCGCAGGCCAACACCTTTGAAGCGCTGCCGTTTTTCTTTGCGGCCGTCATCGTTGCCCACCAGTTGCAGGCCGGGCAGACCCAGCTGGACATCCTGGCTTTGCTGTTCATCGTGCTGCGTATCGCCTACGTCATGATGTACGTGGCCGACCTGGCCAAAGCGCGTTCAGCGATCTGGGGCCTTGCTTTTTTCGTCAATATCGGCATTCTTTTTTCGGGCTATCGCTGATGTGTTGCTGATGTGTTCGCAATGCCCAGGTAACCGTTCGTAACTGCAAACGGCCCTTCGGTAAAAACCCGCACGGGATGACCCCGATGCGGGTTTTTTTGTGCCTCGATATGCTGAAGAAAGCTCAAAAAGAGAGGACTTCGCATGAATCGCCAACCCCTTATCTCCCGTCGAAATTTTGCTGGTGGCGCGGCGCTGGCTGCTGCTTCGCTGGCCGTACCTGCCTTGCGCGCGCAGTCCCGGCTTGAGAAAACAAAAATTGCACTTTCCGTGGGCGGCAAGGCGGCGTTTTATTATTTGCCGCTGACGATTTCCGAGCAGCTGGGCTACTTCAAGGCAGAGGGCCTTGACGTTGAAATCAGCGACTTTGCCGGCGGCGCGCGTGCCTTGCAGGCGGTCGTGGGTGGCTCTGCCGATGTCTGCTCGGGTGCGTTTGAGCACACCATCAACCTGCAGTCCAAAAACCAGATGTTCCAGGCCTTTGTGCTGCAGGGCAGGGCACCCCAAATTGCGTTTGGCGTTTCTACCAAGAACATGCCCAACTACAAGTCCATTGCCGATCTCAAGGGCAAGCGAATCGGTGTGTCAGCCCCCGGCTCTTCCACCAACATGATGGCCAATCTGGTGTTGTCTCGCGGCGGCCTGAAAGCCAGTGACGTGAGCTTTATCGGCGTCGGAACGGCTGCCGGCGCGCTTACCGCGCTGCGCTCGGGGCAGATTGATGCGATGAGCAACACCGACCCCGTCATGACCATGCTGGAGCAAAAGGGCGAAGTCAAAATCATCAGTGACACGCGCACGCTCAAGGGAACAGCGGATGTATTTGGCGGTCCCATGCCGGCGGCCTGCCTGTATGCGCCCATGGATTTCATCCAGAAAAACCGCAACACCTGCCAGGCGCTGGCCAACGCCATCGTGCATGGCCTCAAGTGGCTGCAAACCGCTGGCCCCGGCGACATCATCAAGACCGTGCCAGAAAGCTATCTGCTGGGTGACCGCGCGCTCTACCTCGCTTCGTTCAACAAGGTGCGCGAATCCATCTCGCTCGACGGCCTCATTCCTGAGGAAGGCGTGCGCACGGCACTGAAAGCGCTGGCGAGTTTTGACCCCGCCATCAAGGCCGACAAAATCGATCTTTCCAAGACCTATACCAACGAGTTTGCACGCCGCGCCAAAGAGCGGTTCAAGGCATGACCGTTTTTAAATGACGAGTTATGCACTGGAGCTGCAGGGCATCACCTGCACCTTCCGCGCCAAAGACGGACAAAGCCAGGGCTATACGGCGGTAGGCGACACCAGCCTGCACATACGCGCCGAAGAGTTTGTTTCGGTCGTTGGCCCCACGGGTTGCGGCAAGTCCACCTTGCTCAATATAGGCGCTGGTCTGCTTGCGCCATCGCTGGGCGGCGTAAAGGTGTTTATTTGTGGGCCGCCAAAAAGAAAGCTGTGCTGTTCATCACCCACGATCTGGACGAAGCGATTGCCATGAGTGATCGCGTGGTGGTGCTGTCGGCCGGGCCGGCCACGCATACGATGGGCGAATTCACCATCGACCTGCCCAGGCTGCGTAATGTGGCCGAGGTTCGCGTCCAGCCGCGCTTTGTTGAGCTGCACACGCAGATCTGGAACGTGCTGCGCGACGAAGTGCTGAAGGGCTATGCGCAGCAACTTCGAAAAACCGCCTGAATATGTGGCGCCATATCAAACCCTCCGAAAACAACTTGCGCATTTGGCAGGTGGGCTTGCTGGTGTTTTTCATCGTGTTTTTCAATGTCTACCAGGGTGTGAAGGAGGTCAGCCCGGTGGTGCTGGCCAATGCCCGCATGCTGGGGGCCAACCAGCGGCAACTGTTGCGCACGGTGTATTTGCCCAGCGCCACCAGCTGGGTGTTCTCCAGCCTGCATACCTCGGTCGGCCTGGCGTTTGTGGGGGCGGTGGTGGGCGAGTACCTTGGTTCGGCACGCGGCGTGGGCTACCTGATTTTGCAGGCCGAAGGCACGTTTGACGTCAACACCGTGTTTGCCGGCATTGTGGTGCTGACCGCTTTTGCGCTGTTGCTGGACGGCATCGTCGGCAAACGCGAGCGCAAGCTCATGAGGTGGCAGCCGCGCACCGGCGAGACTGAAAAACTTTAACCGGGCTTGCGCTACGGCTGAGCCCGCGTTCTCAGGCTCGGGCGGTCATCGACGCTTCTTCGATTTGACCACCGTCTGGCTGCCGCTGCGCTTGACCGCCTTGATGTTGCCGCGGCCAGCCGAGGATGCGACGGCGGAGCGGCGGCTTTTCACGGGCAGAAATACCACGACCTGCTGCCCCGTCTTGAAGGCCGCAGACGTCCCGACATTGTTCCATCCGGCCACGCTGGAAGCACTCAGTCCGTAACGCCTGGCGATGGTGGCCACCGATTCACCCTTGCGGGCCTTGACCGTTGTGCGTCGCGTGACGATTTCAGGGGCCAAGGAAACCTGGGCGTTGTCGGCGACATGGCTGGTCACGTCGTTGTCCATCCTGGCCGAACGCGGCACCAGCAGGGTAGAACCGGCCTTGATGAGCATGCGCGGCGGAATGTTGTTCACGCTGCGCAAATCGGTTTCGCTCATGCCGGTGCGGCGCGATGCTTCGGTCGCGCTCATGGTGCTCGGGGCGGTCCAGGCGGTCCAGCTGGCGTACTGGCCCTGGTTGTAGGCGTCAAAGTTGCGCTGAAATACCTTGGCGTTGTCCCAGGGCAGCAGGATTTGAGGGGTGCCCGCCGCAATGATGACGGGCCGGTGGGCCGAGGGGTTGAGCGCCTTGAAGTCTTCAATCTTCACGTCGGCCAGGCGGGCGGCTAGGGCAACATCAATGTCGCGCGTAATCAGCACCTGCTGGAAGTAGGGGTGGTTTTCAATCAGCGGCAGTTCGGTGTTGAAGGCCTGCGGGTTGGCGACGATGTTTTTCACGGCCTGCAGCTTGGGCACGTAAAGCCGGGTTTCCGCCGGCATGTTGAGGTCTTCGTAACGGGTGCCCAAGCCGGCTCTCTGGTTTTTGGCGATGGCACGGCCTACGCTGCCTTCACCCCAGTTGTAGGCTGCCAATGCGAGGTGCCAGTCGCCAAACATGCCATAGAGTTTTTGCAGGTAGTCGAGTGCTGCGCGGGTGGAGGCCAGCACATCGCGGCGGTCATCGCGAAAGACGTTTTGCTTCAGGTCGAAGTATTTACCCGTTGCCGGCATGAATTGCCACATGCCGGCGGCCTTGGCGCTGGAAACCGCCTGGGGGTTGAAAGCGCTTTCGATAAAAGGCAGCAGGGCGAGCTCCGTGGGCATCTGGCGGCGTTCCAGCTCTTCAACAATGTGAAAGAGGTATTTGCTGGAGCGCTCGGTCATGCGCTGGATGTAGTCGGGCCGGCTTGCATACCACTGCTCGCGGTCGGTCACCAGCTCGTTTTGCAGGTCGGGCATGGCAAAGCCGCGGCGAATGCGGTCCCACAACTCTTTGGGCGGCTCGGTAGCGATAATCTGGTGCGAACCTGCCGTGCCCGGTGTGATGGCTTGCAGCGGAGCATCCGGAGTCAGAGGCTTCAGATCAGGGGCCGGCACGGGCGCCGTGGTGAGTACCGGATCGCCCGGCATGCCGGGCTGGGAAGTGGCGCAGCCTGCCAGCACTGCCATCACGAGGAGGAGCGCAAACAGGGCAAGACGGGAGTTGAGAGGGGTGAAAGACCTGGTGGCAGTCCAGGTGCAAGCAGCGGTTCGGTAGTGAGGCGTCATTTGAATTGGTTTTCCACTGCCGGATGGCGGCAAATACGGTGTTGTCGTCATGGGCCGACGCATCAAAGCGGCGGGCAGCAGCCATGATAGTGGCTTGCCGGCTACGTAAAAAGGGGTTAACCAGCAGTTCCTGGGCTATGGATGTCGGCGGCACGGTAGTGCGTGACTAGAATTGACTCTAATTGCAAGGCGTGCCACACCAGTGCACGCGGCACCGGCTCGGCATACCCTGGGTCTACTACCAAGGCAGGCTTGCAGTTGTGCAACGACCCGAGGTAGTTGTCGGCAAAAGCGGGAATCGGAGTCAAATACATGCAATGGTCTCGATGAACTCGGAAATTATAGGTTTGACAGACTGGCTAAAGACTCCGCCGGGCGGATATCTGCTGAGTTGGGAGCGCGCGCATTTTGACCAGGCGGTGAGCGATATTTTTGGCTACCACGCCCTGCAACTGGGTCTGCCCGAACTCGATGCCCTGCAGGCCAACCGCATGCCGCACAAATGGCTGGCGCTGGAATTCGCACCGCCCCAGTTGACCGCTGATGCGACTGCCCCGGCTGCCGCAAGTTCCCTGCGCGCTGCTCTTTTCACCGATTCGGGGGCATTGCCGTTTCCTGAAAGCAGTCTCGATCTCGTGGTGTTGCCGCACACGCTGGAGCTGAGCAGCGACCCTCATGCCACCTTGCGCGAGGTTGAGCGTGTGCTGGTGCCCGAAGGACGTGTTGTCATCAGTGGGCTCAACCCGACCAGCCTGTGGGGTTTGCGCCAGCGGCGCGGCCATCTTTACCGGCGTCTTGGATACGACGACCTGTTTTTGCCCAAGACCGGTGAGTTCATTGGCTACTGGCGCCTTCGCGACTGGCTGAGGCTGCTCAACTTTGAGGTAGAGTCGGGGCGTTTTGGCTGCTACCGTCCGGCATTGACCAGCCAGCAGTGGCTGGATCGCTTTGAGTGGATGGATGCGGCCGGCGAGCGTTGGTGGCCCATCTTTGGGGCGGTTTACTTCCTGGTGGCGGTCAAGCGCGTGCGGGGCATGCGTTTGCTGGAGCCGGCCTGGAAGTCGCATAAAACCGCAGCGGCCGCGCCCGCTGCAGTGGCGAACAAGGAGCCGGTCAGCCGCTCCGGGCCGCAAACCTGACTTTTCCTGATTTTTTCCTGATCTTTTCAATCGCCAGGCAGCGTCCTGGCTCCTCGTATTACCCTGAAATTCACAACAACACATGAGCGACTTACAAGCAGCCACACCACAACAACACGTCGTGATATACACCGATGGCGCCTGCAAGGGCAATCCCGGGCCGGGGGGCTGGGGCGCGCTGCTGATGATGGGCAGCCTGGAGAAAGAACTGTTCGGCGGCGAATTGGGTACCACCAACAACCGCATGGAAATGACCGCCGTCATCGAGGCGCTGGCGGCGCTCAAGCGGCCCTGTGGCGTGACCCTGTATCTGGACAGCGAGTACGTGCGCAAAGGCATTACCGAGTGGATTCACGGCTGGAAAGCGCGTGGCTGGCGTACGGCGGCCAAGGCTCCCGTCAAAAACGTGGACTTGTGGCAAAGGCTGGATGCACTGGTGACTTCCAGCGGCCACAAAATCGACTGGCGCTGGGTCAAGGGCCACGCCGGTGATCCCGGCAACGAACGTGCCGACGAGCTGGCCAACAAGGGCGTAGAGCGTGCGTTGGGTCGCCTTTGATGGCGGCGGGAACTGTCGCAAAAAATGCGTATCCCAAAGGTGCGGCGTGAGCGCCGTTGCGTTGGGCGGGTAGTTTGGTAAAGGCTTTGTAAAGCCGGCCCGCAAGCCTTTCAGAGATACCCTGAATCCCTGCGCTAACGAGGGCGTCCTGCTACATTGGAAGTTTGTATCTTTCTATAACAAGCTTCTCTTCCCATGGCATCAAAAGCAATTTACACGGTGATCGCGGTGGCGGGTATTGCCGCAGCTTCGGGCGCTGCGTGGTGGTACCAGAAACCCAGGGCCAATGACGGCATTGCGGGGGCCGCTTCCGGGGCCTCTTCGGCCCTTGCGCCTGTGCAGGGCGCTGCAAATGGCGCATCAGGCAGCACGCCAGCCGGCAAACCGCCGTCGGTAGAGGTTGTCAGGGTAGAACTCGCCCGGCTCACGGACGACACTCAGGCGGTGGGCAGCTTGCGCTCACGCCGGGGTGTGGTGCTGCGGCCGGAAGTCAGCGGGCGCATCACCCAGCTTAATTTCACCGACGGGCAGCGCGTTCGCAAAGGGCAGGTGCTGGTACAGTTTGATGACCAGTTGCCGCAGGCGCAAGTCCAGCAAAGCCAGGCCGAGCTGTCCATTGCCCAGGCCAACCAGAAGCGCAATCAGGAACTGGTCGCGCAAAACTTCATCAGCCAGCGCTCTCTCGATGAAAGTGCGGCGAATCTGCAGGTGGCCCAGGCCAGGCTGTCGCTGGCCATAGCGACAGCGGCGCGCTTGAAAATCGTGGCGCCGTTTGACGGCATCGCCGGTATTCGCCAGGTCAATGTGGGTGATTATCTGAAAGACGGTGCCGACATCGTCAATATTGAAGACATCGAAGCCATTTATGTGGATTTCAGGTTGCCGGAGCGTTTTCAGAGCAAGGTCAAGCGCGGGCAGACCGCCGAGTTGGACATTGACGCGCTGCCCGGGCAAAAATACACGGCGCAGATTCAGGCCATTGACCCGCTGATTGACGCCAATGGCCGTTCTGTCGGTGTACGTGGCTGTATTGACAACCGCCAGTTGCAGTTGCGGCCCGGCATGTTCGCCCGTGTCACTACGGTCTTTGGCGTGCGCGACAACGCGCGGGTGATTCCCGAAGAGGCAATTGTTCCGCAAGGCAATAGGCAGTTCGTCATCAAGCTGCTCGACGGATTGAATGGCCAAGGCAAAACGAGCCAGCGTGTGGAAGTCAAAGTCGGCTTGCGCCGACCCGGCAAGGTGGAAATTCTCGAAGGGCTGGAGCCCGGCGACACCGTGGTGACGACCGGCCAGCAGCGTGTGCCGCGTGATGGCACGGCGGTCACGGTCGTTGAGCTGGCCGGAACCCGTTCGGCCCGGCCGGCCAGTGCTGCTCCGGCTGCTTCGGCCCCAGCGGCCACGGCTGCGGGGGCGATGGCTCCGGCCGCATTGGCCCCGGTCCAGCAGGCTGGCCGCGCGCTGGCCACAGCCTCGGTGGCCCCGGCCGTCTTGTCGGGCCCGAACCCCTGCGGCGTGGCGGTCTCCGCTGCACCGGCTGCCGTGGTGCCGGCCCGCAGCGTTGCCCCGGAGCATGGCCCCGCTAGTGCCGCACCGCGCAACCCCGCCTGAAGCCGCCCCTGATTTGAAACTGAGTGATTGACGTCACTGCCTCTTATGCAACTCCCCGAAGTCTCCATACGCCGTCCGGTGTTTGCCACCGTGCTGTCGCTGTTGGTCGTGCTGATTGGCGCGGTCAGTTTCAGCCGCCTGTCGGTGCGCGAGTACCCGAAAATCGATGAGCCCGTGGTCACGGTGAGCGTCAAGTACGCGGGCGCCTCGGCCGAGGTGATCGAGTCGCAGGTGAGCAAGCCGCTGGAGGACTCTATCGCGGGCATCGACGCGGTGGACGTTATCACCTCGATCAGTCGCGCCGAGCAGAGCCAGATCTCGGTGCGCTTTCGTCTGGAAAAAGACGCCGATGCGGCCGCCGCCGAGGTGCGCGACCGCACTTCGCGCGTGCGCAACCGCCTGCCGCAGGCGATTGAGGAACCGGTGATCGCCAAGGTCGAGGCCGATGCTTTCCCGGTGATCTGGCTGGCCTTCACCAGTGAGACCCTGAATCCGCTGCAGATCAACGACCTGGTCAACCGCATCGTCAAGCCGCGGCTGCAGACGGTCAGCGGCGTGGCCGATGTGCGCATCTTCGGGGAGCGCAAATATGCGATGCGGGTCTGGCTGGATCCCGAGAAGCTGGCCGGCTACCGGCTGAGCTCGCAGGACGTGGAAGACGCGATCCGTCGCAGCAATCTGGAGCTGCCGGCCGGGCGCATCGAGTCGCAGCAGCGTGAATTCAGCGTGACCTCGCAGACCGACCTGATCCGCCCCGGCCAGTTTGCCGAGATCGTGATCAAGAACGTCAACGGCTTTCCGGTCAGGCTGCGTGATGTGGCGCGGGTGCAGGAAGGCGCGGCCGACGAGCGCAGCTCGGTGCGGCTCAACGGCCGCCAGGCGATTTCGGCCGGCGTGATACGCCAGGCCACGGCCAATCCGCTGGAATTGTCAAAGGGCGTGCGCGAGATGATTCCCCGACTCAAGGCTGACCTGCCGAGCGACATCAGCATTGAGATCGCCAACGACAACTCGCTGTTCATCGACCGCTCGGTCAAGAACGTGTACCAGACCATCGCGGAGGCCATCGCTTTGGTGGCGCTGGTGATCTTCGTGTTCCTGCGCACCTTGCGCGCCTCCATCATCCCCCTGATCACGATTCCCGTGAGCCTGATCGGCACCTTTGCGCTGATGGCGCTGGCCGGCTTCACGATCAACACGCTCACGCTGCTGGCCCTGGTGCTGGCCATCGGCCTGGTGGTGGACGACGCCATCGTGGTGCTGGAAAACATCTTCCGCCACATCGAGGAAGGGATGGACCCGTTCTCGGCCGCCATCAAGGGCGCCAAGGAAATCGGCTTTGCCGTGGTCGCCATGACGCTGACGCTGGCCGCGGTCTACGCGCCGCTGGCCTTCACGCCGGGGCGCACGGGACGGCTGTTTGTGGAGTTTGCGCTGGCGCTGGCCGGCGCGGTGATCGTCTCGGGCTTTGTGGCGCTGACGCTCACGCCCATGATGTGTTCGCTGCTGCTCAAGCACAACCCCAAGCCCAATCTGTTTGACCGCAGCATGGAGCGCTGGCTCACGGCCTTGTCCCACGGCTATGGCCGCGTGCTGCGCTGGCTCGTGACAACGCGCTGGCAGCCGCGCGAGCCCGGCGCGACGGGCGGCATCCGGGGCCTGCTGTTGCAGGCGCGCTGGATCGTGATTGGCGTGATGGCGGCCAGCGCCGCCGCGATCTATCTGGTCTATCCGACCATGAAGCAGGAACTGTCGCCGCTGGAGGACCGGGGCACCATTTTGGCCACGGTCAATGCACCGGACGGTGCGACCTTGGATTACACCAACCGTTATGCCGAGGCGCTGGAGCGCATGGGCCAGCCCTACAAGGAGTTCGACCGGATTTTCGCCAATGTCGGCAACCCCACGGTCTCGCAGGCCAGCGTGGTCTACCGCACCGTGGATTGGGAAGAGCGCAAGCGCACCACACTCGAACTGGCGCGCGAGTTGGCGCCGAAGTTCAACGCGCTGCCGGGTGTCAACGCATTTCCGATCACCCCGCCTTCGCTGGGTCAGGGTTTTCGCGAGCGGCCGCTGAACTTCGTGATCCAGACCTCGGACAGCTACCAGAACCTCAATGCCGTCGTGCGCCAGATGCTCGACGAGATGGCCAAGAACCCCGGCATCCAGTCGCCCGACGTGGACCTGCGGCTCAACAAGCCCGAGCTGCGCATCGAGGTGGATCGCGACAAGGCGGCCGACATGGGCGTGAGCGTGGAGGTGGTGGCCAAGGCGGTCGAGACCATGCTGGGCGGGCGCATCGTGACGCGCTACAAACGCGACGCCGAGCAGTACGACGTGATCGTGCAGACTCAGGCCAGCGGCCGCACCACGCCCGAGGACATCGACAGCATCCATGTGCGCGGCCGCAACGACACCATGATTCCGCTGTCGGCCCTGGTCAAGGTGCGCGAGAGCGTGTCGCCGCGCGAACTCAACCATTTCGGCCAGCGCCGCTCGGTCTCCATCACGGCCAACCTGGCCCCCGACTACTCGCTGGGCCAGGCACTGACGTTCATGAACGAGACGGCCGCCAAGGTGCTCAAGCCCGGCTACAGCACCGACCTCAACGGCACCTCGCGCGAGTTCAAGAGCTCGCAGGGGGCGCTGGCCATCGTGTTCGTGCTGGCCCTGCTTTTTATCTTCCTGGTGCTGGCCGCGCAGTTCGAGAGCTTTGTCGATCCGCTGGTGATCATGCTGTCGGTGCCACTGTCGATGATTGGCGCGCTGCTGGCCCTCAAGTGGTCGGGCGGCTCGCTCAATGTGTATTCGCAAATCGGCTTGATCACGCTGGTGGGGCTGATTACCAAGCACGGCATTTTGATTGTGGAGTTCACCAACCAGCTGCGCGGCCAGGGCATGGAGATGATCGATGCGCTGGTCAAGGCGTCGTCCCAGCGTTTGCGCCCCATCCTGATGACGACTGGCGCCATGGTGCTGGGCGCCTTGCCGCTGGCCATGGCGCACGGTGCCGGCGCCGAAAGCCGGATCCAGATTGGATGGGTCATTGTGGGCGGCATGTCGCTGGGCACCCTGCTCACGGTGTTTGTGGTACCCACCATGTACAGCCTGTTTGCCCGCAACGCTATTCCCGGGGCCAACAAGGCCGTGGCCAAAGAGCGGCCGGATGATCATGAGGTGCATCCGGATTACGTTGCGAAATAATAAACGCTGGGTGCCGCGCAGCGAAGGGCCGCCCCGAGCAAGCGACGGCGCCCTCGGGGGCAGGGCGCTACACGCAGTGAGCGACCGTGGGGGCCATATCTACAGCGCTCCCTCAAACATTAAAACGTCCACCTCATCGCCCACGGCTACGTTGCCATGGGCATGCTGCAGCACCATCAAGCCGTTGGCTTCGGCCATGGAGCGCAGCACGCCCGAGCCCTGGCTGCCTGTGCTTTTGACCTGCAG
>DASXRN010000309.1:0-14283 GCA_036506595.1 Polaromonas sp. | reverse complement strand
AAGGTCGAGTCTTTCAGGAACACGCCGCGCATCACTGAATTGATCATCTTGCTGTCCATGTCTTTCACGCCGCGCCAGGCCATGCAGTAGTGGCTGGCTTCCATCACGATGGCCAGGCCATCGGGCTGGGTTTTCTCCATGATCAGATCTGCCAGTTGCACCACGGCCTCCTCCTGGATTTGCGGGCGGCCCATGACCCACTCGGCCAGCCTGGCGTATTTGGACAGGCCGATCACGTTGGTGTGCTCGTTAGGCAGCACGCCAATCCAGATCTTGCCAATCACCGGGCAAAAATGGTGCGAGCAGGCACTGCGCACCGTGATCGGCCCGACGATCATCAGCTCGTTCAGGTGTTCGGCATTCGGAAACTCGGTGATGGTGGGCGCCAGCACGTAACGGCCCTGGAACACCTCGTTCAAATACATTTTGGCCACGCGGCGGGCGGTGTTGTTGGTGTTGTGGTCGCCCGCGGTGTCTATCACCATGCTGTCGAGCACGCCCTGCATCTTGGCTTCCACCTCGTCCAGCAGCTTTTCCAGCTCGCCGGGTTCAATGAATGCCGCAATGTTGTCGTTGGCATGAAAACGCTTGCGCGCGTGAGCCAGACGCTCGCGAATCTTGACGGAAACAGGCGTTCCCTCGTCAGTCGAATCTGGGGGGGGCGTTGTGGATTTCATAAGCATGCCTGATATTACCAGCCTCCCTGAAAAGCCGGTTGATCCCGCCTTAACCCGATTTATCAAGGGTTTTTAGGCCAAAGCCCTTATTTCATGGGCGCCAACAGCTATTAATTCAATAGCAAATTTTCACTAAAAAGAAGCCAAGCCTTGCCTCAGTTCGCAGCGCACTCAATAGCGCTGCCCTATCACCAACAGAGCCAGCCGCATCAAGGCATAAGCCAGCCAGCCGCGCAACCGCTGGCCCAGCGGTCTGTGGCTGTAGGCGGTGGGGTCGATACGCCGCCCATGACCGGCCATGGCCTGGCGCAAACGGCCCCTCAAATCTTCGGCGAAGGCCTTGTCTTGCACCACCACATTGGCTTCGCGGGCCAGCAGCAAGCTCAGGGGGTCCAAGTTTGACGAGCCTACGGTGGCCCAATACCCGTCCACCACGGCCACTTTGGCATGCAGAAAACTGGGCTCGTATTCATAAATTTCGACCCCCGCCGTCAGCAGCGCGCCATACACCGGCCGCGCCGCATGGTATTGCATGAAATACTCATACCTTCCCTGCAACAGCAGGGTGACACGCACGCCGCGTTTGGCCGCCTTGATGAGCGCGCGGCGCAGTTTGCCACCGGGCAAGAAGTAGGCATTGGCCACAATGATTTCCTGCCGCGCCTGGCCAATCGCCTTGCGGTAGGCACGCTCTATGCTCCCGCGATTGCGCAGGTTGTCGCGCAGTATCAGCGAGGCCCTGGTGCGCGAGCTGCCGGACACGCCTGACCCGGCAGCCTCTGCCTGGCTGGCGAGCTGGCCGGCATCGGTGCGCCCGCCGTAGCCTGCGGCCTTGAACTCCTCCCATGCCTCGCTCAAATGTCTCTGCCGTGCGCTGTAGCCCGCTTGAACGCGCCACCAGAGCAGCGCCATGGCATCGGCGGCATCGACGGCCAGCGACCCGGTCACGGCCACGGCAAAATCAAAACGCGGGGCTTGCAGCGCGCCATGGTTGGGGTCATAAAAATCGTCCAGCACATTGATGCCGCCGCAAAAAACCGTGCGCTGGTCGACCACGCACAGCTTGCGGTGCAGCCGGCGCCAGCGGTCCGGCACGAGCAGGCCCAAGCCGCCCAGGCCGGCCGCCAACGGCGAGTACACGCACCAGTGCACGCCGGCGGCACTGAATTTTTTCTGCCACGCTTCGTGCAAGGCATCGGTGCCGATACCGTCCACCAGGACCTGCACCGTGACCCCGCGCCTTGCCGCCCGAACCAGTGCCTCAGCCACCTCTGCCCCGGCGCCGTGGAAGTCAAAAATATAGGTTTCCAGCTGTACCCACCTGGCCGCCGCATCAAAAGCCTTGATAAGTGCGGGAAAGAACGCCTGCCCACCCTGGAGCAACTGCAGTGCCTCGAACTTTTGGCCTAGGGGCATGGGTGACGTGTTTTGGCGTATTGAACCGTTTGGTGGTCAGGTCATTTAAACCAAGAATCGCGGCAAGAGCAAGACCGCTTCGGCGTTGGACGGGGAAAAACAGAGATCAGCCGCCGCCTGGTGGGGCAACCACTGCCAGGCAATGTGTTCGTTCGGATTCAATGTCACGGCACAAGCCTCGGGCAGGCACAGGCCAAACACATGCTCGGTGTTGTGCGTCACGCCCGGCGCATAGCGGTGCCGCCAGACCGGATAAATTTCGTAAATATTGGAGACGGCCCAGTCGCGCAGTTGCGCGGGCGTGGCCACAATGCCGGTTTCTTCCATCACCTCGCGCAGCGCCGTCTGGACCAGCGGCTCGTCCGGCGCATCTTTGGAGCCGGTAACGCTTTGCCAGAAACCGGGATGGTCGGCGCGCTCAATCAACAGCACCTGCAGCTGCGGCGTGTGGATCACGACCAGCACCGACTCGGGGATTTTGAAGGCTTTCAAAACATCCCCTGTCGTCATTCAGCAGCCTCTTGGCGGCGCTAAATCCTCAAACCGATCGTCTTCAGGCCGGCTGCGGAGTGCGCAGGCGGATGTGCAACTCGCGCAACTGCTTGTCGTCCACCGGGCTGGGCGCATGGGTCAGCAAACACTGCGCACGCTGGGTTTTCGGGAAGGCAATCACGTCGCGAATCGATTCGGCACCGGTCATCATGGTCACGATGCGGTCCAGGCCAAAGGCCAGGCCACCGTGCGGTGGCGCGCCATACTGCAAAGCGTCGAGCAGAAAGCCAAATTTCTGCTGCGCTTCTTCAGCCCCAATATTCAGGGCACTGAAGACCTTGTTCTGCACATCGGCGCGGTGGATACGGACCGAACCGCCACCGAGTTCCCAGCCGTTGAGCACCATGTCGTAGGCCTTGGAAATGCATTTGCCCGGGTCGGTGTCCATCCAGTCTTCATGCCCATCCTTGGGTGCGGTGAACGGGTGGTGTACCGCGCTCCAGCGCTGGCCTTCTTCGTCAAACTCGAACATCGGAAAGTCAACCACCCACAGCGGCTTCCAGCCCTTGGTGAACAAACCGGCTTTCTTGCCGAACTCGCTGTGTCCAACCTTCAGGCGCAGTGCGCCAATGCTGTCGTTGACCACCTTGGCCTTGTCGGCACCAAAGAAAATCAGGTCGCCGTTCTGGGCACCGGTGCGCTTGAGGATCTCGGCAATGGCGGCGTCATGGATGTTCTTGACGATGGGGCTCTGCAGGCCTTCACGCCCCTTGGTCACGTCATTGACCTTGATCCAGGCCAGGCCCTTGGCGCCGTAGATCTTGACGAACTCGGTGTAGCCATCAATCTCGCCGCGGCTCATTTCCGAGCCGCCCGGCACGCGCAGGGCCACGACACGGCCGCCCTTGGTGGTGGCCGGTGCGCTGAACACCTTGAAGTCCACATCGGCCATGACATCGGTCAGCTCGGTGAACTCGAGGTTCACCCGCAGATCGGGTTTGTCCGAGCCATAACGGTGCATGGCATCGTTGTAGGCCATGACCGGGAACTCGCCCAGATCGGTATTAAGCACGGTCTTGAAGATGTTGCTGATCATGCCCTGGAACAGGTCACGGATGTCCTGCTCGCCCATGAAGGAGGTCTCGATATCGATCTGCGTGAATTCGGGCTGGCGGTCGGCGCGCAGGTCTTCATCGCGAAAGCACTTGGTGATCTGGTAGTAACGGTCAAAGCCGGCCACCATCAGCAACTGCTTGAACAGCTGCGGGCTTTGCGGCAACGCGAAGAACTGGCCTTCGTTGACGCGGCTGGGCACCAGGTAATCACGCGCGCCTTCGGGCGTGCTCTTGGTCAGCATCGGCGTTTCAATGTCAATGAAGCCATTGGCATCGAGAAACTTGCGCGTTTCCATGGCCACGCGGTAACGCAACATCAAGTTGTTCTGCATGTAGGGGCGGCGCAGGTCCAGCACCCGGTGCGTCAGGCGCGTCGTCTCCGACAGGTTGTCGTCATCGAGCTGGAACGGCGGCGTGACGCTGGGATTGAGCACAATCAGCTCATGGCACAGCACCTCGATCCTGCCGCTTTTCAGGTGGTCGTTGACCGTGCCCTCAGGGCGGGCGCGCACCACGCCCTTGACCTGAACGCAGAACTCGTTGCGCACGCCTTCGGCGGTTTTGAACATGTCGGCACGGTCCGGGTCGCAGACCACCTGCACATAGCCTTCGCGGTCGCGCAGGTCGATGAAGATCACGCCGCCATGGTCGCGCCGGCGGTTGACCCAGCCGCACAGGCTGACGGTTTGGCCCATGAGGCTCTCGGTCACCAGACCGCAATAGTTGGAACGCATTTGGGAAACGATAGCCATAAAAATACTCGTTTTTCAGCGCTGTTGCGCCGCTTGCAGAAAAGTTTAAAGGGGTGGGGTCAGTGTTGGAGCCAGGGGCGATGCGGCAGGCTTTGCGGGCGCCACAACGCCCATCGAAATGACATAGGTCAAAGCCTCATCGACACTCATTTTCAGCTCAATGCAGTCGGCTCTCTTCAGCATCACGAAGTAGCCACCGGTTGGGTTGGGTGTGGTCGGCACGTAGACGCTCAGGTAGTCGCCCGGCAAATGGTTGACCACGTCGCCGCCGGGCAGTCCCGTCAGAAAACCAATCGTCCAGACACCCTCGCGCGGCCACTGCACCAACAGCGCCTTGCGAAAAGCATGGCCATTTTCCGAGAACAGCGTGTCGGACACCTGCTTCACGCTGGAGTAAATAGACCGCACGATGGGAATGCGGCTCAGCAAGGCATGACCCCAGCGCACCAGTTTCTTGCCAAGGAAGTTGCTGGCAATGGCCCCCATCAGCAACACAATCAGCAGCATCAGCAGCACACCAAAGCCGGGAATGTGAAAACCCAGCAGCCTGTCAGGCTGCCAGGCAACCGGAAGAATCAGCAACGTCTGGTCCAGCGTGCCGACAATCCAGTTAAGGACTCCCAAGGTGATGGCCAGGGGCACAAGCACCAGCAGTCCGGCCAGCAGCCATCGGCGAATAGAGCTCATCACGCGGCTTTGGCGGGCGCGGCAGGCGCTGGCGCAGGGCTGGATGCCGCGGGCGCGGCGGCAGCTGGGGCAGCGGCTGCGCCGCTATCTGCGGGTTTGCTGGCCGTGCTGGCTACCGTTGTGGTATCGGCTGATTTGGCAACCTGCGCGCCGCCGCCGTCACCCCCGCGAAAGTCCGTCACATACCAGCCCGAGCCCTTGAGCTGGAAGCCGGCGGACGTGAGCTGCTTTTTAAAGCTGGACTCACCGCATTGCGGGCAATCGGTCAAGAGTGCATCCGACATTTTTTGCAAAACGTCCTTGGCATGCCCACAGGACTCGCATTTATAGGCGTAGATTGGCATAGTGCTGGCTTCTGTCTGGGAAATTTCGCCTGAAAAAGGCTTGGCGGTGCAAAACCTTTAATTATAGGCGTTGGCCGCCTGCCCCAGACCTGGCGCAGCAGGATCACGGCCTGGCGGCAGGGCGAAGGCGGGCTTTAGAAAACACGAACACGGAGCACGACCTGCATCGCAATCAGCCCCAGCACAAAGCCCAAACCGCCATAAATCAGGCTTTGCAGCAGCTTGTTGGTGCGCTTTTGCTCCGCCAGCAGTACTTCCAGCTCGCGCCGGTTGCCGCCATGCGGCGCTTTCAGGTACTGCGACAGCAGGCGCGGCAGGACAGGCAGCAGCTTGGCATAGGCCGGTGCTTCGGCCTTGAGCTGGGCCAGCAGTTTTTCCGGGCCCATCTGCTCCAGCATCCATTTCTCAAGAAAGGGCTTGGCCGTGCTCCAGAGATCCAGCTCGGGGTCCAATTCACGCCCCAAGCCTTCAATATTCAGCAGGGTTTTTTGCAGCAGCACCAGCTGCGGCTGAATTTCCACCTGGAAACGGCGCGAGGTCTGGAACAGGCGCATCAGCACCATCCCCAGCGAAATTTCCTTGAGGGGCCGGTCAAAATAGGGTTCGCAGCAGGCACGAATGGCTGCTTCCAGTTCATCCACCCGGGTGCTGGCCGGCACCCAGCCCGACTCAAGATGCAATTCGGCCACGCGCTTGTAGTCGCGCTGGAAAAAAGCACTGAAATTCTGCGCCAGATACTCTTTGTCCACTTCGGTGAGCGTTCCCACAATCCCGAAATCGAGCGAGATATAGCGCCCGAACGTTTCGGGTTCCAGGCTGACCTGAATATTGCCGGGGTGCATGTCGGCATGAAAAAACCCGTCGCGAAACACCTGGGTGAAGAAAATCGTGATGCCGTCGCGCGCCAGCTTCTTCATGTCCACGGCGGCATCGAGCAGGCGCTGGGTTTGGCCGATGGGCACACCGTTCATGCGCTGCATCACCATGACATCGGGCATGCAGTAGTCCCAGAACATCTCGGGAATCATGACGAGTTGCAAGTCCTGCATGTTGCGGCGCAGCTGCGCGGCATTGGCGGCCTCGCGCAGCAAATCCAGTTCGTCATGAAGGTATTTGTCGAACTCGGCCACCACTTCGCGCGGCTTGAGGCGCTTGCCGTCGGCCGATGCGCCTTCGATCCAGCCGGCCATCATGCGCATGAGCGCCAGGTCTTTCTCAATGGCCGGCAGCATGTTGGGCCGCAGCACCTTGACGGCCACTTCACGGCCATCCGACAGGGTGGCAAAGTGAACCTGGGCAATCGAGGCGCTGGCGACCGGCGTGTGCTCAAAGGTCGCAAATATGCGGTCCAGCGGCTTGCCGAAGGCTTTTTCAATGATGGCAACCGCCACCGCGGACTCAAAAGGCGGCACGCGGTCCTGCAAACGTGCAAGTTCATCGGCGATGTCGGACGGCAGCAAGTCACGGCGGGTGGACATGACCTGCCCGAACTTGACAAATATCGGCCCCAGCGCTTCCAGCGCTTCACGAAGGCGCTCGCCACGCGGCGCCTTCAAATTACGTCCCAGGGACACGATGCGGGTCAGCCCACGGATCCACGGCTTCTCAAAGCTGGACAACACCAGCTCGTCAAGACCGAAGCGCAGCACCGTCCAGACAATGAACCCGCCCCTGAATACCCGGGTCATGCAGAAGCTTTCTCGGCATCGGATGCAGGACTTGACACTGCGGATGAAGCAGTGGCCGAGGCAGACGGCGCTTGCGGTGCCTGCGCCAGAAACTGTTGCAGGCCCTCCAGCAGCCGCCGCCCCGCTTCGGCCAGGGCATGCGCTGGCGCATCACCGATCACGCGGGACAAGTCCTCTTCCGCATCCCAGCGCAGGTTTTCGGCCAGCCATCCCACCTCAGCCGCCAACTGCACATCGCCTTCAATCTTGACAGGGGGCGGCTTGCCCGCCATGACCGACTGCACGATGGCCAGGGGTGATTCGGTGGCTACCGTCAACAAGAGATCAGGCTTGGCATCGGGTGCTGCACGGTCCACCAGGCCGGCCGGCGTCACTATCAAATCAATAGCAAAAATACCCCATCGAACATGGACCACCCGGCCTTTTTGCCGTAAGAGCCGGTCCTGCGCCTGTTTTTCCTGCATCAGCACATGGTTCAGAAACAGCACCAGTCGCTGCTGCCCTTCATCGACCGCCCAGGCGGGAGGCTGAAAACGGCTGGCGATGGACTCCAGAAACGAAAAAGGGGACGTGTTATTCATACGTCCCCGATTTTGACAGCAATGTGGCCCCCACGGTCGCTCACTGCGTGTAGCTCCCTGCCCCCCGAGGGGGCCGCTGCGCCTGCGGCCCGGCGAAGCCGTTTCCGCGGCCCCGGCTGGGAGGAATTGGAACCCGCGCTTTTTAGTTCACTACTGCAGCGCCTGAACGCCCGCGACCAGCCAGCCACTGCCGCCGTTACGCGGCTTGGTCATGTTCCAGACTTCGCGGAACGGACTGGCACCGGCCGAGGCGTCTTCGCGGATCATGCCGGAGAACTCCACGCTGGCCATGTACACATCGTCCAGCTCTTCAATACCGAGCAACTGGGCGTTGAGCATCACGACTTCGGTCTTGTTGGCAACGCCACCGGTATGGGATTCGCGGTCTGCCAATTGGGCCTTGATCTGCGCAAGCATGTCGTCCGTCATCATCGCGCGCAGGCTCTGAATGTCGGAACGGTCCCAGGCATCTTGCAGCGTGATGAAGTTGGTTTTGCTGGCCTTGAGGAAACCTTCGGCATCAAACCCCGCCGGAACGCCCCAGGACTGCGTCCCCAGCAGCGCCGAACCTATCATCGACCCGGCAGCAGGCGCAGCGACATCGTTCTTGTTGGCATCAAAGGCCATGCTGCCGCGCTCCCAGGGGCGCGCCGACGCATCGTTGCCAACATTTTCGGGGCTGTAGTTCCTGGGTGTCTGGGCATTGCCCGCCCCCTGGAACGCAAAAGGCACCTGACCTCGCGCCGAACCCGGCGCGTTGGCCGCCCCGCCCTTGAGTTTGCGCATGACGAAGCCAATCACCAGCATGACCACCAACGCCAGCAAGGCGAACATGATGATCTGGCTGAACGCACCGCCCAAACCGAGGGAAGAGGCCAGCCAGGCCAGGCCCAGGCCTGCGGCCAGGCCGCCCAGCATGGCACCCCAAGGTTTCTTCGGTGCCGGGGCCGCCGGGGTTGCGGCCGGGGTCGCGGGTTTGGCTGCGGAATTGGCCGCAGAGTTGGCACCCGCCGGCGCCGCTTCGCGCTGCGTGACGTTGGACGACTGCTTGCCAAACGACTTGCCGCCGCCCAGGCGAGCGGCCTCAGCAGTAGGCCCTGCCAAAGCCAGGGTGACTACCAGTGCAGCGGAAAGAATTGCCGACCAAATTTTCATAACGTCTCCTTGAGCAGGACTTTAAGCCTGATTAATAAGCTGATGAGCTTCAACACTTGATTCCAACATGTAATGCCACTACGCCGCCTGACATGTTGTGATAGTCCACATGACCAAAACCACCTTTACGCATCAGGGCTTTAAGTTCTTCCTGGCCGGGATGCATGCGAATCGACTCGGCAAGGTACTGGTAGCTGGTATCGTCATTGGCCACCAGCTTGCCGAGTTTGGGCAAGACCTTGAACGAATACCAGTCATAGATCTTCTCTAGCGGCTTGGCCACCTTGGAAAACTCCAGCACCAGCAGCTTGCCGCCGGGTTTGAGCACGCGGTTCATTTCGCTCAGGGCGTCTTCCTTGTGCGTCATGTTGCGCAAACCGAAAGCCACCGTCACCACATCAAAGCAGGCATCCGGAAACGGCAAATGCTCGGCATCACACACCAGGGTCGGCAGGTTCACACCGGCATCCAGCAGCCGGTTGCGGCCTTCCCTGAGCATGGCTTCGTTGATATCGGTGTGCACCACGCGTCCACTGCTGCCGACCTTGGGGGCAAAAGCCAGGGCCAGGTCACCGGTCCCGCCGGCGATGTCCAGCACCTGATAACCCTCTTTGACGTTGGCCACCAGCACGGTGTAGGCCTTCCAGGCCCGATGCAAACCCAGCGACATCAGGTCGTTCATCACATCGTATTTGGGCGCTACGGAGTCAAACACGCCGCGCACGCGGCGCGCCTTGTCCTGCTCATTGACAGATTCAAAGCCAAAGTGGGTGCTTGTCATAAAGTGAATGCTAGAGGGCAAAGCCCGGATTTATCAGGACAACCCCGCAGTGACACGGGGCATTGCCGGGTTTTATGCCGGAAAAACAACAGCGAAGAGCGACTCGGACAAACTGCCGGCACTCCATCAGTGATGGCCGCAGGCGTGACCTCCTGCCACCACCATGGGCGCGTCGCGCTCCACGCCGGCGGCTTGCAGGCGCCGGTTGTAGTCGTCCCACAAGCGCTTTTCTTCCGCCCCCAGGTGGTACAGGTAGTCCCAGGAAAAAATGCCGCTTTCGTGACCATCCGAGAAAACCGGTTTGACGGCGTAGTTGCCGACCGGCTCCAGCTCGACCACGTTCACTTCACGCTTGCCGGTTTGCAGCACTTCCTGCCCGGGCCCGTGGCCCTGAACCTCCGCGGACGGTGAATAAATACGCATCAACTCAAACGGAATCCTGAATTGCGCACCGTCCGAAAAAGCAATTTCGAGAATGCGCGACTGGCTATGAACCGTCAATGCGGTAGGGGTCGGTGCCCCGGCTTGAAGACCTGCCATGGTGGCGCCTCACTTTCTGAAAATAAACAAGGCCCGCAAATCAGGGCGCCATTTTTTCGGCAATCAGGCGGTTGACGCCCAGGCAGCACGCGGCCAGCGCCGCCAACTTTTCCGCCTCCGGCGGACGCTGCGCTGCGATCCAGACCGGCGCCGGGAAATGGCTGTCCCAGTCGAAGCGGGCAATCACGTGCCAATGCAGATGCGGCACCACATTGCCCAAGGCGGCCAAATTGATTTTATGGGGTTGCAGTTGCGTGCGCAGGATCTGCTCCACGGTCACCACGGCATGCATGCAGGTATTACGCTCGGCAGCCGAAAGATCGGAAAACTCCGCCACATGCCGGTTCCAGATCACGCGGTAAAAGGCCGGAAAACCGGCTTCGCTGGCCTGGATGATCCGCAAAGCTTCGTTGCGAAAAATCAGCAGCCCACCGTCGCTTTCGCACAAAGGACAAGCATTGGCAGTCATACCGGAACTTAAACCAGTACCCGCTCAATCCCGCCGTGGTTGGCCGCGTCCACATAGGTCGGCAGCCATTCCTTGCCCAGAATCTGGTTGGCCATTTCCACCACGATGTAGTCAGCCTCCAGCAAACCGTTTTGCAGGTCGTTGCCGTAGCGAGACAGGCCTTGCAGGCAGCTGGGGCAACTGGTCAGAATCTTGACGTTTTCTTTTTCGCTCAGAGCGCCAGAGGCACGCAGCTGGGCCTCGCCTTTTTGCAGCTCTTCCTCCTTGCGAAAGCGGATCTGGGTCGAAATATCGGGCCGCGTGACACCCAGCGTGCCCGACTCGCCGCAGCAACGCTCGTTTTTCAGCACGTTGTCGCCGAGCAGCGCCTTGACCGTCTTCATGGGCTCCTGCAGCTTCATCGGGCTGTGGCAGGGGTCGTGGTACAGATAACCCTGCCCCGTCTGCAGCGTGATGCCTTTTTCCAGCAGGTACTCGTGGATGTCGATGATGCGGCAGCCCGGAAATATCTTCTCGAACTGATAGCCCTGCAACTGGTCGTAGCAGGTGCCGCAACTGACCACCACGGTCTTGATGTCCAAGTAATTCAGCGTATTGGCCACGCGGTGGAACAGCACGCGGTTGTCGGTGATGATTTTGTCGGCCTTGTCAAACTGGCCGCTGCCGCGCTGCGGGTAACCGCAGCACAGATAACCCGGCGGCAGCACGGTCTGCACACCGGCATGCCAGAGCATGGCCTGCGTGGCCAGCCCGACCTGGCTGAACAGCCGCTCCGACCCGCAACCGGGGAAGTAAAACACCGCCTCGGTTTCAGCCGTGGTGTTTTTCGGGTTGCGGATGATGGGCACGTAATCCTTGTCTTCAATGTCCAGCAAGGCACGGGCGGTCTTTTTTGGCAGGCCGCCGGGCATTTTCTTGTTGATGAAGTGAATCACCTGCTCCTTGACGGGCGACTTGCCGACCGTGGCCGGCGGCTTGGCGGTCTGCTTGCGCGCCAGGCCCCGCAGCACATCATTGGCCAGGCGCTGGGCCTTGAAGCCCACGTCCACCATGGCGCTGCGCATGACCTTGATGGTTTGCGGATTGGTCGCATTCAGGAAGAACATGGCGGCGGCGTTGCCGGGCCGGAAGGACTTATGGCCCATCTTGCGCAGCAGGTTGCGCATGTTCATCGACACCTCGCCAAAGTCAATGTCCACCGGGCAGGGTGTCAGGCACTTGTGGCACACCGTGCAATGGTCGGCCACATCTTCAAACTCTTCCCAGTGCTTGATGCTGATGCCGCGCCGGGTTTGCTCTTCATACAGGAAGGCCTCGACCAGCAGCGAGGTCGCCAGGATCTTGTTGCGCGGGCTGTACAGCAGGTTGGCGCGCGGCACATGGGTGGCGCACACCGGCTTGCATTTGCCGCAGCGCAGGCAGTCTTTCACGCTGTCGGCAATCGCGCCGATGTCGGACTGCTGCATGATCAGCGACTCATGGCCCATCAGGCCAAAGCTGGGTGTGTAGGCATTGGTCAGGTCGGCGAAAAATGCTTCCCCGAGCTCGGCCTTATCAGCATTTTTGGCCTCCAGCCCAGCAACCACGGGCGCAAGAAGCTCCTGATTTCGTAGCAACTTGCCTTTGTTGAAACGCCCTTCCGGGTCTACCCTGGCCTTGTAGTCGGCAAAAGGCTGAAGTTCTGCGTCGGTCAAAAACTCCAGCTTGGTGATGCCAATGCCGTGCTCGCCCGAAATCACACCGTCGAGTGAGCGCGCCAGCACCATGATGCGCGCCACGGCTTCGTGCGCAGTTTGCAGCATTTCATAGTCATCGCTGTTGACCGGCAGGTTGGTGTGCACATTGCCGTCGCCCGCATGCATGTGCAAAGCGGCCCAGACGCGGCCCTTGAGCACGCGTTTGTGAATCGCGTTGCACTCCTCAAGAATCGGCAGAAATGCCCCACCCGTGAAAATGGCCTGAAGCGGAGCCCGCAACTGGGTTTTCCAGCTGGCACGCAGTGAATGGTCTTGCAACTGCGGAAACAAGGTCTCCACGCCCTGTAGCCAGCCCGCCCAGAGGGCACGCACTTCGGCCACCGTGGCGAGCGCCTGAGCGACCCGGTCTTCCATCAACTCGGCTGAAGGAATGTCGTTGGCATCGTCTGATTTACCCAGGGGCAGGTTGCCCTTGAAAAAGACCTCGAGCTCGTCACACAGCTTGATCTTGTTGCGCAGGCTCAGTTCAATATTGATGCGCTCAATACCGTCGGTGTATTCCGCCATGCGTGGCAGCGGAATGACCACGTCCTCGTTGATCTTGAAGGCGTTGGTGTGCCTGGAAATAGCTGCGGTGCGTTTGCGGTCCAACCAGAACTTCTTGCGGGCGTCCGGGCTGATGGCGATAAAGCCTTCGCCGTGACGCGAATTGGCAATACGCACGACTTCCGACGTTGCCCGCGCGACCACGTCGGCATCGTCGCCGGCAATGTCGCCAAACAGCACCATCTTCGGCAGGCCGCCGTGTTTTTTCGACTTGGTCGCGTAGCCGACCGCCTTCAGGTAGCGGTCGTCCAGGTGCTCCAGCCCGGCCAGGATGGCGCCGCCGCGCTTTTGCTCGGCGAACATGAAATCCTTGATTTCGACAATGCTGGGAACGGCGTCCTTGGCATTGCCAAAAAACTCCAGGCAGACCGTGCGCGTGTGCGCGGGCATGCGGTGCACAATCCAGCGCGCGCTGGTGATCAGGCCGTCGCAGCCTTCTTTCTGGATACCCGGCAGGCCACTGAGGAACTTGTCAGTGACGTCCTTGCCCAGGCCTTCCTTGCGGAAAGTCTTGCCCTGAATATCCAGGCGCTCTGTGCGCACCGGCGTCTTGCCGTCGGCTTCAAAATACTTGAGCTCGAAACTCGCCATCTCGGCGTCGTGGATCTTGCCCAGGTTGTGGTCCAGCCGGGTGACTTCCAGCCACTGCGCCTCGGGCGTCACCATGCGCCAGGAGGCCAGGTTGTCCAGCGCCGTGCCCCACAGCACGGCCTTTTTGCCGCCGGCATTCATGGCGATGTTGCCGCCTATGCAGGACGCCTCGGCCGAGGTCGGGTCCACCGCAAACACAAAACCGCCGCGCTCGGCGGCATCGGCCACGCGCTGCGTGACCACACCGGCCTCGGTCCACACCGTGGCCACGGGCTGCGCAATGCCGGGCAGCGGGACCATTTCCACTTCGGTCATGGCCTCCAGCTTTTCGGTATTGATGACGGCCGACTTCCAGCTCAAGGGAACGGCGCCGCCGGTATAACCCGTGCCGCCGCCGCGCGGCACAATCGTCAGGCCCAGGTCAATACAGCCCTTGACCAGGCCGGCCATCTCCAGCTCGGTATCAGGGGTCAGCACCACAAACGGGTATTCCACGCGCCAGTCGGTCGCGTCCGTCACATGCGAGACGCGCGACAGCCCGTCAAACTTGATGTTGTCCTTGAGCGTCAGCTTGCGCAACTTGCGTTCGGTCTGGCGACGCAGGCTGGCCATTTCCTCAAACGAGGCAGAAAAGCGGCCCACCGCCGCCCTGGCCGACGCCAGCAGTTCACCCACCACGGCATCGCGCTGGC
>DASXRN010000308.1:0-11124 GCA_036506595.1 Polaromonas sp. | reverse complement strand
CGTCGGCACCGCCTGGCTGGTGATCGTGGCCGCCGAAATGCTCACCGGCGGTGTCGGCATCGGTTTCTGGGTCTGGGACGAGTGGAACAACCTCAACGTCAAGAACATCATCATCGCGATTTTTGTCATCGGCATCGTCGGGCTGGTGCTGGAGTTTGCGCTGATCAAGCTGGCCACGGCCTTCACGTTTGAAGAAGTCAAGAACTAAGGATTCATCATGAGCACCTCTTTCACGACCAAATACATCGAAATCCAGGGCGTCGAGCAAACCTTCAAGACCAAAAAAGGCCCGTTCTGCGCCCTGCAAAACATCAACCTGACGGTCGCCAAGGGCGAGTTTGTGGCGCTGATTGGCCACTCCGGCTGCGGCAAGTCCACCCTGCTGAACCTGATTGCCGGCCTGACGGTACCCACGCAAGGCAGCCTGCTGTGCGCCAACCGCGAGATCGCCGGGCCCGGCCCCGAGCGCGCCGTGGTGTTTCAGAACCACTCGCTGCTGCCCTGGCTCACCTGCTTTGAAAACGTCTACCTGGCGGTGGAGCGCGTGTTTTCAGCCACCGAAAACCGTGCCCTGCTCAAGGCCCGCACCGATGCGGCGCTGGCCATGGTCGGCTTGACGCCTGCTGCGCAAAAACGCCCCGGCGAAATCTCGGGCGGCATGAAGCAGCGCGTGGGCATTGCCCGTGCGCTGTCGATGGAGCCCAAGGTCTTGCTGCTTGACGAGCCCTTCGGCGCACTCGACGCGCTGACCCGCGCCAAGCTGCAGGACGAGCTGCTGCAAATTGTGGCCACCACCCAGAGCACGGTGGTGATGGTGACGCACGACGTGGACGAGGCCGTTCTGCTGTCGGACCGGATCGTGATGATGACCAATGGCCCGTCAGCCACCATCGGCGAAGTGCTCAGCATTGACCTGGCCCGCCCGCGCAACCGCGTGGCACTGGCAGAAAGCACGCAATACCTGCAGTACCGCAAGGCCGTGATTGACTTTTTGTACACACGCCAGGCCCATGTGGAGAAATTGACCGCCTGACAAAAAAAAACCAAACGCAGGGCAAGGCAAAAACTCCGTGCCCTGCCCGCCCCCTCAAAAAGCCAGGAATAACAATGAGCGCCGTATTGCCCGCCAACGCCAGAGTCGCCAGCCCAACCGCATCCGCCGGCATGGGCATTGCCAGCCGCGGCAAGCGGTTTTCCTTTGGCAAATACCGCGAAATCATCATTGCGGTCGCCCTGTTCCTGCTGTTTGACCTGGGCGTGCTGGTCCTGAACTTCTACACATCCTTCCAGATCGCCGAAGACGCCCTGGGCGTGAACCTGTCGGGCCGCCAGCGCATGCTGTCGCAGCGCACGGCCAAGGCCCTGTTATCAGTGGATGCCGCGCGCGCCAAGGGCTTACCGGCCGAAAAGGAAGTGGAGGAACTCAGGAACGCAGTGCGGCTGTTCGACGTATCGCTCAAGGGTTTCCAGGGCGGCGCCACGGTGCCTGGCGGCGACGGCAAGCCGGTGTTGCTGCACGCCGTCCCGGGCGCCAAGGCGGTGGATATCCTGAAGAAGGCACAGAACATCTGGACCCCTTACCAGGAAAAACTGGCGCCGGTGCTCGCCGGCACAGCCAGCGAACTGGAACTGCAAGCCGCGGTGGAATACGCCAAGGCCAACAACCTCAAGCTGCTGGGCCTGATGAACGAATTGACCACGGCGCTGGAGGCGGTGGCATCGGACCGCGCCACCACGCTGCGCATGGTGCAGACCGGCGGCATCATCCTGGCCCTGCTGAACTTCGCGTTTATCTTGTTCAAGTTCCTGCGCCGCCTGAGCACGTCGGATGCGGCCATTGAGGCCGCCAACGAAGAAAACCACGAGATTCTCGTCAGCGTGCGCGAGGGTCTCTTTCTCCTCACGCCTGAGCACCAGTTGGGCTTGCAACTGTCCCGATCGGCCCATGCGCTGTTTGGCAAGACACTGGTCCCCGGCCAGAACTTTTTTACCCTGCTGTCGACCTTGGTCTCAGAGAAAGCACTCACCGACGCGCGTGACTATGTCGAGCTCCTGTTCTCGCCGCATGTCAAAGAGCAGCTGGTGCAGGGCATTAACCCGCTGTCGGAAATTGAAGTCACGGTGAAGAACCGGCTGGGCCAGGAGACCCGCCGCAGCCTGTCGTTTCACTTTAACCGGGTGCAGGACGGTGAAACGGTGCGCCATTTGCTGGTGACGGTGCAGGACATCACGCAAAAGGTGGAACTCGAAGCGCGGCTCATGAATGAGCGCCAGCGCTCGCAAAAAGAATTCTCCATGCTGCTCAAGGCCTTTGAGACCGAGCCTGCCATGATGCGCGGTTTTGTCGAACGCGCCGAGGCATCGCTGCTGGAAATCAACGACCTGCTGCGCAGCATTTCATCGGCATCTTCCGAAACGCAGGTGCTCAAGGCGGTCGATGGCGCTTACCGCCGCATCCATGCCTTCAAGGGCGATGCCGCTTCACTCGGGCTGGAGGCACTGGCCACACTGGCCCACCGGTTCGAGAGCGACCTGCAAAAGCTTAAGGACACCGGCGCCGCCTCCGGAGACGCGCTGCTGGCCCTGCCGCTGCCGCTGGAAGACCTGCTCGACAAAGTCGCGACCTTCAAGGTGCTGGCTGCCCGCAAACCCGTAGCGCACGGCAGCCCGGCAAGCCCTTCGCCGCAAGCGCTGAATACCGCGCTCAGCCAGCTGGCCAGCGACGTGGGGACAGATTGCGGCAAACGCATCAACGCCAGCGTGCGCATGAGCGGCGCACTGGATTTGTCCGAAGACAAGATGACGCTGGTGCATGAAATCGCCATCCAGCTGGTGCGCAATGCCGTGGTGCATGGCGTGGAAGCCCCGCAGACCCGTCTGGCCTCCAGCAAAGCCGTTGAAGGCCAGGTACAGGTCAACCTGACCCGGGACGAAGCCGGCGAGTGGCAACTCAGCGTGCGCGACGATGGGGCCGGGCTCAATGCCGAACGCATTCGCCGAAAACTGGTGGAACTGAACTGGTACAGCCCTGCCCAGCTGGAAAGTTTCAGTGAAAAACAAATCGTGTCGCACATCTTCAAGCCCGGTTTTTCTACCGCCAACGAGGCCACACAGCATGCAGGCCGCGGCGTCGGGCTGGATCTGGTGCATGCCAACGTACAAAAGCTGGGCGCGCGCCTGCTGCTGTCCAGTGTTCCTGGCCAACACACTGAATTCAAGATCCGTTTTGCGGCCTAATAACTTTTACCAGGGGCTTCTAGAAATTCAATTATCGGGATGCAGGGGGAGGCGCACGGAGCGCAGGACACCGGAATGCACTGGTGTGCATGAGGATTCCGAGCACCGCGCAACGATGCCATGCGCCCGAGAATTGGATTTATAGAAGTCCCTCACCGGAGAATCACCATGCGACTGCTAATTGTTGACGACTCCAACATGATTCGCACCCGTATCTCGCGGGTCGTGCAAAACGGCGGACTCAAGGGCGTTGTGCTGGCAGGCCTGGCCAAAAACGGCATTGAGGCCGTGCGGATTGCCAAGGCGACCCGCCCCGAAGTCGTGACGATGGACCTGACCATGCCTGAAATGGACGGCATTGAATGCATACAGGCGCTGCTCCGGTTCGACCCCAAGATCAACATCCTGGTCGTCAGCGCACTGAGCGACAAATCGACCGCCATCCAGGCGCTCAAGTTGGGCGCACGCGGCTTTGTGTCCAAACCGTTTTCCGACGAAGAGCTGCAAATTGCGCTGCTTGACGTTTCCGATACCCGCTAAGGAGCGACTTCATGGTCACTTTGAATGAAGACGATCTCAAACTATTTGTAGACTCCATCAAGCGTTATTTACAGGTCACCACGCGGCAGGAGCCCCAGATCACCTCGGCCTTTCTGGGCACCGGCGATGTCGAAGGCTTTGAGTTCAACGGCATCGTGACTTTCTCCGGCAGCTACAACGGCCATGTGGTGGTGTCCATGCCGCCCAAACTGGTTCGGGAAATCCTGCTGCTTCAGCATGAAACCGACCTGAGCGACGGCAACCTGCTGGATGCGGTCGGTGAAATTGCCAACACGCTGGCGGGCAACGCACGCAAAGTGCTGGGCCCGGACCTGCAGATTTCGGTGCCCATCAAACTGCAAGGTGCATCCGGCATCAAGGCCCGCGTGCGCAAACACCCCTATGTGATCACCCTGCGCTGGAACCACCACCCGGCCATGGTGTGTGTGGATATGGAGCGCAAGCACTAGCAAGTACCGCCTCGCGAAACCCTTACTGGCGCACGCTTTTGGCGTGCAATGCACCAGAAAATTCTGAAACGCGTGCTTTTTGCACCGTGTTTGGATGATTTTTGCCCTGAAAGCTGGCACGAGTTTCGCAACAGTGCATGCGAATCAAAATTGACAAGGATTTGCACCATGACGGGTTCGCCGGGATTTTTTCGCAACTTTCTGAGCAGTGGCCACTCGCCCACTTTGTTTGCCGCGTTTTTGTATTTTTCGTTTTCCTGCTGCATCTGGGTCCTCAACGGTGCGATGGCGCCCTTCATCTCGGAAACCTTCAACCTCAGCCCCGCACAAAAGGGCCTGATGCTGTCCATCCCGATCGTGGCAGGCGCCTTGATGCGCTTTCCGCTGGGCCTGCTGTCGCAGTACATCGGTCGCAAAAATGCCACGCTGGTGGAAATGGGCATGATCGCCGTGGCCATGCTGTTTGGCTTTTTTCTCGTCAAAAGCTTTAACGACCTGCTGGCCATGGGCGTGCTGCTGGGCATTGCCGGCGCCAGTTTTGGTGTGGCCCTGTCGCTGGGGTCGGGCTCGTTTCCGCCGCGCCACAAGGGCCTGGCCATGGGCCTGGTGGGGGCCGGCAACGTCGGCACGGCTGTTTCGGTGCTGATTGCCCCACCCCTGGCCCAGGCTTTCGGCTGGGTCATGGTCTACGGCCTGGCGGCGGCGGCCATCAGCGTGCCCATGCTGGTCATGATCGTGTTTGCCAGGGAACCTGACGACCTGGACGCGCACGCCAGTTTCAAGGAACACATTGCCTGCCTGTTTGAAAAAGATGGCTGGGCTTTCAGCCTGATCTACGCCGTGACCTTTGGCGGCTTCATCGGCCTGGCAACGTTTTTACCGACTTATTACTACGACCAGTTTTCCGTCAGCAAGGTACAGGCCGGCCAGCTCACCATGCTGGCGGCCTTCATGGGCGCGGCCCTGCGCATCTTTGGCGGCTGGATTTCAGACCGCTGGGGCGGCGTCAACACCCTGAGCCTGGTGCTGGTCACCATTTCAGCCACGCTGGTGCTCTGCGGCATCTCTGGCGGCTCGCTGGTACTGACCACGCTGCTGGTCATGCTGTGCTTTGCCGCACTGGGTGCCGGCAACGGCGCGGTGTTTCAACTCGTGCCGCTGCGCTGGCCGCTGGCCACGGCGGTGGCGGGTTCCATGATTGGCGAGATAGGCGCGCTGGGCGGTGGCCTGGTGCCCAGCGCCATGGGCCTGTCCAAACAATACGCCGGCAGTTATATGTGGGGCTTTCTGTTTTTTGCCATGCTCGCGCTGCTCATGCTGGTGATGCTGCGGGTCATGCAAATCCGCTGGACCCGCACCTGGGCTGAGAAGGGTGGCCGGGCACCCCGCCAGGTCGCCCCTTCCGGCAAGGCCTACCCTGCCGGCACAAACGGCGCCTGACTGGAAAATTGAGTCGGATCGAAGCGTGTTCCTGCCCCAAGCTGGCACGCTTTTCGCACTAAATCTGTGAGCTTTGCTTTCAGGTTTCACAAGGATATGCACCATGGCAGGTTTTCGCACCTTTCTCAAGTCGGGCCATGCACCGACCTTATTCGCCGCCTTCCTGTATTTTGATTTCTGCTTTGCCGTCTGGGTACTGAACGGGGCCATGGCCCCGTTCATCAGCGAGGCCTTCCATCTGACGGCCGCGCAGAAGGGCTTCATGATTTCGGTGCCGATTCTGGCGGGCGCCCTCATGCGCTTTCCCCTGGGCATTCTGGCGCAATACATCGGCCGCAAAAATGCTGCGCTGGTCGAAATGGGCCTGATCGTGCTGGCGTTGGCCTATGGCTACTTCTTCATCAGCGCGTACAACCATGTGCTGGCCATGGGCGTGCTGCTGGGCATTGCCGGTGCCAGCTTCGGCGTGGCGCTCTCGCTGGGCTCGGGCTGGTTCCCGCCCCAATACAAGGGCCTGGCCATGGGCATTGCGGGTGCGGGCAACTCCGGCACCGTGTTGGCTGTGTTGTTTGCGCCGCCGCTGGCCACCGCCTACGGCTGGCAAACGGTCTATGGCCTGGCCGCGTTTTTCATGCTGATCCCGATGGTCGTGATGATCGTCTTCGCCAAGGAACCGCCGGACATCGAGCACCAGAGCTTTCGCCAGCACATCGCCTGCCTGTTCGAAAAAGACGGTTGGGCGTTCAGCCTGATCTACGTGATCACCTTCGGCGGCTTCATCGGCCTGGCCAGCTTCCTGCCCACCTATTTTTATGACCAATTCGGCGTCACCAAGGTGCAGGCCGGCCAGCTCACCATGCTCTCCGCCCTCATGGGCTCGGCCGTGCGCGTGGTCGGCGGTTACATCTCTGACCGCGTGGGCGGCATCAACACCCTGAGCGGCGTACTGGTGGTGGTCGCCATCACGCTCGTGCTGTGCGGCATGGCCGGCGCTTCGCTGACTCTCACCACCCTGCTCTTCATGGTCTGCTTTGCAGCGCTCGGTGCCGGCAACGGCGCGCTGTTCCAGCTGGTGCCTCTGCGCTGGCCGCTGACCACCGCGGTGGCGGGCTCGATGATTGGCGAAGTGGGCGCTCTGGGGGGCGGTTTCATCCCCAATGCCATGGGCCTGAGCAAACAGTACACCGATACCTACCTCTGGGGCTTTGTGGCTTTCGCCATCCTGGCCGTCGTGATGCTGGCCATGTTGCGCGTCATGCAGATCCGCTGGACCCGCACCTGGGCTGAAAAAGGCGGTCGGGCCAGAGTCGTGCCGGTCTGATACGCTACCAAAACGATAGCGCCTTGCACCCATTCCACAGGGGGTTTAAGGTGTTTTTTCTTTTTATTTCGGCAAAAACAGCAGCCAGTAAACCAGCAACAGGTTAAACAGCGGCTGATGCCCAGCGCCATGGGCTTGTCCAAACAGTACGCACGCAGCTACAGCTGAGGCTTTATCTTTTTCGCAGTGCTGGCGCTGGGGGAGCATCAGTGCGCATTCGCTCGGGATGAAACGGGGCATTAACCCATAAAAAAGGGCGCATCAAGGCCAACACTTAGCGTTGAAACGCGTATCACCGAATGACGGTTGAATCCGCCACTGACTGCCGACCTACGCTTATCGGAACTGCTCGCCACATAGCATCTTTCGGCCAGTTGCAGACACCCGAACTCAACAATTCGCGGCCTGAAAGCGGTCACTCGCAATAAAACTTTGATCTGGAACCTTGCGACACGCGATCTCGCAATGCTAGCCCGACGCATCGAACTCCGATTCATTTAATAAAGGCCCATGTTTTTGGTTGCCATTCCAGCAATTTTCGTCACCAGCGATCGAGGAAGAAATCTTGGCAATAACATGCCAAGCCGCACGCTTGTGCGTGTCGGATAGGCGACGGTTTTGCCTTGATCGAATGCAGCAAGTGTCTTTTGAACCACCGACTCTGAACTGTCCATGTCCTTCGCAGACATATTGGTTGTGGTTCCCGCAAAAAAATTGGTGGCTGTCGGGCCAGGACACAGGGCCATCACATGCACACCGTCGCCGGCCAGTTCGTGGCTTAGCGCCTCGCTGAAATGGAGCACGAAGGCCTTGGTCGCGGCGTAGGTAGCCATCGCGGGGAGGGGCTGGAAACTGGCGTTGGAGGCGATATTGATGATGCCTCCCTTGCCACGGCTTTTCATGCCTTTGCCTAACAGATAGCTCAGGGAGACGAGCGTCTGTACATTCACCTGGATGCTGCCTTGCTCGTGTTTCAGTTCGTGCGACAGAAAATTTCCGCTCAATCCTAAGCCGGCGTTATTTATCAGCAGATCCACTTGGATGCCGCGGCGTTCAAGTTCGGCAGCAATCCAATTCGCGGACCCTGGATCAGCGAGGTCGGCATTGAGTACAGTGCATTGAATTCCGTATTTTTCAGACAGGCGTTGTGCCAGGCTTTCCAATGCATCTAGCGAACGCGCCACCAGCACAAGGCTCATGCCGCGAGCGGCCAGATGCTCAGCGAAGACTTCGCCGATTCCTTTGGAAGCCCCTGTGACCAACGCAGTCGATCCGTGATAATTAAACATTGTGCATTTCTCTTGAGTCGGTTTTTGAAGACTGTTGTTCAGGAAACAACTTCCGGTTCTCTGGCTGCGCCGGCCTGACTGGTATCGCTCCAGCTGGAATAGTCGCTATAGCCACCCTCGCTGCCTCCGAAAAGCGTGCTGCTATCGAGCATGGCCGGCGGCAAGCCTTCGGCGAGCCGGCGTGGCAGGTCCGGGTTGGCCACGAACGGCCGGCCGAACGCGACCAGGTCGGCATAGCCCTTCGACAGGACCCACTCGGCCCGCGCCTTGTCATACTTCCCGGCAACGATGATCGACCGCGTGAAGCGCGCACGGATGGCCTGGCGGAATTCCTCGGTGAATTGCGGCGCATCGTCCCAGTCCGCCTCGACCAGGTGCAGATAGGCGATGCCGCGGTCCTGCAGATATTCGGTGGCTTCGAGCATGGTTGGCAGGATGTCGGGGCAGGCCATGCCGCGGGCGGTCAGGAACGGGGCCAGGCGAATGGCGGTGCGGCCGGCGCCGACCTCGTCCGCCACCGCGTCTACCACGTCTTTGAGAAAGCGCAGGCGATTCTCGCGCGAACCGCCGTATTCGTCGGTGCGGGTGTTGGACGTTGTGCGCAGGAACTGGTCGACGAGATAGCCGTTGGCGCCGTGGATCTCCACGCCATCAAAGCCCGCATCGATGGCGTTGCGCGCCCCGCGGCGGAAATCCGCGATGACGCCCTTGATTTCGGCCGTGGTGAGCGCGCGCGGGGTGGGGGAGTCGACCATGGCGCCGACGCCGGTGGCCGGGTCGACCTTCCAAATATTCCCTTCGAACGGAACCGCGGACGGCGCCACCGGCAGTTCGCCGTTGTGGAAGTCGGGGTGGGACATACGCCCCACGTGCCAGAGCTGCAGGAAAATGCGCCCGCCTGCGGCATGCACTGCCTTGGTCACCAGGCGCCATCCGGCAACCTGCTCGGGGCTGTAAATGCCGGGCGTGAAGGAATAGCCCTTGCCTTGCGGTGAAATCTGCGTCGCCTCGGTCACGATCAGGGCCGCTGACGCCCGCTGGGCGTAATAGCGGGCGTTCATCGCATTGGGGATGTCACCGGGCTGGGTACTCCGGGCACGCGTCATCGGCGCCATCACGACACGGTGCGGCACTTCAAGGCTGGCAATGCGGGTCGACGTAAAAAGAAGAGAGGGAGTGGACATGGTTGGGGGTCTCCAGGTTTGATGGAAAGTGGAACGTGCGACGCTCAAGGGGTGGGAGGATGCTGACTGGTGACCAATTCGATGACGACGCCAGGCGCCATGGCGACGAAGAGCTGGCGTTCACCAGAAAGCGGCACTTCGCTGAGCTCGTAGGGGATGCCGTTGAGTCGCATCCGATCGAGCAATGCCGACCATTCCCGAACGCTGTTGATGCGCAATCCGACATGGTCGATGCGAGGGACGGCTGGTTTCGCCGACGCGGCGGTGTCCGCCTTTATCAGATGAATGACAGGCTGGCCATCTGCATAAAGCCAGTGGCCCTTGACGCCAAATGGCGGGCGCGGACCTTCGCTGAGGCCGACGACGGAGCAGAGGAAGCGCCGTGCGGCTTCGAGGTCCCCGGTGATGATCGTTGCATGGTCAAGCTTCATGACAAGGTGGCGGTTGGTTGTTCATGGCGCTATTCTGCGCAGGCTCCTTGATTTTGATAATTGGCGTAGCATTTGAATGATTTTCAAATAAATTGGAAATATCATGGACAATCTTGGTGACATCAGGCTGTTTGTGGAAGCTGCAAATCTAGGTGGACTGTCGGCCGCAGGCCGCAAGCTCGGGCTGTCCCCCGCGGCCGCGAGCGCGCGCCTCGTCAAGCTCGAATCTGGGCTGCATACGCGCCTGTTCGAACGCACGACTCGCCACCTGCGCTTGACGGATGAAGGTCGGACGTATTTAGCCTATTGCCAGCAGGCGCTCCAGGCACTCGACGACGGTCACGCCTTTCTACAGGCCGGGAAAAGCGTCGTGCGTGGAAAGGTGCGGATCTCGGCAACCTCGGATTTCGGTCGCCATGTACTCAACGGCTGGCTTGACGAGTTCAACACGCAATACCCCGAGGTGCGGTTCGCGCTGGTGCTGTCGGATTCGCTGTCGAACCTGTTGCAAGACGATATTGATCTCGCCATCCGATTCGGCGTGCCGGCGGACAGTTCCTTCGTTGCCCGGCCCTTGGCGTCCAACCGGCGCGTGTTGTGCGCATCGCCTGGATATCTGGCGAAGCACGGGGCCCCCGAACACCCGCGGGATTTGGAGCGCTTCGACTGCATTGTTCTCGGCTCTGCGGCCGGGCCGGCGAACGACTGGCGGTTCACCCAAAACGGCCAAGTCGAAAGTCATACGGTCTCGCTCGCGAACGCGCGCGAGACCAATGACGGGGCGGTCGCGCGGGAGTGGGCGGTGCACGGTTACGGCATTGCGATGAAATCGATCTGGGACATTGGCGCAGACCTGCGTGCAGGACGCTTGAACATTTTGTTGCCGGAATGGCAGTCTGCGGACGCGCCGGTACATGCCCTGTATCAACGTAACCGGTACATGGCACCGCGCGTACGCGCCCTTCTCGATTTTCTTATCAATCGCTTTGCGGAGGAAGCCAGCCACTTGGACGAATATTTGAGCTGAAGCCGCCGTGACCCTTATGAGGGCAGCCTGTGAGGACCAACCATCGCGAATACGAAAGGACTTCCCACCTTCCATTAACGGTGTCGAAGCACCAAGATTGAGTTTCGATCATCAATCTGAAACTGAAAAGGGGAAGCCCATGAGTGAGATTACACGAGCACCGATAGCGCGGGTAGGTGCAGACC
>DASXRN010000307.1:0-5939 GCA_036506595.1 Polaromonas sp. | reverse complement strand
CCTTGCCCTCACTTCTACTTCCGCTCCCATGCATTTCCACGATAAAGGTGTTGTAGCTGCCAAAGTAGGCGATTTCGCGAACCTTGCCGCGGAACAAATTCACCTTCACGGCTGGCCGGGTCTTGGAGATATGTATTTTTTCGGGCCGCACCGCAATGGCCACCGACATGCCCTGGGTGCCACTGATGCCATGCCCTATATTCACCACGCCATACTCGGTCGTCACCTCGCAGTGATCCGCCTCATCGACAGTCAGCACACCCTCCATCAAATTGACGTTGCCAATAAAGTCGGCCACAAAGCGGCAATTGGGATGCTCGTAAATTTCCTTGGGCGTGCCCACTTGCAGCACGCGGCCATGGCTCATGACGGCAATGCGGGAGGCCATGGCCATGGCTTCTTCCTGGTCATGGGTCACCATGACGCAGGTCACGCCAACGGACTCAAGAATGTTGACCAGCTCAAACTGGGTGCGCTCGCGCAGTTTTTTGTCCAGGGCGCCCAAGGGCTCATCAAGCAGCAACAATTGCGGCTTCTTGGCCAGGCTGCGCGCCAGCGCCACGCGCTGCTGCTGGCCGCCAGAGAGCTGGTGCGGCTTGCGTTTGGCAAAAGCCTCCAGTTGCACCAGCTTGAGCATCTCCTCAACGCGCGCTTCAATCTGCGCCTTGGGCATGCCTTCGCGCTTGAGGCCGAAGGCGATGTTGTCCCAGATGTTCAGGTGCGGAAACAGCGCATACGACTGAAACATCATGTTGATCGGTCGCTCATAGGGCGCAAACGACGCGATGTCCACGCCATCGAGAATGACCGAGCCCGAGGTCGGCTTCTCAAACCCCGCCAGCATGCGCAGCAAGGTCGATTTGCCGCAACCCGAGCTACCGAGCAGCGCAAAAATCTCGCCCTTGTGGATGGACAACGAAACCTCGTCTACCGCCGCCACGCCGTCAAAGCGCTTGACCAGCTGGTCTGTCCGTAAAAATCCATCGTCGGACGATGCGGCTAGAGTCATGAAGCCTTAATTCCCAACGTTAATCCGGTATCAAAACCACCGTTAAAAAGGCTGTGCAGCCTTTGAAGACTGCACAGCCCGAGCAACCAACCCGGCCGCCTGAAAAGCTCAACTACCTTTTTTGAACAAGGTAAACACGTTGCTCATGGATTCGCGCGCTTCATTGCTGAAACTTGCGGGGGAAACCATCTTCTGCAGATTGGCCGCGTCAGGAAACACCGCAGGGTCTTTGGCGATTTCGGGTGTCACATGGGCCAGGCTGGCCTTGTTGGCCGTGGCATAGTTCAGCTCGTTGGTCAGCGAAGCCGAGACTTCGGGGCGCAGGAAATAGTTCATGAAGGCGTAGGCGTTGTTCGGGTGCTTGGCGTCTTTGGGAATCGCCAGGTTGTCCATGAAAATCAGGCCGCCCGTATTTGGCAGCAACACCTCGATGACATTGCCGCTCTTGTTTTCCAGCGCACGACCGCGGGCAATATTCATGTCCCCGGCCCAACCCAGGGCCACACAGGCCTTGCCGCCAGCCAGGTCGTCAATCATGGTGCTGGAGAACAGGCGGATGTGCGGACGCACCTTGGCCAGCATCGCGCCGGCGGCCTTGTGGTCGGCCGGGTCATTCGAGTAAGCGTTTTTGCCCAGGTAATGCATGGCCGGTGGAAGCACCTCGGTCGGTGAGTCAAGGTAGGCGATGCCGCAGGATTTGAGTTTGGCGGTGTAGACCGGGTTGAACACCAGGTCCCAGGCGTTTGCAGGCAGGGGCGTGGTGCCCAGCGCCTTGGCGACCTTGGCCTTGTTGATGCCCACCGTGGTAAAGCTCCAGGCCCAGGGCACCAGGTAAGCATTGCCCGGGTCAATCGTGCCCAGCTTGCCCATGATGGCCGGGTCCAGATTGCCGTAATTGGCAATTTTGGTCTTGTCCAGCTTCATGAGCAGCCCGCCGTCAATTTGCGGCTTGGCAAACACGGCACCGGGCACCACGATGTCGTAACCTGAGTTGCCAGCCACCAGCTTGGCGTGCAGGGCTTCGTTGTTTTCAAAGGTCTGGTAGTTGACCTTGATGCCGGTTTCCTTCTCGAAATTCGCCACCATGTCTTTGGCGATGTAGTCAGGCCAGTGGTAGATGTTCAGCACTTTCTCTTCGGTATTGGCAACGGCTGCCGGCGCGCTGGCCGCAGGCGCCGGGACGACCAGCGCAGCCGGCGCTTCTTCCTTCTTGCCACAGGCAACCAGTGCAATGGCCGAAAACGCGAAAGACCACAAGTGCTTGTTCATACTGTCCTTTAGTCCGTGAAGAATGGCGGGGAAACAGGCATCCAGGGTGTGCCGGCGACCCATGAAAATCGAATTGTAAGAGTTATTTCAGGCATCTCCGGCCATTTGGGCAGGGCCGCAACAGACCGCCGACGGCTTAGGTCAGGCGCCAGAGGCTGGCTCGGGCAACACGGACAGGAGGACGGCAGCTGGCATGACCGGCGGCGCAGGCCAGAGACCTTGACATGGATCAAGGACCGGGTTATCAAGGGAAGCTAAGGTCGGATACTGCTTCAACCTCAGGAGGTATGCCATGTACCAGTGCATTCTGATTGCCACGGATGGGTCAGACCTGTCACGCAAAGCCGTCACCAGCGGCATCAATCTGGCGGCGCTCACCGGCGCGGAACTGGTGGCGCTCAAGGTGGTGCCGCGCTACCCGGTCAGCTATTTTGAAGGCGGCATGTCGGCGGAGGTGGCGGCGAGGGAAGTGGCTCTCACCGAACAGCAGTGGGCAGACGATGCCCTGGCCGTGGTGGAGAGCGTCAAGGCCAGCGCCGAGGCACAAGGGGTGAAGGCCAAGGCGGTCATCACAACCTCTGATCTCATCGCCGAGTCCATCATCGCCACGGCCAAAAAGCACAACTGCGATTTGATTGTGATGGCCTCACATGGCCGGCGCGGCCTCAAGCGCCTGCTGCTGGGCAGTGAAACCATGCATGTGCTGACACATTCGCATATCCCGGTGCTGGTCTTAAGGTAAATCCACCTCTAGCCCATATGGTACGGACGCAGGCAGCTATCAAATTAATAGCAAACAAAGCTCAGGCAAACAAGCTTTTGTACTGTTCGCGCAGCAGGTTCTTCTGGACTTTGCCCATGGTGTTGCGCGGAAGCTCACCCACGACAAAGCATTGTTTGGGAATCTTGAAGTTGGCCAGCTTTGACTTGAGCGCGGCCACAACCTGGCCCGCCTCCAGCGTGGCGCCTGGTTTGGCGATGATGATGGCCACGCCGGCTTCGCCAAAATCCGGGTGCGGCACGCCAACCAGGGCGCTTTCGGCCACGCCGGGCAGCTCGTTGATGTAGCCCTCAATCTCGGCCGGGTAGACGTTGTAGCCGCCGCTGATGATCAGGTCCTTGCTGCGCCCCACGATGGTGATGTAGCCGCGTTCGTCGATCTTGCCCACGTCACCGGTTTTGAAATAGCCGTCGGCGGTGAACTCTTCTTTGGTTTTTTCGGGCATGCGCCAGTAGCCCTTGAAGACATTCGGCCCCTTGACCTGAATGCCGCCAATCTCGCCCGCCGGTACGGACTTTCCTTGCTCGTCCTGCACGCGCAGGCTGACGCCCGGCAGCGCAAAGCCCACGGTGCCGCCGCGGCGCTCCCCGCCTTGTTCCTTTCGATAGGGATTGGACGTCAGCATGGCGGTCTCGCTCATGCCGTAGCGCTCCAGAATCGTGTGGCCGGTGCGCTGCTGCCAGTCGTTAAAGGTTTCGATCAGCAAGGGGGCCGAACCGGCCACGAAGAGGCGCATGTTGCGGCAGGCTTCACGGGTCAGCCCAGGCTCGGCCAGCAGGCGCACGTACAAGGTGGGCACGCCCATGAAGACGGTGGCTTCGGGCAGTTTCTTCACCACCAGTTTCGGGTCGAATTTGGACAGCCAGATCATCTTGCTGCCGTTGAGCAGCGCGCCATGAATCGCCACAAACAGGCCATGCACATGAAAAATCGGCAAGGCGTGGATCAGCACATCGCCGCCCTCTTCCCGTGTTCGCCAGCCCCAATAGTCTTTAAGCACCTGCGCATTGCTCAGCATGTTGCCGTGCGACAGCATCGCGCCCTTGCTGCGGCCGGTGGTGCCGCTGGTGTACAAGATTGCGGCCAGGTCGTCCGCTTGCCGCACCGCCACTTCATGCTGGTCGCTGCAGTGCGCGGCGCGGTCCAAGAGGGAGCCGCTGCGGTCGTCGTCCAGCGTGAAAACGTTTTGCGTGCCCGCCTTGAAGGCGATCTTGCTGACCCAGCCGAAGTTTTTGCTGCTGCACACCACCACAGCCGGCTCGGCGTTGCCGATGAAATACTCGATCTCGGCGCTCTGGTAGGCGGTGTTGAGCGGCAAGAACACATAGCCTGCGCGCAGGGTGGCCAGGTAAAGCACCATGGCCTCGACCGATTTCTCCACCTGCACCGCCACCCGGGCGCCGTCCGGCAAGCCTAGCGACTGGAGCAGGTTGGCCATCATGGCCGTGGCGCGCTCCAGGTCACGCCAGGAGTAAGTCAGGCCGTTGTCGGTTTCAACGGCGGTTTCATCCAGCGCCGAAGGGAAGGCGGCACGCAGGGCGGCAAAAAGATTGTGGTTATTCATGGATCAGGCAATCGAAGAATTAAAAATATACGCGAGGAGTTCAGCGCTCAAACCGGGGCTGGCGTTTTTCAACAAAGGCCGTCACGCCTTCGCGGTGCTCTTGCGTCGCTGCATAGCGATACGCAGTTGCTACCAAATCAGTAGCTGCTTGCGCAGATGGATATTGGGCCAGAGCCCTGAAAGACTGTTTATTCAGGCGCGCCGCCTGCGGTGCCAGCTGGCTGATGCGGCCCGCGCACGCCAGCGCCGCAGCGCTGACCTCGCCCGCTGCAACGACATCGTTAAGAAAGCCGCGCCGCTTCATCTCGGCCGCATCCAGCACCGCCGCCGCCAGCAGCATTTCGCGCGCTGTCAGCTCGCCGACGGCGCGCAAAACCAGCGCCGCCTCGCGCGGCGCCATCGGAAAGCCCAGCCTGGCAATCGGCGCGCCAAAGCGGGCGCTGTCGCCGGCCAGCCGCAAGTCGCAGCAACTGGCAATTTCAAGCCCGGCGCCCATGCAGTTGCCCTCGATCTGGGCGACGATGGGCAGGTCGCAGTCCAGCATGGCCTGCAGGCCGCCCCAGACCTCGTTTTCATGAAAGTCACGCAGCGTGGCCTCGGCAAAACGAAACCCGGTGTATTCAGAGATGTCGCCCCCGGCACAAAAATGCCCGCCCTCACCCCGGATCAGCACGCAGCGCAGCGCACTGTTTTGATGGAGGGCGGAAAAAACGGCACGCAATTCACGCCACATCGCACGCGACATGGCATTGAACCTGGCCGGATGCGACAGGGTGACCAGGGCCAGCCCCCCTTCGGTCGTCAGTAAAACAGCGCCACTCATTGCGGGAGCGAGTAAGTGAATGGCTTAGAGGTCACGCAATTTTCCGCAGGGCCGCCCCAAGGAAAATTAGCCCCCCCGGGGGGCAGCGAAGTACACGAAGTGACGAGCGTGGGGGCCATATCTACTCCAGCTTGGCCCCGGATTCCTTGACCACGGCGGCCCAGCGCTTGACTTCAGCGTTGACGAAAGCGCCAAACTGCTGCGGCGTCAGGTTGCCAAACTCCGCGCCGTTGTTGGCCCAGATGGCCTTGAGTTCATCGGCGGCGGCCGCCTTGCGCAGCTCTTCCACGATGCGCGCCTGCACATCGGCCGGCGTGCCCTTGGGGGCCCACATGCCATACCAGGTGGTCACGGTGTACTCGGGCAGGCCGACCTCAGTGGCGCAGGGCACATCCGGGAAGGCCGGGTTGCGCTTGCTGCCCGACACCATCAGGGCCTTGATGCGGCCACCCTTGATGTGCGCCGCAGAAGAGCCCAGGCCGTCAAACATCAT
>DASXRN010000306.1:0-1546 GCA_036506595.1 Polaromonas sp. | reverse complement strand
ACTCCTGCGCCAGCTGGCGTTCCCGCTCCAGCGCGGTTTCGGCTGGGCCGGTCAGCAGGCTGCCCAGGGTGTGCAGGTGCGCGCGCCACTGCCTTGCGGGGTCGCTGGGCAGGCCTTCCCGGGCCAGGCGGGTCAGTATGTCGGTGGCTTCGCGGGCCTCGTCACGAAAATGTTCCCGCAGCACGCGGTCGTCCAACACCACCGATTGCCGCGAGGTACGCTCCATAGCGACGCTGCGCTCGGCCAGGGACTGGGCTGCGCCACTGAGTTCAAGCGCACGGGCCGCGCTGTCACGGCTTTGCAGCGTCAGGTCTTCCAGCGTGAACAGGGCGCGCAGCGAGGCGGCACCGAGCAGGGCGGCAATCAGCAAAAACGCGATGACGAGCAGTTGCCGGAACGAAAACCGCTGCAGCATGGGTCAGGATGGCCGGCGCAATGCGGTCGCCTCAGGCCGGCACGGCGCTGTCTTGCGTCACCACTTCACCGCGCAATGAGCGCTGTGGCGCTTCGGTGATCCTGACATCGACCAGTTGTCCGATCAGACGGTCGGGGCCGTTGAACACCACGGCGCGATTGCATTCGGTGCGGCCAAACAGGGCGTTGGGGGTTTTGCGGGCAGCGCCTTCGACCAGCACGCGCTGCACCGTGCCCAGGCGGCTGGCGCTGATGGCACGCACGCTGTCGTCAATGGCGGCTTGCAGGCGCTGCAGGCGGGCCAGCTTGACCTCGTGCGGCGTGTCGTCGTGCAGCGTGGCGGCAGGTGTGCCGGGGCGCGGGCTGTAGATAAAGCTGAAGGACGTGTCGTAACCCACGTCATCGATGAGCTTCATCATCTTGTTGAAATCGTCCTCGGTTTCGCCGGGAAAGCCGACGATGAAATCGCTGCTCATGGCCAGGTCGGGGCGAATCGCGCGCAGCTTGCGGATGGTGCTTTTGTATTCCATGGCGGTGTAGCCGCGCTTCATGGCCATCAAAATCCGGTCAGAGCCGTGCTGCACCGGCAGGTGCAAATGGTTGACCAGCTTGGGCAGCTTGGCGTAGGCGTCGATCAGGCTTTGCGTGAACTCGTTGGGGTGGCTGGTGACATAGCGAATGCGCTCAATGCCTGGAATGTCCGAGACATATTCGAGCAGCGTGGCGAAATTGGCGATCTCTGCCGTGTCACCCATGGGCCCGCGGTAGGCGTTGACGTTTTGTCCCAGTAGCGTAACTTCTTTCACGCCCTGATCGGCCAGGCCCGCCACTTCGACCAGCACGTCGTCAAAAGGCCGCGAGACCTCTTCGCCGCGGGTGTAAGGCACCACGCAGTAGCTGCAGTACTTGGAGCAGCCTTCCATGATGCTGACAAAGGCACTGGCGCCTTCCACACGGGCAGGCGGCAGGTGGTCGAACTTTTCGATTTCGGGAAAGCTGATGTCGACCTGCGGCTTGCCAAGGCGAGCACGTTTGGCCAGCAGATCTGGCAGGCGGTGCAGGGTTTGCGGGCCAAACACCACATCCACATAGGGCGCGCGCTGGATGATGGCCGCACCTTCCTGGCTGGCCA
>DASXRN010000305.1:0-5792 GCA_036506595.1 Polaromonas sp. | reverse complement strand
GAACCGGACATTGGCCCTACGTGACCAATCTTGACCACGGCGACATCCTGGGCTGAGGCCAGGCCGGCCAAAGTTGCAAGAGCGGCCAGTACTGTCAGTTTCAATTTCATTTGCATAAAAACACTCCGATTAGGAAATTACCGTTAAAGGTTGAGAACATTTTTTTTTACTCAACGGGGCCGAACATATCGCAATTTCCGGGCCCGCACATTAGCAACGTCCCTAGGTTATTTCCGATAAGGGGGTTTACCCGATCAACAACGTGGCTAATATGCACCTACTGCGCAGGGAATGGTCTATGGGCGGGAAGTCGGTTACGTATCTTCCTGCTCAAACGCCTGACGGACGGACTGCCGCACCACCCGCTCAATCTCTTCCCGCAGACGGGGGGCTAGGCTCTGTGTGTGCTCCAGGATCAGTTGACCCACAGACTCCCGCAAGCGTCTTTCAAGAATCAGGTCCACCCGTTGCAAGACGCGTTGCACCATTTGCTCTTCCAGATCGACAGAAGGCGCAACAGGCGCTGCAGGCATGGCCCCCGTCGAGGCTGCTGGCGTGGGCAGAACGACCTCGGTCAGTGTGGGAACGAAGCGCGGCGGCACGGTCGAACGGCTCATGCACCCTCCCCGGCTGTCGCCAGGTCATGTCGTTTCATGCGGTAACCCCTGTCGGCGTAATGCTTCCAGCGGCTGCGAGCGGCAAAGCGGTCATCGTCAGCCTGCGTCACCACTTCAATAAAGCGCTCAAAACGTTCAAATTGATCGGGAATGTCAGGCCCCAGATTGACCAAAACGCCGTGGTGGGGACTCGCCGTGAGCGACTCGGCAAGCAGTACCGGCGTGGTGGCCAGAATGCCCGCCTCAGCCGTCACCCGGCAGTGCGGTACAAATTCCGTTGCAGAAAAGCTCCACAGCAATTGATCGAGTTGGGCCAGTACCTCAGGCTCGGCTGTCACCACCACGCTGGCGCCACTCAGGTAGGCCTTGCGCAGCAAGCGGCAGCTGTACAGCAGCTTGTCCGGGACGTTAAAGTGAAAGGCGATCTCGGTCATGCCCGTGTCATGCCTTTGCCGTGGCTCTGGTTCCAGGAGTTGCCTTGCTTTTTTTAACCGGCATGGTCTTGGAGGGGGCTTTGGACGGTGCTTTGCGCGGTGCAGCAAGCACTGCGGGCACCTGGCCCAGCAAATAGTCCAGCAGCAAGGGCACCGGACGACCCGTCGCACCCTTGGTAGCGCCCCCTTTCCAGGCCGTGCCGGCAATGTCCAGATGCGCCCACGGGAAGCTGGCGGTAAAGCGTTGCAAGAACTTGGCCGCGGTGACCGCTCCACCGGCCCGGCCCGCCACATTTGCCACATCGGCAAAATTGGTTTTCAGGCCTTCCGCGTATTCTTCATCCAGCGGCATCCTCCAGCACAAGTCCAGCGACGACTCACCGGCATCGGCCAGCGACTGGGCCAGTTGGTCGTCACTGGAAAAGAGTCCGCTGCGCACGCCACCCAAGGCGATCACGCAGGCCCCAGTCAGCGTGGCGATGTCAACCACCGCCTTGGGCTTGAAACGCTCCGCATAGGTCAGGGCATCGCACAGCACCAGGCGCCCTTCTGCATCGGTGTTCAGGACTTCGATGGTTTGACCGCTCATGCTGGTGACCACATCGCCGGGTTTGACGGCACGGTCACTGGGCATGTTTTCGCACGCCGGGATCAGGCCCACCACGTTCAGCGCGGGCTGCAGCTCGGCCAAGGCCCGGAAGGTGCCCAGAACGCTCGCTGCCCCCCCCATGTCGAACTTCATTTCATCCATCTCGGCCGCCGGCTTGATCGAGATGCCGCCGGTGTCAAAGGTAATGCCCTTGCCCACCAGCACAACGGGGGCCACGGCTTTGGCCGCGCCGTCATAACGCAGCACGATAAAACGCAAAGGCTCTGCCGAGCCCTGGGCCACGGCCATGAACGAGCCCATGCCCAGCTTGGCAACCTCTTTGAGGCCCAGCACCTCCACCTTGATGTTGCGCAGTTTGGCAAGCTCCTTGGCGGCGCCTGCCAGCAAGGTCGGCGTGGCATGGTTAGCCGGCCGGTTGGCCCATTCCTTGGCGAACGCAATACCCTTTACCAGCGCCGCCCCCTTGTCAAAACCGGCCTTGGCGTTCGCCAGATCCTGCACACCCACCACAACATGCTGCAGTTTTGCAGGGCTTCCTTTGGATTTGGTGGCTCCGTAGGTGTAGGAGGCATCGCTGCAAGCCACAACTGCAGCCCGCACGGCTTCGGGCTGCGGGTCGTTCAGGGCACTGAGGCAAAGCAGCGCACGCTGGGCATTGCTGGTTTTCAAGGCTGCCAGCGCGGCCTGCGCAGCAGTACGAACATTTTTGGGGCTTCCATCACCAGCACCCACCAGCAGAACCCGCGCTGCCGCAATGCCCGGCGTGCGGTAGGCGCTAAGCAGCTTGCCCGGCTTGGCCTCAAAGTCACCCGATTTAATGGCCAGAGCGGCCAACTCAGACAGCGGATCATCGCCAGCGCTCAGATCTTGAGGAATGAGCATAACCAAGGCATCACATTTTTCACTGCAAACGCGGGCGCGGGTCAGAGTTTTGAGTTCAAAGTTCATAATTCGGGGTCTGGCAAATAAAACAAAAACAAGAAAACCAAGCAAAGGCGATTATTCAGTCAATGTTATTCCAATCTTCGATTCGCAAAGAGTTGGCACGCAGTTTTGGGGCCACCCTGGTGGTACTGATAACCATCGTGATGACGATCGTGCTGATCCGCACGCTGGGCCAGGCCTCACGCGGTTTCGTCAACCCGCAGGATGTCATGCTCTTCATGGCTTACTCGGCCTTGGGCCGCCTGCCAACCATCCTGACGCTGTCGCTCTTCATTGCCATGGTCAGCACGCTGTCACGCATGTACCGCGACAGTGAAATGGTGGTCTGGTTCACCAGTGGCCAGGGGTTGGCGGGTTTTCTGAAGCCTGTGTTTCGCTTCGCCTGGCCGGTTTTGCTGGTGATTGCGCTGGCAGCGCTTTTTGTATGGCCGTGGACCAACCAGCAAACCAAAAACATGCAAAGCCGCTACGAGCAGCGCGGCGACCTGGATCGCGTGGCACCCGGTCAGTTCCAGGAGTCGTCCAGCGGCAACCGCGTCTTTTTCATCGACCGCAATACGACAGGGACGGCCGGTGACCAATCCAGCAACAACGTTTTCATCGCTGCGACCGAAAAAGGCAAGAGCTCCATCACCACCGCGCGTTCAGGCCGCGTTGAGACCAAAGAAGACGCCCAGTTCCTGATACTCGAGAACGGCCAGCGGCTTGAAAATATGATCGGGCAATCAGCGCTCAAAGTCAGCGACTTTGAAGAGTACGGCACCAAAACGGGCGACGCAAACCCACTGACCGCCAATGCGCCGGAAGCCAAGCTTTTATCCATACGCGCCCTGATCAACGCGCCCACACCCAGCAATCGGAGTGAGTTGGCTTGGCGCCTGGGGTTGGCACTGGCGTCCCTTAATTTCGTGATTCTGGCCGTAGCGCTGGCCAGCGTGAACCCACGCGGCGGACGCAGCAGCAACATTATTTTTGTCCTGCTGACCTTTGTGGTTTACAACAACCTCGTCAATCTCGGGCAAAGCTGGATTTTTGTCGGCCTTATCAGTTTCACAAACCTGTTGCTGGCGCTGCATGGCGGCGTCTTCGTGGTGGGCCTGGGATGGCTGGCCAAGCGGCACTTCAACTGGGTTCTCAGGCCGGCTGGCGGGCGGCGTCGCCCAGCAGCGGCCGCTACCGCCAACGAGGGCCGCCCATGAAAACCATACGCCGCCTTATTTACGGCGAGGTGCTGTCCGCCATCGCGCTGGTCGCCCTGGGGTTTTTGGCCCTGTTCTGCTTTTTTGACCTGGTCGATGAACTGCAGTACCTGGGCAAAAACAACGGCTTGGGCTCTGCCGCCGACATTTACCTGATCAGGCATGCGCTGTTGTATGTGGCCTTGCTGATTCCCAATCATCTGTATGAACTGCTGCCCATCTCGGTGCTGATTGGCACCATTTTTGTGATGGCTCGCCTGGCCCAGAGCTCCGAATACACCATTTTGCGCACCAGCGGACTGGGTCCCTGGCGTGCGCTGCAACTTTTGCTGGCACTGGGCGCCGTATTTGTGGTGTTCAGTTTTGCGGTAGGAGACTATGTGGCGCCCGCCAGCGAGCGGGCCGCGCAATTGCTCAAGGCCAGGTACCAAAGCAAGATCACGGTTGGCCAGACCGGTGCATGGCTGAAAGAAAAACAGGCTTACAACAGCTACGTGGTCAACGTCAAAACGCTGTCGCCCGACAATGAAATGCAGGGCGTGCAGATTTTCGAGTTCAACAACAAGGGGCTGGTCGTTTCAACGACCCAGGCACCAGTAGCCGTGTTTGCCAAGGGCGATGCCTGGCAACTCAAGCAGGCCACGCGCACCGAGTTTGAGATCCCTGAGGGCGCCACCGCCCCCAGTGCCGGCAAGCCGGCGGAGGCTGCCAAGGTCAGCCGGGCAGCACTGGCGAACTTTCGCTGGCCCACCGAAATCAGCGCTGAAATGGTGTCGGTGGCGCTGCTCAAACCTGAGCGCATGAGCACCATCGACCTCTTCAAGTACATCCGCCATCTGGACGCGAATGGCCAGACGGCACAGCGTTATGAAATCGAGTTCTGGAGAAAGGTGTTCTACCCGCTCAGTTGCCTCGTGATGGTGATACTGGCCTTGCCTTTTGCCTACCTGCACTTCCGTGCGGGCGGCATCGCCAGCTATGTGTTTGCCGGCGTCATGATCGGCATCAGTTTCTTCCTGCTCAACAACGTGTTTGGCTACATCGGCAACCTGCGCAACTGGCAACCCTGGCTGGCAGCCGCCACACCGGGGCTGCTCTACATGGCGGTTTCGCTGGCAGCATTTGGCTGGCTGGTGCTCAGACGCTGACCCACCGATTCACGTCTTGCGCCCTCACCATGACTACATCGACCCGCGGCATTGTTCTGTTCGCCCATGGCTCGCGAGACCCGCAATGGCGCGAACCGATGGAAGCCGTTGCCGCACTCATCCGCGCCCGCCAGCCGGAGACGCCGGTCTGCTGCGCCTACCTGGAAATCTGCACACCCTCGCTGCCCGAAGCTGCTACCAATTTAATAGCTGCTGGCGCCCGTCAAATAAGGGTGTTTCCGCTGTTTCTTGGGGTTGGCAAACATGCGCGCGAAGATTTGCCGCTGCTGATCGAACAAGTCAGGGCCGCGCATCCCGGCGTGGCGTTTGAACTCCTGCCCACAGCCGGTGAATACGAACAACTGACAGCGCTAATGGCCGACATTGCCTTGTCCTGAGTCCGCAAGGCTTCAGCGCTGAGGTACGCCTCGCCTTAGCGCAAAACGGGCATAATAAAGCAACCAATTAGCCTGAATTCGATATGAACCTACACCAATTCCGCTTTGTTCAGGAGGCCGTTCGGCGCAACCTGAACCTCACAGAAACGGCCCGCGTCCTGCACACCTCGCAGCCGGGCGTGTCCAAGGCCATTATCGAACTCGAAGAAGAGCTGGGCGTGGAGATTTTTGCGCGGCACGGCAAACGCCTCAAGCGCGTGACCGAGCCCGGCGAGCATGTGCTCAAAAGCATAGAGCTGATCATGCGTGAAGTAGGCAATTTGCGGCGCATTGGCGAGCAGTTTTCAGCCCAGGACAGCGGCACGCTCTCGATTGCCACCACCCACACCCAGGCCCGTTATGTGTTGCCGCAGCCGGTGGCCAAGCTGCGCGAAGCTTTTC
>DASXRN010000304.1:0-4595 GCA_036506595.1 Polaromonas sp. | reverse complement strand
TTGGCGCCCTCGCCCTGCAGGGTGTAAAAAATTTCTTTGACTTGGTAGCTCATGATGATCTTCCGGGCCTATTTTGTGAGCTTGCCTTGCACGCCCTGCACCAGAAAATTCATGGTCAGGATTTGCTCGTCGCTCAGTGTTTTGCCGGCCGCCAGCACCTCCCGGCCTTCGTTGTCCATCAGCGCCGTGCGCGCCTTGAAGGGGTGCAGCTTGCCCGCGGCAATATCGCGCTGGCGCGCCAGCACTTCGTCCACCACTTTTTGCGGCACCTTGGGGCCAAAACTGTCGACGCGGATCATGCCTTCCGGCACGCCGCCCCAGAGCGCGCTGCTCTTCCAGCTGCCATCAAGCACGGCTTGCGCGCGGCGCGTGTAGTAGCTGCCCCACTGGTGCGTCACGGCCAGCACCTGCGCGTCGGGCGCTGTGTTGCGCATGTCGGAGTGGTAGGCAATCGCCAGCTTGCCACGCTCTTGCGCCGCGCTCATCACGGCGGTCGAACCGGTATGAAAAGCCATCAACTCAACGCCCTGGTTAAACAGCGTCATGGCCGCCTCGCGCTCGCGCGGCGGGTCAAACCAGGCCCCCAGCCAGACCACCTTGACCTCGGCCTTGGGATTGACCGAACGCATGCCCAGCGTGAAGGCATTGATGCCCTGGATCACCTCAGGAATCGGAAAGCCCGCCACATAACCGGCACGATTGGCCAGGTGGCCCGCAGCAATGCCGGCCAGGTAGCGGCCTTCGTAATAGCGGGCGTTGGCCACCGCCACATTGGCCGCAGTCTTGTAGCCGGTAATCGACTCGAACTTCACGCCGGGAAAGTCCTTGGCTACTTTCAGCGTCGGCTCCATATAGCCAAAACTCGGCGTGAAGATCAGCTGGTGACCCTGCTGCGCCAGGTCGCGAATCACACGTTCGGCGTCGGCACCTTCGGCCACGTTTTCGACGTAGCTGGTTTTGACTTGCGCACCCAGCGCCGCCTCAACGGCCTGGCGGCCTTCTTCATGCTGATGCACCCAGCCCGCCCCGGTGAGCGGGGTCACATAGACGAAGCCGATTTTGAGCGGCTCTTTGGCCGGCGCGGCGGATTGGGAAAAGGCAGGAGAAATAAAACAGGCGGCCACGAGCGTCGACATGACTGTGGCAGCGAGGTTTTTATACATGGTAGTCCTCTACATGGCCCCGGAACAAACAAGACACCCGCGCGCCGAGACAGCACGCGGGTAACTTAATATTTTAAGGCATCAAGCCAAGCACTTGCCAGGCCGTTCCCGGCGGTGTGCCGGGAGGCCCCGTATCAGCGGGGGAATGGCCGGCTCAGCGCGCACTCGGGGTTGAGCCGCACGCCGAAGCCCGGCGCATCGAGTGCGGAGGCCTTCATGCGGCCGTTCACCGGCACGGGTTCATCCAGCAAATGCGGGTGGAACATCGGCACCACCTCGTCGGCCTTGGGCGCCATCATCAGGAATTCGGCAAAGGGGCTGTTGTGGCGCGTGATGACAAAGTGGTAGCTGTAGACCGACGAGCCGTGTGGCACCACCAGCTTGCCATGCGCATCGGCAAGGTTCGATATCTTGATCAGCTCGGTGATACCGCCGCACCAGCCGACGTCGGGCTGCAGGATGTCGCAGCAGCCCATCTCCAGCAGCATGCGAAAGCCCCAGCGCGTGGCCTCGTGCTCGCCGGTGGTCACCAGCATGCCACGCGGCACGTTGCGGCGCAGTTCGGCGTAGCCCCAGTAGTCGTCGGGAGGCAGCGCCTCCTCGATCCACTTGAGGCCATGCTCGTGCGCAGCAGTTGCCAGACGGGTGGCGTACTCGACGTCCAGGCTCATCCAGCAGTCGAGCATCAGCCAGAAGTCGTCGCCGACGCGGCTGCGCATATCGGCCAGCATGTCGATGTTTTTCTTAAAGCCTTCCTCGCGCTCGGCCGGGCCGTGGTGCAGCGGCATCTTGCCGCCGATGAAGCCCATCTGCCTGGCCAGATCGGGCCGCGCGCCGGTAGCGTAGAAAGTCAGTTCGTCGCGCACCGGCCCGCCCAGCAGTGCATGCACCGGCTCCTTGCGCACCTTGGCCAGCAGGTCCCACAGCGCCAGGTCAACCCCCGAAATGGTGTTGATCACGATACCCTTGCGCCCGTAATAGAGCGTGGCATTGAACATCTGGTCCCAGATTTTTTCGATGTCGGTGACCTTCGCGCCTTCGATAAAGCGCGCCAGATGCTTCTCGACAATCCAGCAGCCCAGCTCGCCGCCCGTCGTCACTGAGAAACCCACCGTGCCGTCGCTGGCCTCGATTTCCACCACCAGCGTGCCCAGCACATTGATGCCGAAGCTCTGGCGACTTTGGCGATAGGCGGGGTACTTGCTCATCGGCGTGGCAATGTGGTCGTCGATCCAGTGGTCACCCCCCTGGTCGTGGTAGTCTGCGCCGCCACCGCGAATGGTGAAGGCGCGAACGTGCTTGATGGTTGGCATGTTGCTCATGGTTGCTCCTTGCTTGGGTTTGTCCGGGGTATCAGGCCGAGCGCGCGGCCGCAACCGGCACTGGCTGCCGCTGCTGGCGCAAGGCCAGGGAAAGTGCCGCGCCGATCAGCGTCGTGCCGGCCAGCAGGTAGAGCCCGGCGTTCGGCGATTCGAAGGCCTTCTCGGCCCAGGTCTTGACGTTAGGGGCGAAAAAGCCGCCCAGCGAACCAATCGAGTTGATCAGTGCAATGCCGCCGGCCGCTGCGGCACCGCCGAGGTAAGCCGTCGGGAAGGTCCAGAACAAGGGCTGGACCGCAATGAAACCGGCGGCCGCAAAGCACAGCGCAACCAGCGACAGCAGGGGTGAGCCCGCCGATACCGAGAGCGCGATGCCTGCGGCGCAAACCACCAGCGTGGCGCAGGCCATACCTGCATGCTGCTGCCGGCGTTCGGCCAGCCGCGGAATGAAGTACGCGGCGATCAGCGCACACACCCAGGGAATCGCGGTCACCAGGCCGACCTCGAGGCCCACCTTCTTGCCAAGCAGCGTCGCCACCTGCGTCGGCAGGTAGAACACCACGCCATAGACGCTCATCTGGATGATGAAATAGATCGCCGACAGGAACAGCACGCGGCCGTTCGTCAGCGCCGACAGCACGCCGCGCGGGCCGTGCACCGCCTTGTGCTGCTCCTCTCTGGCAATGGCACCCGCCAGCATCGTGCGCTCGACCGATGTCAGCCACTTCGCGTCCTCAGGGCGGTTGTCGAGGTACCAGAAGGCCCAGACGCCGACCGCGGTAGCCAGCAAGCCTTCGACCAGGAACATCCACTGCCAGCCCTTGAGGCCGAACGCGCCGTTCATGTCGAGCAGCAAGCCCGACAGGGGGCTACCGAAGATGAAGGCGAGCGGCGCGCCGAAGTAGAACAGGCCGATGACGCGGGTGCGCGCGTGAACCGGAAACCACTTCGTCAGGAAGTAGATGACGCCGGGGAAGAAGCCCGCTTCGGCGACACCGAGCAGGAAGCGCAACACATAGAACGATGTCTCGCTGGTAACGAACATCAAGGCCGCCGAGACCAGCCCCCAGGTGACCATGATGCGGCACATCCAGGCGCGAGCGCCGACGCGGTGCATGATCAGGTTGCTGGGCACTTCGAACAGCGCGTAGCCGATGAAGAAGATGCCGGCGCCGAAGGCATAGGCCGCATTCGACACGCCGGTGTCAAGCTGAAAGGCCTGCTTGGCAAAGCCGATGTTGGCACGGTCCAGAAAGGCCAGCACATATATCAGCAACAGAAAGGGCACGAGCCGGCGAATGGCCTTGGCCGTGACCCGCTCGAGTTCGGGGTTGATGTTTGCATTCATGATTTGTCTCCGGTTGTAATTGGATGGGCGCAGTTCTGCGGCTGCTTCATGCAGCAGCGCACGCCGGCCTGAGTGCCGGCGCCGCGCTGGGGTTTCAAGAATCAGTAGGTCGCGCGCCCGCCCGACAGATCAAACACCGCGCCGGTGCTGAACGCGCAGTCTTCCGAGGCGAGCCAGCCGATCAGGGAGGCGGCTTCATCGACCTGCAGGAAGCGGCCCATCGGAATCTTCGACAGCATGAAGTCGATGTGCTCCTGCTTCATCGAATCAAAGATCGCCGTCTTGGCCGCAGCGGGCGTGACGGCATTGACCAGCACCCCGGTCTTTGCCAGTTCCTTGCCGAGCGATTTGGTCAAGCCGATCAGGCCGGCCTTCGATGCGCTGTAGTGCGAGGCGTTCGGATTGCCTTCCTTGCCGGCCACCGATGCGATGTTGACGATGCGGCCGTAGCCCTGCTTGACCATGTGCGGCACGATGCTGCGGCTGGTGAGAAAGGGGCCGATCAGGTTGACTTCTATTACCCGTCGCCAGACTTCCGGCGCCAGCTCCCAGGTCGTGCCGTTGCCGCCGGTGATGCCTGCGTTGTTGACAAGGATGTCGATGCGTCCGAATGCGCCCAGTGTGGCCTGCGTCGCCGCCTCCACCGAGGCCTCGTCCGTCAGTTCGACCACGGCGGTGGTGACCTTGCCTGCGGGTTTGAGCGTCTCTTGGGCCTGCGCCAGACGTTGCGCATCGATGTCCCACAAGGCCACCGCGGCGCCGGAG
>DASXRN010000303.1:0-4993 GCA_036506595.1 Polaromonas sp. | reverse complement strand
GGCGGCGAGGCCACCACCTTCGCGGCGCGCGGCGTCGGCTGCGGCATCGCCTCCTTGCGCGTGGACGGCAACGACTTTCTCGCCGTCTACGCCGCCTCGCTGTGGGCGGCGGAACGTGCGCGCAGCAACCTGGGGCCGACCTTGATCGAGTGGGTCACCTACCGCGCCGGCGCGCACTCGACCTCGGACGATCCCACGCGCTACCGCCCGGCCGACGACTGGGAACACTTTCCGCTGGGCGACCCGATCGCGCGGCTGAAAGCCCACCTGGTGCGCCTGGGCGCCTGGTCCGAGCAGGAGCACGAAGCCGCGCAGCAGGAGCTGGAGGCCCAGGTGAGCGCCGCGCTGAAGGAGGCCGAGCGCTACGGCTCGCTGGCCGCCGGCCACATGGCCGGCGCTGCGGCGATGTTCGAGGATGTCTACAAGGACATGCCGGAGCACCTGCGCCGGCAACGCCGGCAGTTGCTCGGAGGCTCATGATGCAAATGACCATGATCCAGGCACTGCGCTCGGCCATGGACGTGATGCTCGAGCGTGACAGCAATGTCGTCGTGTTCGGCCAGGACGTGGGCTATTTCGGCGGCGTGTTCCGCTGCACCGACGGCCTGCAGGCCAAGTACGGCCGCTCGCGCGTGTTCGACGCCCCGATCTCCGAAGGCGGCATCGTCGGCGCGGCCATCGGCATGGCGGCCTACGGTTTGCGCCCGGTGGTGGAAGTGCAGTTCGCCGACTACTTCTACCCGGCCTACGACCAGATCGTGTCCGAAGCGGCGCGGCTGCGCTACCGCTCGGCCGGCGACTTCACGGCGCCCATCACCATACGCATGCCCTGCGGTGGCGGCATCTACGGCGGGCAGACGCACAGCCAGAGCCCGGAGGCCCTGTTCACCCATGTCTGCGGGCTGCGCACGGTGATGCCGTCCAACCCCTACGACGCCAAAGGCCTGCTGATCGCCTGCATCGAGAACGACGACCCGGTGATTTTTCTCGAACCCAAGCGCCTGTACAACGGCCCCTTCGACGGCCACCACGACAAGCCGGCCGTGCCCTGGTCCGCGCACCCGCTGGGCGAGGTGCCCGAGGGCCATTACACCGTGCCGCTGGAGTTGGCCACGGTGTTTCGCCCCGGCGCCGAGCTGACGGTGCTCACTTACGGCACCATGGTTTTCGTGTCGGCGGCGGCGGCTGCGGAAGCCGGCATCGACGCCGAGATCATTGACCTGCGCAGTCTCTGGCCGCTGGACCTGCCGGCCATCGTCGCCTCGGTGAAGAAAACCGGCCGCTGCGTGGTGGTGCACGAGGCCACGCGCACCAGCGGCTTCGGCGCCGAGCTGGCGGCGCTGGTGCAGGAGCATTGCTTCTACCACCTCGAAACACCGATCGAGCGCGTGACCGGCTGGGACACACCCTATCCGCATGCACAGGAGTGGGCTTACTTCCCCGATCCGGCGCGTGTGGGCGCTGCGTTCAAACGCGCGATGGAGGCATGAAATGAGCCCCCACGCTCACATTCGATCGCTGCCCCCCGAGGGGGGCGCATGCCTCCCTTGGGGCGGCCCGGCGGGAGGCATAGCATGAGCATCCATGTCATCAAGATGCCCGACCTCGGCGAAGGCATTGCCGAGGTTGAACTGGTGGCCTGGCGTGTGTTGCCTGGCGACCGCGTGGTCGAAGACCAGATATTGGCCGACGTGATGACCGACAAGGCCACCGTCGAAATCCCGTCGCCCGTGGTCGGCAAGGTGCTGGCCCTGGGCGGCGCGGTCGGCCAGGTGCTGGCGGTAGGGTCGGAGCTGATCCGCATTGAAGTGGAGGGTGCGGGTGTGGCCAGTGAGGTGCCCGCCACCGTTTCGAAAGTGCCGCAGAGTACGGCCGCGGAGGCCCCGGCCATGCCGCCCATCCCTGCATCGGTTCCACACGCGGCACCCTCAACAAGACCGCCTGGCGACAAGCCCATCGCCTCGCCCGCCGTGCGCCGGCGTGCCTGGGAACTCGGCATCGATCTGCAGCAGGTGGCCGCCAGCGGTGCGGGCGACCGCATCATGCAGGCCGACCTCGACGCCCATGTTGCGGCGCATGGGGCGGGTCATGGCGCGGGAGTGCCGGCCGGTGTGCGCCCGGCGCAGCGCCACGACGAGGAACGGGTGCCGGTGATCGGCCTGCGCCGCCGCATTGCGCAAAAGATGCAGGAGTCCAAGCGCCGCATCCCGCACTTCACCTATGTCGAGGAAGTCGATGTCACCGAGCTGGAGGTGCTGCGCGCGAGCTTGAACGCGAAGTGGGGCGCGCAGCGTGGCCACCTGACGCTGCTGCCCCTGCTGCTGCGGGCCATGGTGCTGGCCGTGCGCGAGTTTCCGCAGATCAACGCGCGCTTCGACGACGAGGCCGGCGTAGTCACGCGCCATGGCGCGGTGCACATCGGCATTGCCACCCAGACCGAGGCCGGCCTCATGGTGCCGGTGCTGCGCCATGCCGAGGCCAGAGACCTGTGGGCCAGCGCGGCGGAAGTGGCGCGCCTGGCCCAAGCCGCGCGCGCCGGCAAGGCCACGCGCGACGAACTCACGGGCGCCACCCTCACCCTCACCAGCCTGGGCGCCCTGGGCGGCATCGTCTCCACGCCGGTGATCAACCCGCCCGAGGTGGCCATCGTCGGCGTCAACCGCATCGTGGAACGGCCGGTGCTGCAGGGCGGCGCGGTGGTGGCGCGGCAGATGATGAACCTGTCATCCTCGTTCGACCACCGCGTGGTTGACGGCCTGGATGCGGCCCAGTTCGTGCAGGCCTTGCGCGCTTACCTTGAATCCCCGACCACGCTGTTCGTGGAGTAGGGGCCGTGCGCAAGTCGCTTGATGACCTGTACATGGTCATCGATGACGAAGAAAAAAAGAAAAGCCGACAGGACCCGGTCGGTATTGGCAGCGCCCGTGCTGCAGAAGGTGTTTGGGGCGATGAAGTAGGGCGGTTTGCAGCCGGGAGGTCGGTAAAATCTGCCTCTAGCCCAAACACGGTATGCGTGACACGCTATCAAAAACAGAGCGAATGTTGGGTGAAACCTGGTATTGGCGGTTGGAAGGGTTTTAACGCCGGACGTAAGCGGTTCCTTGCAAGCGGCGCGCCGCTTGCAAGGAACCCATAGAGGAAATGTCAGGCCCAAGGCTACGGAGCGGCATGGCCGCCCTGAACGGGGCGTCCTTCTTTCGCCCAGCGCTCGAAGCCTCCATCCATGTGGGCCACGCTGGCGTAGCCAATCTGCTGCAAGGTATCCGCAGCCAGAGAGGAACGTCCCCCGGCCATGCAGTGCACGATGACGCGACGTTTGGGGTCAAATTCCGTTCGATGGAGGCTGCTGGTCGGATCTGCCCAGAATTCGAGCATGCCTCTCGCTGCGTGTACCGCGCCGGGGATGTAGCCGTGCGCGGTCCGTTCCTCGCTCTCCCGGAGATCGATCAGGAGCGCGCCTTGTTGCAGCTCAGCAGCAACCTGTTCCGGGGTAAGGCTCTCGACGCGGGTACGCGCATCGGCAACCAATTGGGCAACTGTTCTTGGTTTTTCGTTTTCGTGCATGGCTTCCTCCGTTGGATAAAGATGGGGGCGACGACGGTTGCTCCACAGGATAGGAATCCTGAGTGCAGCGAGAGATCATCAAATGGCCTGCCTAACCCGGCCCGTTGGCGTTAGGCGGGGATGCGCTATTTCTTCCTCGGGTCATCGGCCGGATTGACGTAGTTAATTCCCCAAGGCCCCACGCCGTGGACTTGAACAATGGCCTCACCTTTGGTCCAGACAAAGTGAGGGGTCTTGGGCGGCATGATGGCGACGCCGCCAGCGGAGAGTGCCATTGTTTTGGCGCTGTCCAGTTTGTCCCCGGTTCCCATGTTGAGCGTACCGGAGATCACCGTGACATGCTCGATCGCCGGATGCCAATGGGCGGGTATCTGGTAGTTCGCCGGGAATTTCAAGCGAAAGGTAAACGGGACGGCTTCGCCGAGTGGGCCTTCGAGCAAGGCAAGCTTCGCGCCTGCTGGCAACGAAGGCACATCGGTCCATTTCATCTCATCTGGCGCGACCATCGTGTGGGTGCCCGATTGCGCCCAAACTGCGGGCGTTCCCAGGCCGGCAAGTACCAGCGTGGTGGATAGTGCGGCAAGCGTGCTTCTCATGGTGACCTCCTGCGAACTGTTTTTAGAGCCCGTGAAAGATGGCTGCGAGGGCGTCGGCTCCGTCACGCCGGTCTAACTTGAGATAGACAGCAAAGACGCTGGATAACAGCGTAGCCGTTTCATGTGTCCACGTCCATCATATTCGTATGTAAGCAAAAGACTTACAAGCGCTTGTGGCCATGACCGAATCCCCAAAATGATGCGCAGTTTTGGGTTGGCTCTAATGAGAAAAGCGCCATTAGCTCAATGTTTTTGGGTGCATGTGGCTATCAAAAATGTAGCAATTCAAGTGGGCTATTTCCGCAAATTCGTGGACTCGCGTCTACCCGGGCGCGGCCAACGCCTTGCGCGCGGTCGTCAGCCGCTCTTCCAGATAAGCGCCGTAAAAATCCGGCACAGCCACGCCTACCAGCCGCTCGGCCAGTTCCTGCCCGCGCTCGCCCAGAAACAGCACGGTCGGCGTGAAGTTCGCCTTCCAGGCGCTGATTTGCGCGGCGGCGCTGCTGGCTTTGCCGTCGAAGCCAATAAGTGGTGTGGTGCGGTCGGTGATATTGAGTTGCCATGCCTGCAGGCCGGCCTCATGGCGCGCGGGCAGCAGGTAGTTGCGCCGCACCAGCTCGCAATACGGGCAGCCGGGCAGGCTGACCAGCAGTACCAGCGGCTCGTTTTTGGCGGCGGCTGCCATGGCGGCCTGGGGCAAAGAGCCGGGAACGGGCAGGGCGCTGTCTTTGGCCAGAGCCCGCGTGGGCAGTAGCAGAGAAAGAGAGGGCAAGGCCAAGCCGCCCGCGAATGCGGCGCAGAACTGGCGCCTGCGAAGTTGCTGCGGCTGCGTC
>DASXRN010000302.1:0-1944 GCA_036506595.1 Polaromonas sp. | reverse complement strand
CCGCATGTCTTTGCCGATCTCTCGAAGAACCTGATCGATACCACCAGCCAGGCCCTGCTGTTGGACCTGGCCGGGCAATGCGGGCTGGCGCAGCACCGCGACGCGATGTTTGCCGGGGAGCTGATCAACAGCACTGAAAACCGTGCCGTGATGCATTTCTTGTTAAGAGATCCGGCTCTGGCCAGGGAGGAACGGGCGCAGTCAGCTATAAAAAATATAGCAAATGAGCTGGTGCAGGTGCATGCCACGCTGGACGCCATGCTGGCCTACGCGGAGCAGGTGCGCGCCGATGGAGCGATTACCGACATCGTCAACATCGGCATAGGCGGCTCGGACCTGGGGCCGCAAATGGCGGTGCTGGCGCTGGGCGAATTTGCGACGACGGGCAAGCGCTTTCACTTTGTCTCCAACGTCGATGGCCATGAACTGGCGGCGGTGCTGGCGCAGTGCCAGCCGCAGAGCACGCTGTTTTTGATTGCCTCCAAAACCTTCACCACCACCGAGACCATGACCAACGCGCAGTCGGCCAGGCGATGGTTTGAAGCGAATGGTGGCAAGGACATCGCGCGGCATTTTGCGGCCCTGACGACGAATGTGGCCGCTGCCAGCGAGTTCGGCATCAGCATGACCTTCGGCTTCTGGGACTGGGTGGGTGGGCGTTATTCGCTGTGGTCGGCCATTGGTCTGCCGATTGCGCTTGCGATTGGCGCAGAGGGCTTTCGCGCGTTGCTGGCCGGTGCGCACGCGATGGACGAGCACTTTCGCACGGCCGCACTTGAAGACAACCTGCCGGTGCGCCTGGGCCTGCTCGATGTCTGGTACCGCAACTTCCACGGCTTTGGCAGCCGCAGCATTGCGCCCTACAGCAGTGCCTTGCGCCGCTTGCCGGCGTATTTGCAGCAGCTTGAAATGGAAAGCAACGGCAAGCGGGTCGATGCGCAGGGCCAGGCCTTGCCGTTTGAGACTTCCCCCGTGCTGTGGGGCGAGCCGGGTACCAATGGCCAGCATGCTTACTTCCAGATGCTGCACCAGGGCACCTCGGTGATTCCCGTCGAGTTTGTCGCGGTCAAAAAAGCCGCGCATGGGCTGGCCGGCCACCATGACAAATTGCTGGCCAATGTGCTGGCCCAGGCGCAAGCGCTGATGCAGGGCAAAGCCGATGCGGGCGGCCACAGGCATTTTCCGGGCAACCGGCCCAGCACCTTTTTGCTGCTGGAAGAACTCACGCCCGCCAGCCTGGGCGCGCTGATTGCCCTGCAGGAACACCGGGTGTTTGTCAGCGGCGCCCTCTGGGGCATCAACAGCTTCGACCAGTGGGGCGTTGAGCTTGGCAAGGTGCTGGCCAAGGACATTGAGCCACGCCTGCAAAGCGGCGATGTTTCGGGGCTGGACGGCTCGACGGCCGGTCTGTTGCAACGCTTGCGCTAGCGGGCGCGCTAGCGCAGGTCACGGTCTTGCGCATATCATGGCGCGGGGAATTTACCCTGTATGACCCAGTGAATCCTGTGAGGAGGACAAATAACATGAATTTCGGTCAAGCCATTTCCACCTGCTTTGCCAAGTACGCGGCATTTTCCGGTCGCGCCTCGCGCGCCGAGTTCTGGTGGTTCTTTTTGTTTCAGATGCTGGTGTTTGTCGCTGCTTCGATGGTGAGCGATTTGGTCTATGGCCTGGCATCGCTGGGTTTGCTGCTGCCATCGCTGGCCGTGGCCACGCGCCGCCTGCACGATATTGGCAAAAGCGGCTGGTGGCAGCTCATCATGCTCACCGGTATCGGCCTGTTGCTGCTGATTTACTGGTGGGTTCAGCCCACGGGTGAAGGTGCCAACGAGTACGAAGCCGCGTCTGCCTGAGTTTTTTTGAGGCATGAAAAAAGGGCCGCAGCGCTTTCGCACTAGGCGTTCTATTAAAGTGTTGACGAATTGATTGAAGGCCGCGCCCCTA
>DASXRN010000301.1:0-3844 GCA_036506595.1 Polaromonas sp. | reverse complement strand
AAGCGAAGTCCTAAGGGATTCCGCCCCTGAACAGGTCCGACATCGGGCGAGTTCTGTGAAACTCAGGCAATTGCCGCATAACAATTCATTCAAGCCGAGCCCGCTTCGCGGGTCGGCTTAATTCGTTAGGCCCCACAAATCCAACTTCGCGCGGCGCCAGCGCAATGGACAAATCCTCCGCTGCAGCTAAACTCGCTTTTTGGCGCCACGGCGTTGAATCATGGAGGACCCAATGAATGCTGTTTCAACTGTCGCCCTCACCATTGGATGCCTCGCCGTTGCCGGCTGTGCCTCCATCTCTTCGGGCTCGGGTAGTTCGCCGCAGCGAACGGAGGCCTGCGTTTCCACCAATGAGCGAGAGATTGCAGCGCTCTTTGACCGATGGAATGACTCGCTCAAAACCGGTGACCCCCACAAGGTCGTTGCCAACTATGCGGCTCGGTCGGTCCTGCTGCCAACGGTATCCAATAAGCCGCGCCTTACTCCTGAAGAAAAGGAAGACTATTTCCATCACTTTCTCGAGAACAAGCCAGTCGGGCAGATCGACTCGCGCACCATTGAGATTGGTTGTACCACTGCGGTTGATTCAGGGCTATATACATTCACGTTTAGCAAGACTGGCGCTCAGGTGAAGGCCAGGTACACCTACACGTACAAGTGGGACGGCACGACGTGGCTCATTACAAGCCATCACTCTTCGGCCATGCCGGAAAAGCAGTAGTCCACCGGGTGGCGTGGGGCCTAACCCCTCCTCCTCCTATACGGACTTCCCCTCAACGGCAAGAAACTGACCGAAAGTTTGGCGGTTGGGGAAGCGCCTGCAGTCGTACACAGCATCCAGGTAGATACAGAAGCGGGAACAGGGGCGATTTAGGCTTGTGGTCCTGCTTTCCTTAAGCATTTCGTAGCCAGCGCCCAAGCAGAGCGGGCGTAAACGGCTATTAAATTCATAGCAGAAACAGACGCCGCCTGGTTTGCCTGCACCTTTCAGGTCGGGCGGCGCTTCGCTGCTGGGCCTGGCCGCCCCGATAGAATCAATCTTCCATTTTTCACGCCGCCTGCCTATGACCGACCGTTTTGCCGTACTCCCTCAATACCTTATTCCCAAGCAGGCGCTCACGGCGTTTGCAGGCTATGTAGCGGGGCGTGAGCGCGGCTGGGTCACCACTGAAATCATTCGCCGCTTTGTCGCCAGGTACCAGGTGAACATGGGTGAGGCGCTGAATTCCGATATTGCCAGCTACCCCACCTTCAACGATTTTTTCACGCGCGCCCTGAAACCCGGTGCGCGGCCAATTGCTGCGGCCGACCTGATTTGCCCGGTGGACGGTGCCATCAGCCAGTTTGGCGCGATCGAGCAGGACCAGATTTTTCAGGCCAAAGGCCATAGTTACTCCACGACGGCGATGGTGGGCGGTGATGCCGCGCTGGCAGCGCAGTACCAGGACGGCAGCTTTGCCACGCTCTACCTGAGCCCCAAGGATTACCACCGCATTCACATGCCCGCAAACGGGCGCCTGAGCCGCATGATTCATGTGCCTGGGGAGCTGTTTTCGGTGAACCCGGTGACGGCTCGTGGCGTGCCCGGCCTGTTCGCACGCAATGAGCGTGTGGTGTGCGTCTTTGAGTCGGCGCGCGGCCCTTTTGTGCTGATTCTGGTCGGCGCCACGATTGTCGGCAGCATGGCGACCGTGTGGCACGGCGTGGTGAATCCGCCGCGCGGCAAGGTGGTGCGCGACTGGGCTTACCCCGAAGCTACCCTTGAACAACCTGCAATCACGCTGAAAAAAGGCGAAGAAATGGGCCGTTTTTTGCTCGGTTCCACCGTCGTCATGCTGTTTCCCAGGGGGCCGCTGCACTTCAACCCCGACTGGGCGCCCGGCCGCAGCGTACGGCTCGGCGAAGCCATGGCCAGCTACAGCTAAGGGCCGGCTTTTTCAAGCGGCTGGCTTGAAGCCCAGCCGCGACAGCAGGGCCATCGCCGCCGCAGGCGCCTTCTCCTTGGCGCCGTTGATGAAATAGATGAACACATCGCGCGCGGCAGCAGGCTGCGGCTCGCCCAGGCTGGGCAAGTCATCAGGTGCGCCGCCGGCCGCCCAAGTGCGGGCGCGCCCGGCCCAGGCGTCCAGTGCCGCGTCCGCGTAGCCCGCGGCCAGGCCGGCCTCGCTCAGCATCAGCCGGGCATAGACAAAATCACCGGTCAGATCGGCAAACGAAGGAAATTTGTCGGCGTCGGTGAACACCGTGGCCACGTGGTGGCGGCGCGCCAGCGCCAGATAGTCCGGCGTCATGAAGCTCTCGTGGCGCACGTCCACCACATGGCGCAGCGCCTGGCCGTCAATCTGCCGCGGCAACAGCGCCAGAAAGGCTTCGAAGTCCGGCGCCTCAAACACCTTGTCGGGCATGAATTGCCAGACGATAGGGCCGAGCTTGCGGCCCAGTTCGCTGATGCCGCTTTCCACAAAACGCGTGATGGATTCGCCGGCATCGGCCAGCACCCGGCGATTGGTGGCATAACGCGAAGCCTTGAGCGAAAAAACGAAATCGTCAGGCGTCTCGTCGTGCCATTTTTTAAAGCTGGCGGGTTTGAGCGTGCCGTAATAGGTGCCGTTGACTTCAATGGCGGTGAGCTGGCGGCTGGCGTAGGGGAGTTCCCGGCTATGCGGCAGGCCTTCCGGGAAGAAGTTGTTGCGCCAGGGCTCGTAGGTCCAGCCGCCCACCCCTATCCGGATGGCGGGAAGGGCAGAAACTTCAGGCTTGTGAGATGGAGTCATCATGGCGAAGTCCGATGCAAATTCGTTTTATCCTCCGGGTAGAGGACGATCTTCGTTTCCAGCCGCAAAAAACGCTGTAGGTCGGCACCGCCATACGCGAGGTATCCGGTTGTGCGATGGCGCGGTCTTTGCCCGAGGGGTACAGTAGCAGCTACTGCAGACAACCGCTGACTTTTTATTCCCGGAGCCCTTTCCATGAACGCACCCCTGCATCGCGAAATTCCCGCCGACATCCTCGACGCCGCCCAGGCCCTGTCCCAAGTGACGGCCCAGTGGGACGGCGACATCGTCAAACAGATCACCGACTACATTGCGATTCCCGCCAAATCGCCGACCTTTGACAGCGACTGGGCGCAGCACGGCTTCATCGACACCGTCATGCGCAACGCCGCCAACTGGGTGGAGGCGCAAAAAGTCGAAGGCCTGACGCTGGAAATCGTGCGGCTGGAAGGGCGCACGCCGGTGCTGTTTTTTGAGATCCCGGCGACCCGCGCCGATTCCACGCAAACCGTGCTGATGTATGGCCACCTCGACAAGCAGCCCGAGTTCAGCGGCTGGCGCAATGATTTGGGGCCCTGGACGCCGAAATACATCGATGGCAAGCTCTACGGCCGCGGCGGTGCCGATGACGGTTATGCGGTGTACGCCAGCATTGCCGCCGTGCAGGCCCTCAAGGCGCAGAACGTGCCGCATCCGCGCATCGTCGGCCTGATTGAGACCTGCGAGGAAAGCGGCTCTTACGACCTGCTGCCTTATGTCGACGCGCTGCGCGAGCGCCTTGGTGAAGTCGCGCTGGTGGTATGCCTCGATTCAGGCGCCGGCAACTACGACCAGCTCTGGATGACCACCAGCCTGCGCGGCAATGCGGCCGGCGTGCTGAAAGTGGAAATCCTCACCGAAGGCGTGCATTCGGGTGACGCCAGCGGCCTGGTGCCGTCGAGCTTTCGCATCATGCGCCAGGTGCTGGACCGCCTGGAAGACAGCAAAACCGGCCGCCTCTTGCCGCAAAGCTTTCATTGCGAAATCCCGGCCGACCGGCTGGTGCAGGCGCAAGCCACCGCCAAAATCCT
>DASXRN010000300.1:0-8219 GCA_036506595.1 Polaromonas sp. | reverse complement strand
CCATGTATGGCGAAAAAACGTATAGGGAGATCAAGGCAAATTGGAACGACCTGGCACAAGACAAGTACCCCCAACTGCTCGAACTGAAACTGCCTTGAAAGGAGGGTGTGTGCCGCTGAATTACGTTTCTGCTGCGCACCGGTTTCCGTCACCTCACCTCAGGGTAATGCTGGCCAGATTCCAAGTGTTGGGTACTTAGAGTAAGTTGATACCTAGATGGCGAGATCGCCGTGTGCATGATTCACCATACATAACGCGCAGCGCGTGGGTTGCCTGCGCACTCACATTCATGCCGTCAATTCCCTTTTTTTTCCTCATCACGCTGCCTTGGCTCAACCCGTTTGCGCCGGGGCCAACGCCTGCTGCTGTGTCGCTGTTGTTTTCGTGGGCTTGCGTTGCGGCTTTGCTGGGCGTGTGCTGCCGTGTACCGGCGGGGCGTCTGGTGAATGCTGCGGCTTGGGCCTGGTTCATTGCGGGGCTGCTCAGCAGTGTGATTGGGCTTTGTCAGTACTTTGGTGTGGCGGGTGGCTTTTCGCCTTGGATGAGTCAAACCGGGGCGGGCGAGGCGTTCGCTAACTTGCGCCAGCGCAACCAGTTTGCGACTTTGACCAGTATTTCCCTGGCCGCATTGCTCTGGCTCGTGGCGACTGGCCGTTTTGCCGGACGCATCCACTGGCTGATGTTGGCAGCGGCGGGCTTGCTGGCGGCGGGAAACGCGGCATCTTCATCGCGGACCGGGCTGCTGCAGTGCGGTTTGCTGTGCGCGCTATTCGGGATCTGGAGTGGCTTGCGTCATGCGGCTATTCGTCGCGTGCTTTTGACGACGATAGTGGCTTACGGCCTGGCGACGCTGGCGCTGCCCTGGCTGGCCGGGTTTGATCTGTCGGCGCAAGGCATGTTCGCACGGCTGCGTGCGGGCGATCCGCTGTGCGCCAGCCGCCTCACGCTCTGGTCCAACGTGCTGCACCTGATTGCCCAGAAGCCCTGGCTGGGCTGGGGCTGGGGTGAGCTGGATTACGCCCACTACATCACGCTGTATGAGGGGCCGCGTTTTTGCGAGATTCTGGATAACGCGCACAACCTGCCGCTGCATGTGGCGGTGGAACTGGGTATTCCGGCTGCGCTGATTTTCTGCGGCGGTTTGCTGTGGTGGGTGTGGCGGCAGCGGCCCTTGCGCGAGCTGGACGCCACGCGGCAGCTGGCCTGGGCGGTGCTGGCGCTGATCGGGCTGCACAGCCTGCTTGAATATCCGCTCTGGTATGGGCCTTTCCAGATGGCGGCGGGGCTGTGTGTGTTCATGCTGTGGCGCGGCAACAATATGGAGGCTAACCAAAAATTTAAGGAAAATCGGCCTCTGGCCCATACATTACGGGTGCAAGCGGCTATTGTTTTAATAGCAATTGCAGGCTATGCGGCATGGGACTACCACCGCATCAGCCAGATTTACCGGGCACCCGAAGCGCGCGATGCGGCCTACCGTGACGACACTATGGCCAAAATCCGCAACTCGTGGTTGTTTGCCAATCAGGTGCGCTTTGCCGAGTTGAGCATCACGCCACTCACGCAGGCTAACGCGCAGTGGACCTTCGACACGGCGACGGCGTTGTTGCATTATTCGCCCGAGCCGCGCGTGATTGAAAAGGTGATTGAAAGCGCCGTGATGCTGGGCCGCGATGACGAAGCGCTTGCGCATTTGGCACGTTACCGCGCGGCTTTCCCGCTGGATCATGCCCGCTGGGTGCAGGGAAACGTCAGACTGCCTGAGCTGCTCCAACTTGTGAAGTGAATTGAAATAAGTGGCGTGGCTTAAGGGTTCACAAAGCTGCCCGATTTGCCGCCGTGCTTTTCGAGCACGCGCACGTCGCTGATGACCATCGCCCGGTCCACCGCCTTGCACATGTCGTAAATCGTCAGCAGCGCCACTTGCACGGCCGTCAGCGCTTCCATTTCCACGCCGGTCGGGCCGACGGTTTCCACGGTGGCGCGGCAGCTGACGCTGGAGCTGGCCGCCTCCGGCGAAAAATCAACGGCGACCCGCGTCAGCGCCAGCGGATGGCACAGCGGGATCAGCTCGCTGGTTTTCTTGGCCGCCATGATGCCGGCAATGCGCGCGATACCCAGCACGTCACCCTTTTTGGCGCTGCCCTCAAGAATAATGGACAGCGTTGCGGGATTCATGATGATGCGACCCTGGGCAATGGCAACACGGTGTGTCGCCGCCTTGGCCGCCACATCGACCATGTGGGCCTGGCCCTGGCCATCAAAATGCGTGAGTGCTGAAGAAGACGTCATGCTGTTACAAAACCTTTACAACCATCCGTCATCATAAGAGCACATTCTGGACCGCCCTGATTGATACCCACACCACTGAGGTCATTGCTTTTGTCCCCATCGATTCATTTTGAAACGCGCCAGTCCAGGCGGCGCTTTGCCCTTTGCCGGCTGGCGCCGGTCGCCATGGCTTTCATGGTATCGGCCAATTTTTCGGTGGCCCAAACGCCAACGCCAGCGCCGACACCAATCCCGGGCGGCAGCACCGGTTCGCTGCCGCATCTGGGGGACAACTCCGAGCTGACAACCGCTGCGGAGCGCCGCATTGGCGACCGCATTGCCGCCAGCATTTATCGCGACCCGGACAACATCGATGACCCGGTTCTGGCGGACTACCTGCAAGCTATCTGGCAGCCCTTGATGGCGGCGGCGCGTGCGCGAGGCGAGTTGGCGGCCGAGCTGGACGAGCGCTTTGCCTGGGAAGTCTTCCTGATCCGCGACCGGACCGTCAACGCTTTTGCCTTGCCTGGCGGCTATTTTGGCGTGCACCTGGGACTGATTGGCACGGTGGGCAGCTCGGATGAGTTGGCGGCCGTGCTGGCGCATGAGATCAGCCATGTCACGCAGCGGCATATTTCACGGCTGATGACGCAGCAGAGCCGGCAAACCCCCTGGATGATTGCCGCCATGATTCTGGGGGCCTTGGCCGCCAACAAAAACCCGAACGCGGCCGGTGCGGCGATTGTGGGCGGACAGGCCGTCGCGGCGCAGGGCCAGCTCAACTTTTCGCGGGACATGGAGCGGGAAGCGGACCGCGTCGGCTTTGGTGTGATGAGCGATGCTGGCTTTGAAAGCCGTGGCGTGAGCGCCATGTTCGATAAGCTGCAGCAGGCCTCGCGGCTTAACGACAACGGGGCTTTTCCCTACCTGCGTTCGCACCCGCTGACTACCGAGCGCATTGCCGAAGCGCAGGCGCGCCTGCAACTGGCGCCGGCCGCGTCCGCCAAGGACAGTAAGGCCGATGCGGGCAAGGCGCGCTTGCTGCACGCCATGATGGCTGCTCGCGCCCGGGTTTTGGCGACGCCCGGGGTCGATGTGCTGCGCACCATGGTGGCTGAAGCCCAGCGCCGGGCGGCAGCACCGGCCCCCATTCGCGACGCGGGCAGCTTGTACGGTGGTGCATTGGCCGCGGCGCAACTGCGTGATTTTGTGGGCGCACGCAACCTGCTGGCCAGGCTCAAGCCGCTCACCGCCGACATTCGACGCGCGAACATGGCGGTGGAACTGCTCTCCATCGAGATCGATTTGCTGGCCGGCAGCGTGCCGCCCTCGGCGTCCTCCATCGATCTTGCCAAGGCGACTGCGCGGGCGGAGCTGCTGCTGCAGGCCCGCGCTCTGCTGGCGGCGGGCCGGGCGAAAGAAGTCTCGGAGCGGCTGCAGACCTGGGTGGCGGCGCACCCCAAGGATGCGACCGCGTGGCAACTGCTAGCGCTGGCCTATGGCCAGCAAAACCAGAATGTGCGGGCGATTCGCGCCGATGCGGAAAGCCGGGCGGTGCAGTTGGACTACGCCGCAGCACTGGACCGCCTCAAGGCCGCGCAGGGGCTGATGCGCAGCAACCCCGGCAGCGCGGATTATGTGGAGGGCTCGATCATTGACTCGCGAACCCGCCAGATCGAGCTACTGGTTAAAGAGCAGGCGCTCCAGGACAAAATCGATCGCTAGCTGCAGCACCGAGTAAATCAGCGAGCCTATCAAGGCCGCGCCAAAACCGGTGACGCTCAAGCCGCTGACCAGGCTGGCTGCGGCCCAGAACATGAGCGCGTTGACGATGAACAGGAAGAGGCCCAGGGTCACCAGCGTGACGGGCAGGGTCAGCAGCACCAGAATCGGGCGCACCACCATGTTCAGCGCGCCGAGCACGGCCGCCGCAATCAGCGCGGCGGTGAAGCTGTTCACCACCACGCCGGAGTAGAGATAAGCCACCGCCAGCAAGGCGGCCGCACTGCAAAGCCAGTTAAGGATCAGTTTCATCGCCGCAGAATACCATTGCCCCCGCCCAAAGCCTGGCCGTCCCGAGGCGGGCTAACAATTTTCCGCAGGGCCGCCCCAAGGAAAATTAGCCCCCTCGGGGGGCAGCGAAGCACACGAAGTGGCGAGCGTGGGGGCCAATCAATCCGTTGCCACCAGCAGCCCCGCGCTGGCCAGCGCGGCGGCATAGCCCAGAACGGCATGGCTTTCCTGGGCTTGCGCGGCCGTGACGGGTTGCAGGTCCTGGCCAAATTTGGGCCGGCGGGCGTCCAGCACCCGTGCTGCGCCGTGTTTCTTGATCAGCGATTCGGTCTGGCTGCACAAGCTGCTCTGCGCCAGCTGCGTCACCACGGTATCGCCCTCTTGCTGCAAGAGCGGCACCACTTGGGCAAAGACTTTCTCGGCCCATTTGCCGCGCCAGCTTTCGCGGGCGCTGTGGGTCACCCATTTGCTGGCATGGTGCGTCACGCGCGGTGCGCAGCCCACCACGATCCAGCGGGTGGGGCTGCGGGAGTCACCCGTTGGCAGCATGGGTTGCAGCATGTGCAGGGCATACGCGGCATCGTCAATGTACACAATGATGTTGTCCATACCGTTCTCCTTGAGTTGTCGTCGTTTTTCGAAACCTGGCTGGGCTGAACAAAGGCCCCCGGAATTCTCGAGGGTCTTTGGAATGGTCCGTTTAATGGTCCGTTTCAATGGGTAATCAGGTTTTCCTCGCCTGCAGGGCTGCCGGATTTGGCGCGTCGGGTGGCCCACCAGCCTGCGCCCAACACACCGGCCACCGCCAGCGCATAGGTGGCCCATTCGGCAGCGGCATGCAGGGTCTGGGCAGCTGGCAAGGTGTTCGGGCCACCGTAAATCGGGTCAAGCAGTTGTTCGCTCACGATCATGTTGGCGGCGGTAAACGCCAGCACGGCGGCACCGAGGTTGATGATGATGGGAAAACGCTGCACCAGCTTGAGCACCATGGTGCTGCCAAACACCACGATCGGCACGCTCACCAACAGGCCGATGATCACCAGGTCAAACGCGCCATGGGCAGCGCCGGCCACACCCAGCACGTTGTCAATGCCCATCAGTGCGTCGGCCACGACAATGGTTTTCATGGCGCCCCAGAAGGTGCTGGCGACCGGACCGCGGTGTTCTCCGCCGCCCTCGTCAGCCAGCAGCTTGTAGGCAATCCACAGCAGACCGAGGCCTCCCACCAGCATCAAGCCAGGGATCTTCAGCAGCCAGACCACGCCCACCGTCATGGCCGAGCGGACCACAATGGCACCGATGGTGCCCCAGACGATGGCTTTTTTCTGCAGATTCGGCGGCAGGCTGCGTGCGGCCAGTGCGATCACGATGGCGTTGTCGCCGGCGAGCACCAGGTCAATCAGGATGATGGCCAGCAGGGCCGACCACCAGGGGGCTGTAAATAACTCCATAGTTCACACTCCATATCAAGTTTCGACATGGAAATCCGACGGACGGACTTCCGGCTTCGCTGAAACTGGACAGGTCGGTGAGGGTACGGATGATGAATGCCGCGAACGCCTCGATCAAACCTGCTCAGGTTTCAATCGAAGGTCTGGCTCGACATGCAGTGTCGCTGCATGCCCAACAAGCCGGAAGCGTGAGCTTCGTAATGACGACTTGCTGAAGCGATTTTGCTGGGGTGTCTGTTATTGAATAGTCAGCAAAACGAGGGAGTTACTCCCCTTCGTTTCGCTATTGGACAATAAAACCGGATTTTTTGCAAATCAAGGTCTTTCTCAGCAAGGGCTGCGCCCGGCCTGGCACGCGCGGCGCGGGCCTGGTCAGACCGGCTTGGCGGCCGGCACGCTGGCGAGCTGCTCCAGCACCGCGTCACGCTTGCGACGCAGATGTTGCACCAGCAAGTCCCGCAGGGCCGGGCCATCGCGGGCCTGCAGAGCCTCGAGGATGTGCGCGTGCTCCTGCAGCGCCTGAGCCCACTTGATCTCGTCCTGGTTGGAGCGAAAGCGCAGCGCATGCATGCGGGCATTGAGCTGCTTCCAGATCGCGCGCAACACCGGATTGCGCGACGCAGCGCTCAGTAGCTCGTGGGCACGGGCGTTGGCCCGGTAGTAATGGGGCAGGTCGTGGCGCTCGAAGGCGGCCTGCATTTCAAGCTGCAGCCCCTGCAGTTCTTCCAGCTCGGCTTCGGTGATCTGGCTGGCGGCCAGCTCGGCGGCCAAGCCTTCCAGCACCGCGAGCACATCGAAGGTGTGGGCGACATCGGCCAGTGAGAACACGGGGGCGAAGGCGCCACGGCCGGGGTCCAGCGTGATCAGTCCTTCGGCCGCCAACAGGCGAATCGCCTCCCGCAACGGCGTGCGGGAAACGCCGAGTCGCTCGCACAGTTCGCGTTCATTGAGCTTGGCGCCTGGCGCGAGCACGCCCTGGATCAGCAGTTCGCGCAGTCGGATCGCCACTCTCTGTTGAAGAGTGTCGCGGGCGACTTCGATTCCTGCATCCAAAACGTTGTCCATGATTTGCATTATGTATTCAAAATTCGGGTTAATCACTAGATCGTTTGGTTTTTTGCATGGCAATATTCGGCTTATTGTATTTTGTATACCAACAAAAGGAACTACCACTGACATGCCAAACCTGAATTTTCACCCTGCCGGTCGCCACTTCCTGCAAATCCCCGGCCCCAGCCCGGTTCCCGACCGCATCCTGCGGGCGATCAGCTACCCAACCATAGACCACCGCGGTCCCGAGTTCGGTGCGCTGGGCCGGCAGGTGCTGGCCGGTATCCGTACCATCTTCAAGACCCAGCATCCCGTGGTGATTTATCCGGCCTCGGGCACCGGCGCCTGGGAGGCGGCCCTTACCAACACCATGAGCCCGGGCGACGCGGTGCTGATGTACGAAACCGGGCACTTTGCGTCGCTGTGGAAAAAAATGGCCGAACGCCTCGGCCTGGAGCCCGAGTTCCTTGGTCTGCCCGGCATCGAGGGCTGGCGGCGCGGCGTGCAGGCCGACCTCATCGAGCAGCGCCTCCAGGCGGACAGTGGCCATCGCATCAAGGCGGTGTGCGTGGTGCACAACGAGACCTCCACAGGCGTGACCACGGACATCGCCGCCGTGCGCCGCGCCATCGACCGGGCCAAGCACCCGGCGCTGCTGATGGTCGACACCATTTCCGGGCTGGCCTCGGCCGACTACCGGCACGACGAATGGGGCGTGGATGTCACCGTCAGCGGCTCGCAAAAGGGCTTGATGCTGCCGCCCGGCATCAGCTTCAACGCGCTGTCGCCCAAAGCCCTCGCCGCCAGCCGCGTGGCCAAGCTGCCCAAGGCATTCTGGGCCTGGGACGAGATCGTCGAGATGAACAGCACCGGCTATTGGCCCTACACGCCCAACACCAACCTGCTCTACGGTTTGGCCGAGGCGATGGACATGATTCTGGAAGAGGGCCTGGACAATGTATTCGCCCGCCACCTGCGACTCAGCGCCGCCTGCCGTGAAGGCGTGCGTGCCTGGGGCCTGGAGATCCAGTGCGTCGAGGAAGCCTGCCATTCCCCCGTGCTCACCGGCGTGATGATGCCCAACGGCGTGGATGCCGACCGGGTGCGCAAGCTGGTGTACGAGCACTTCAACATGTCCCTGGGCGCCGGTCTGGGCAAGTTGAAGGGCCGCATGTTCCGCATCGGCCACCTGGGCGAGTGCAACGATCTCACGCTGATGGCGACGCTCAGCGGCTGCGAGATGGGCCTGCAACTCGCCGGCCTGTCCTTGCGCGCCAGCGGCGTCGCCGCCGCGATGGCGCATCTGCAATCGACGTCGCGCGCCGTCGCGCGCTATCCCGCGCAGTGACGCGGCGTGCCTCTTGCTATCCATCGACCTCGCCTCACCCCGACTTCCTCCAACGACCCAGGAGTTCCTGATGTCCTTTCGCCATC
>DASXRN010000299.1:0-5521 GCA_036506595.1 Polaromonas sp. | reverse complement strand
TGGCAATGGAGAATTTCATGGCCATGGTGCGCGCATCGCGAAAGTCCAGCCGCTTGTAGGCCTCGGCCACCACAATGGCGTACTGCCCATCGGGCGACCAATACAGGTTGTAGGGGTCATCCACGGACACCGATTTGCCGGGCTTGCCTGTTTTAGGGTCAATCGGCGTCAGGCTGCCGTCGGTGCGGCCCTCGGCATTGTTGGCCACCCACAGGGTGCGCAAGTCCCAGGCGGGCACCACATGTTGCGGGTTGATGCCGACCTTGAAGGTGTCGACGACTTTCAGGGTGTTGGGGTCAATCACCGACACCGTGTTGGAACCCCGGTTGGGCACATAGACGCGCTCCAATGCGCCGCTCACCGCAGGACTCCAGCGGCCAGGCGCAATTTCGCTATAAAGATTGGTTTTGTCCAGGGCCGCGGGCATGCCGCTCACCATGTCGATAGCCCCACCGGGTTTGGCCGCTGGGCTAGCGGCTGCCGTGGCCGCTACCGCCTTGGTCACCGGGCTGGCGGCGGTTTGGGCAAGCGCCCACGACCCGACCACCGCCGAGCTTGCAGCAAGCAGCGCGGCCGCTAATCCATAATTTTTACGCACTTGCTTCAGCATGTTTACTTTCCACTTTCAAAACGGGGCACTGGCCCAGGGCTCAAAAAAATAAAAACCTAGCGCGGCAAGGCCACCGCTTTTTTAATGGCCTCAGTGGCAATTTTAACGACCGCGTCCACCCCCAGCTGTCCATTGGCCGCGCTGGACGCACGGGGGTCTCCGAGGGTGCCGCCGCGCCAGCCCGCTCGCGCCGCCTCGGCAAAGCGCTCAGGCCTGACCATCGTGCCGTCAATCGCCATCAGCAAAGAGGTGTCGGCTGACCCGGCATGGGTGCCTATTTCAGCGTCGCTCAGGCCTTTGGCTTTGAGCGCCGCCACGTAGGCGGTTTGCGTGGCGCGGTAGTACTCGCCAATGTAGTGCGCGCGTACCGGCGTTTTGGCCCAGTCTTTGTTCAGACCTTGCGCCACGGCGGCCAGCGCGGCCTGGTAGTTGCCGCTGTCGCCCACCAGCACCACATCGCTGAAGCCGTGCTGCTTGAAGCTGCGCGCGGCCCCGCGCAAAACGCTTTTGAAGGCGTCCTCGGGCACAGAGAGGGTGCCGGCAAACGGCATATGCTCGGTGGGCGGCTCCACCGAGCCTTCGGGGGTATAGGTCAGCACCGGGGCCACCAGCGCATTGCCCAGCGACACCGCAATCTTGCCGGCCAGCGCTTTGGCCCGCGTGTTGTGCTTGCCCAACGCCATGTGGGGTCCGTTTTGCTCGGTGCCGCCGACCGGAATGATGAGAGTGGTTTTCCCGGCGCGTAGCGCGGCACTGACCTCCTGGGTGGTCAAGTCTTCAATAAACACGCTGCCCTGCGCAGCGCCCAAGGCCGGCAGGCAGGCCAGGCCTGCCAGACATAAGCAGGCCAGCGCCTTGCGCCCGTAACTTTTCACCATAAAAACTCCCGCTGATTTTTGACAACAAACGCTAGCCTGAGAGCGTAACTGAAGCGTGACCTCAGACATGGCGCTTGACCGCTGCGGTCGGCTTTGCCTGCACAGGCAAGGCATCGGCCCGCTCATGCAGCGCTTCAATGGTGTGGCAAAGCGCATCGGTGCCATCACAGCGGTCGCGCAGGGCCTTCAGGTCTTTTTCAAGCGCTCTTAATTCCGCCAGGCGGGCGCGCACATGCTCCAGGTGCCCATCCAGCGCGTCACGCGCCGTGGCGCAGTCGGCCTTAAGCGTGAGGTCCAGCCCCAGCAGGGTGCGCACCTCGTCCAGCGACATGTCCATGGCGCGGCAAAGGCGTATGAAGCGCAGCTGGTGCACATCGCCATTGCTATAAAAACGATAGCTGTTCTCACCCCTCCCCTGCGGGCTGAGCAGCTTTTCCTTTTCGTAAAACCGGATGTTGGCGGCCGAGACGCCGCTTAAGTGCGCGGCCTGGCTGATGCGGTACGGCGCAGATACAGGGTTGCCTGGGGTGTCATGGGTGTCAGTGCTCATATCAGTGGCGATGGCGGTGGTGGGCATCGGGGTAATGCGCATGGCTGTGGGTCATGGCTTCATGGCGATGCCAATGCGAATGTTGCCCCTGAACGACGTCCGCATGATCGTGCGGGTGGTGCGCGTCATGGGCATGCAAATGCTCGTGCTCCAGAACCTCATGCTCATGGGAATGGGCATGGTGTTCCGTCAGGTGCAGCCAGATGCCAAGCGCCATCAAGGCAGCGGCCGCCAGCAACTGCCAGGTCACGGGTTCGGCCAGAAAAAGCACGGAAAACAAGGCACCCACGAAAGGTGCCGTCGAGAAATAGGCCCCGGCCCGCGATGCCCCGAGGTGCCGCAGGCCCACCACGAACAAAGCCAGGCTCACGCCATAGGCCAGCAGGCCCACCAGCATGGCCGCCGAAATCTTCGCCGCAGCGGGCAGCGCAGCACCGGCAAGGAAAGCCAGCGCCAGATTCGTCGCGCCGGCCACCAGCCCCTTCACGCAGGCGATCCAGGAAGCGTCGGCCAGCGCCACCTTGCGCGTGAAGTTGTTGTCCAGCGCCCAGAAAAAGCAGGCCAGCGTCACGGCCAGCGCCGGCCACAGTGAGGCCAGCGTCAGCCCACCTGATGCAGCGTCTGGCTGAGGCCAGCTCAAGAGCAGCGCACCGGCCACAATCGCCGCCATGCCTGCGGCAATGCGCCTGTCGAAGTTTTCCCTGAACACGACCCAGGCCAAAAGCGCCGTCAACACGGCCTCAGCATTGAGCAGCAAGGCCGCATGGCTGGCCGCCATGGCCGACAAGCCGTACATCAACAGCACGGGTGCCAGGCCGCCACCGCACAGCACGGCCGCAATCAGCCAGCGCATTTCACCGGGGTTCAGCCGGGGGCGAGTGGCCCCCCGCAACTGGCGGTAAACACCCAGGCCGATGCCGGACCCCAGGTAAAGCAGGCCGGCAAGCATCCACGGGCTGAGCTGGTCGAGCAGCCATTTGGCCAGCGGTGTGCCCGCCCCAAACAGAAAGGCTGAGCCCAGTGCCGCTAAAACTCCCGGTTGCCAGCCTGCGGTTCGCATAGTCATATCCTTGCGTTTTGAAAAGTCCCGAGGGGGTAGTTTCGCCGCATTCGACTGGCTCGTGGCTTGTCCCCTACACGGGCCGGGTCATCCTGAAATACAGCTTGACCTTCAAGTCACTCCAAGGTTTCCAATCATGCCATCAACCCGAAACCTGGAGCCCCCCCGATGCCAGCCCACTGTTGCAGCCACGATCACGACACCACCGCCAGCCGGGCCACCAGCCCGCGTTATCGCCGCATTCTCTGGATCGCCCTGGCCGTCAACCTGGTCATGTTTGCCGTGGAGATTGGCGCGGGCTTTCGCTCCGGCTCGGTGTCGCTGCTGGCCGATGCGATTGACTTTTTTAACGATGCGGCCAATTACGGCGTAACGCTGGCGGTGCTGTCCATGGGCGTGGTCTGGCGTGGCCGGGCCGCGCTGCTCAAGAGTGTCAGCATGCTGGCATTTGGCCTGTTTGTGATGGGCCGGGCCCTGTGGATGCTGACCCAGGGCGGCACACCCGAAGCCTTCACCATGGGCGGCGTAGGCCTGCTGGCCCTGCTGGCCAACGGCGCTGTCGCCGCGCTGCTCTACGCTTACCGCGAGGGCGACGCCAACATGCGCAGCGTGTGGCTGTGCACACGCAACGACGCATTGGGCAACGTGGCGGTCATGCTGGCCGCGCTGGGCGTCTTCGGCAGCGGCACCGCCTGGCCCGACCTGGCCGTGGCGGCCGTGATGGCCGGGCTGGCCATCACCAGCGGCTGGGTCGTGCTGCGCCAGGCGACGCTGGAGTTACAAGCCGCGAAAATCTGAGCCGACCGGAACTTTTGGGCGCATCGCTTATCATTGACCCATGCGCCATTTGCTCCTCGTCCTCATGATCGCCCTGCTGCCCCTGCGCGGCTGGATGGGCGATGCGATGGCGACCAGCATGGCGGCAGCTCAGTTGCAGCAGCAACAAGTCGCTACAAAAATAATAGCTGCTCACGCCCATGAAATGGCGGCTGAAGGCCATTTCGACCATGAAACAACGGCGCCAGAGGCTGCTCAGGCGGTGCAGGCGGCTCATGACTGCGCAGGCGATGCCGCTGACGAAACGTCTCATGTGGCCGGCGCACACTGCGAAACTTGCGCCGCCTGCCAGGCCTGCCACACGGTCGCGCTGTCCCATACCGCGCCAGGCCTGAACCCGGTTGTCAACGCGCTCACCCTGCCCCACGCTGCGGCAGACCAATTTGCCAGTGCCGAAGCCGCACTGCGCCAAAAACCACCCATCTCCTGATCTCCAGGCCCGTATTGGGTCTGTACTTGCTTCCGGCACGGGGTCCTTGTGGCCCTCACATCCCGTGTGATGGCCGGAAAAGCGCGATTTTTTCATCGCACCCGCATGTATTCAGGAGATTTTTGTGAGCATTCGCTTCTATTCAAACTTGCCCGCTGCGCTGGCTTTACTGGTAGCGCCCCTATGGACCACCCAAGCCAGTGCGCAAGCCTCTACAGCTGAAAAGCCCATCGCCCCGACGGCGATGGCAGACGCAGCACCGCCAGCCTACCGCTCGGCGCTTGAGGGCTATCAGCCTTACACCGACGAAAAAATAGTCAACTGGAAAGAAGCCAACGACAAGGCTGGCCGCATTGGTGGCTGGCGCGAGTACGCCAAGGAGGCGAGGCCAGCGCAGACGCCGGATGCTGCAGCCAAGCCCAATCCCGGTGCAGTACCGGCCAGACCGCAACAGGAAAAACCATGAAAACGATTTTTCGATTGAGCGCGCTGGCGACGGCAAGCCTGGTGCTGGCAGGCTGTGCTTCTGTCAATATTGATCAGGCAGTTTCTGCGACCAACGACAGCACCAATGCCTTTACCCAAGGCAAGCTTGAGCTAAGCCGTACCGAGCAGCAAGGGCAAGCCAGAGCCAAGCTGAGCAGCGAACTGCTGGCCAAGCCACTGGGCATGGACGACGCGGTGCAACTGGCTTTGGCCAACAGCCCGGCCGTGCAAACCCTGTTGGCCCAAAGCTGGGCCGACATGGCGCAGGCCAACCAGGCCGGCCGCATTGCCAATCCGCTCTTCACTTTTGAGCGGACACGCTTTGGCTCCGAGCTTGAACTGAACCGCTTGCTGTCGTTTGGTCTGCTGGATTTACTGACGCTACCGCAGCGCCAGGTCATTTCGCGCGGCCAGGTGGCGCAGACCAGGGTGCAGCTCAGCGCCAACGTGGTTGAACAGGTCACGCAAGTGCGCCAGGTCTGGGTGCGCGCCGTGGCCGCGCAGCAAACGCTGGCCTATTCAGAACAGATCAACAGCACGGCACAGGCCAGCGCGGAACTGGCGCGGCGCATGCAGCAGGTGGGAAATTTCACAAAACTGCAGCGGGCACGCCAGCAAGCCTTTTATGCGGACAGCGCGGCGCAGCTGGCGTCAAGCCAGCATGCGGCCA
>DASXRN010000298.1:0-5344 GCA_036506595.1 Polaromonas sp. | reverse complement strand
TCGGCGCAGACCGGTTTGACGACCTGGCGGCCGTACTGGTCGGCCAGCTGCATCGTGATCGCCTTGCCGGTGAGCCGGGTCACCGGGGTGATGGACGTGATGCCGTTCAAGGCCGTACACCCAAGTGGGCTCGTATGCCATCAAGCAGGCCACAGATGCGCTCGGCGGCCCAGTCATACATCCGGTCGCCCCCTTCGCGCCAAACCCGCGCAGGCGTGAGTGGAGCCCCCTTGACGTCGACTGACAGGATGAAATCACCATAACCCTCCTGGCAGCCCGTGACGGCCACCCGGTCACGCCGATGCTCGCCGTTGGTCTTGATGCGGCTCAGTAGTACATCGACCTGCTCCACGCCATCGGCATTGCGGTAAACCCTGATCGTCTCGGGATGTAGTGTGAATGTGGTGTCCTTGGCCACCTGGGTCCATACATCAGCCTGGGCCAGCGACGCGGCCACCATCAGCATGACGACAAGAACGCTTTTCATGGCCGACCCCACGGCCACCAACGCGCCTTGCTGCCCCGAGCCGCACAGATGCGGCGAGCTACCCAGTCTTGAGTCCGCTCACCATTAGTCATCCAGGACTGGCTTTTATCCACCGGCACGCCCTTGATATCCACATCGACAATCTCACCATGGCCTTGCTCGCAGCCGGTGACGGCCTCGCGGTCACGCCGATAATCGCGCCTCGGAAACACCTGGCGAGTCACCAACATGTCGGCCTGCTCCACGCCCTTGTGGCGGTAGACCCGCAGTGTCTCGGGGTGCAGCGTGATGTTCGTCACGTCCTTGCTGCCCCCACCACCACTGATGATCATCACCCAGTCCTCGGTTTGAACCACCGGCACGGTGTCCCGCTGGCTCTCCAGGTAGTCAAGGTAGTCCACCAGCGGGTGCGAGAAGCCGCGCTCGGCCTGGGCCAGCGGTGCCACGGCCAGCAGCAGGGCAGCAAGAACGCGTTTCATGATGGTTCTCCGGTTAGACGTAAAACTGGGCGTCGCCGTCCCCAAGGTACGCATCATCCAGGAAGGTGGCTCCGTGCTCCAACACACCTTCAACCGGGATGCGGTTCAGGCTGTGCTTTGTGTCACTGATCCAATCTCCGACTTCCTCCAGCGTATCGAGTCGTGTTTCGGCGATGGGCTCGGTGTGGAAGGGCATGGGCGGGCTCCGCTGGGTTCAAGTCAACCGGGGGTGTCTCATATTCCCTATATATAGGGATGACCCAGTCTACTGGAAATCGGACAGTTTCACCATATGTCGGGAAACCCTCCAATCACCCCCCACGCCGCCTTGGGGCTGGCCCTGCGCAGCCTTCGGCTGGCTGCCGGGTTGAGTCAGGAGCAGTTGGGGTTGGAGTCCGGCGTGCAGCGCAACTTCATCTCCCTAATCGAAACCGGCCAGAACCAGCCAACGATCACCACGATCTTCAAACTGGCACATGCACTGGACCTCAAGCCATCCAAGCTGGTGGCCGAAGCCGAAAAACTGGTCGCCCGTGACTAGCCGCGCCTTGATGCGGCTTTGACTGCCTGGGTGACAGAACGGGCTGCTGCGCACGGTTTGGCGCTTGGCTGCGCTGCGCGCTTCGCGTCCTTCGCCATACCGCCCCCTCAACCCTTGACCAGGCGCAGGCCGTTGGCGCCGGCGCGGCCTAACGCTTCGGCGCGAGGCTGAGGTGGCGTTGATTTGATACCTGACCCGTGGCCTTTACCCGCGGATGGGGTACTGCCGCTGGATGTGCGCCTTGAGGTCCCGTATGCGTTGGGCGACGTCCCGGCGCCAGTTCTCGTTCAGCGGGCCGCCCGGTTTTCTGGGACAGTCCGGCGGCCGGGCGTGCGGCCTTGACCTCGGCGGGCGTGGGCGATGGGGCAAGTAGGCCCGTCATGGCTCTACGAACTCCCACGCAGAGCACATGCCGGCGATGACCTCACCCAAGGCGCTCAGCTCGCGTACCGTTGGGCCGATGCGGTCATCATTCAGCGCTTCGGCAGCATCGCCATCAAAGCCGGGAATTGCATCTTCCAGGTACACCAGCCCGACCAGCTGGTCGCCCGCGATGGCAGCCAGCGCCTGGCCCGTACCCTTGTATTTGGGCGCCAGTGCTTCGGGGATTTTGTAGACGTTCATAGGACCTCCAATAGGGCGCGGACATCCGCCTCGAACTGTGCCTTGCCGGCCGTCTTAAACTGTGCTGCCAGTTCGGGTGTCTTGTGCATCGGCCTGGGGTTGTCATGCGCCGTCGAGTATCAGCCAATCCGGTCATCGTCGACCGGGTCAAAGCCAGAGGCCGGCGCCACTGCGGATTGCCCATGGCTCACCGGCACGCACCACCAAGTTTGACGCTTCCCGGCGGAAAAGGGTTCGCATCGCTGCTCAAGCTGCGGGCTTTTGACCGGGCCAGCTCGCGTTTGAGCCGCTCGATCTCCTGGGTCTGCGCGTTCTTCAACGGCCGGGCGTAACCAGCTATTAATTGCATAGCAAAACGGAGCGGCCCGGTGATGCAGGTGTGCGACTGACTGCACAGACAGGGGCGCCACCACTTCGCTCGAGCTGAGGCCGCCGAGCTCGGCCAGCCTGAACCCCGGCTGCATCACCGGGTTCATCGTGTCGATGACGATGCGGCCTTCCAGCGACGGCAGGTCGGCCGTGGCTTGGGTGAGGTGCTGCCATGGCACCGCGAGCACCAGCAAATCGTTCTGCGCAGCCTGGTCGCGGCACGCTCGTGCGACTGCTGCCGCGCTGGTACGCGGACGCGGGGCCAATCTCCCTTTACTTCGCGGGCCAGCGGCTGCTGCCGGCCAAGACCCGCGTTTTCATCGATTTCGTCGTTGAGGCATTTCGCAAGCAGCGTTTGGCTGAACGCTTCCTGGCCGCGTAATGCCGATCGCCGGACGAAGGTGTTAGCCCGGCTTGTGCAGCCTGGTTCCCGCCACATCCATGCCGGTGCGCAAGACAGTTCCGCTGGTTGACTCCGTGCAGTACAAGGTCTTGCGATCCGCGCCGCCAAAGGCGAGGTTGGTCAGCGAGACCGCCGCAAGGCCACGCAGCAACTGAACGGGCTCGGCCCGGTGGTTCAACACCCAGACATAACCCAGGCCCGGATTGGCCACCAGCAGGCGGCCCGCTTCGTCCATGGCCAGACCATCGGGGCCGCTGGGGCCATACGAGGTGAAAAACTGGCCGGCCTTCGAGACCCCACCATCCGCCAGCAGCGGCATGCGCCAGACACAGTTGCCGCGTGTGACGGCCACGAACAGGAATTTTTCGTCGGGCGACAACACGATGCCATTGGGGCTGGGCACGTTGGACAGCAGCACATCCAGCTTGCCCGCAGGCGTCAGGCGATAAACCCGGCCCGTCGGGTCGTGCAGGCCGGTCTGGCCCTGGTCAGTGAAATAAAGGTTGCCGATCGAGTCAAACGTGAGGTCGTTCACACCCTTGAAACGCTCGGTATTGCGGCGGCTCAGGTAAGGGCGCACCGCGCCGCTGCGAATGTTGACCGCCATCAGGCCGTTGAGGTAGTCGGTCACCAGCAGCTCGGTGGCGCTCAAAAACTTCATGCCGTTGGGTTCGCCGTCCCATTGCGCGACCAGCTCCCACTCGCCTTTCGGGTCAATGCGGAACACGCGGCCAAACGGGATGTCGGTGACGTAGAGGTTGCCGGCGTCGTCGAACACCGGCCCCTCAAGGAAAGAATCACTCTCGCGGCCGCCCTGGTTGGCATCACCCCACACGGTGCGCCTCGGCTGGCGGTAGCGCTGCGGCAGGGTCGTGAAGACTTCCAGCGTGCGGATTTCGGGTGGGTTCAGGAGAAACATGGCGCAGTTTATTGCTTTTCAAATGCGGTGTTGGCCGCGACCTTGCCCCAGTTGTCGGTGCTTTCCTTGAGCATGCGGGCAAAGGGTTCGGCGCCGACCTGGCGCGGCTCGGCACCCATGCCTTCGGCAAATGTTTTCATGTCGCTGGATGCCATGGCCGTGGCAATTTCTTTTTGAAGTCGGGCCAGCGCCTCGGGTGGCGTGCCTTTGGGGGCCCACAGGCCGGTCCAGTTGACAACACCTGGCCATTTGGTGCCGGCCTCAAGAAAGGTCGGCACATCCGGCAAGGCTGGCAGCCGTTTGTCGCCGCTCACCGCCAGCAGGCGCAGCTTGCCGCCCTTGACATTGCCCATCAGCCCGGTGGTGGATGCGATCTGGAAGTCGATGGTGCTGGACAGGATGGCCTGCGTGGCTTCACCGGCGCCTTTGAACGGGATGTGCATGAAATTTGCGCCTCCGGCAATGCCCAGCGCCTCGCTCGCAAAGTGCGGCGTGGTGCCTGGCCCACCCGTGCCATAGGTTACCTGTTTGGGCTTGCGTTTGGCCTCGGCCAGCAACTCGGGCAGGGTTTTGAAGCGCGACTGCGCATTCACTGCCAGCCCCATGGGCGCAAACATAAACGCCGCCACCGGCAGCAGATCAGCGACCGGGTCAAACGGGAGTTTTTTGAAGATATGCGGCAGCAGCGAGAACGTGGTGTCGTTGGCCATCAGGGTGTAGCCGTCTGCAGGCGACTGAGCTACCTGCAGGGCACCAATGGTGCCGGTGGCACCGGCCTTGTTCTCAATGAAGAAGCTCTGGCCGGTCTGCTCGGTGAGCTTTTGCGCCATCTTGCGCGTGACCACATCCACCGCGCCGCCGGGGCCATACGGCACGACGATTTTGACGGGCTTGCTGGGCCAGGCTGATTGGGCCTGCGCCAGGGTGCTGACCAGTCCCAGGGTCGCCAGCGCACAGCCAGCCAGCACATATCGGCGATTCAAATGGTGAAGCATGTCTGTCTCCTTTTTATAAGTCATCCATGATGACGTTGGTGCATCAGGCTGCCGCCAGCGAGCCGAGCTTTTGCAACACGGCCAGCGTGTTGCGCGCGGCGGCGACGCCCATGTTGACGTAGGCATCGCTGGTCACGCCGCCGATGTGCGGGCTGAGGATGAAACCGGGCTGGTTGTGAAAGATGTGCGATGCCGTCATGGGCTCTGTCGCAAAACTGTCGAGTGCGGCCATGCTGACCTGACCTGACTGCACGGCTGCCAGCAGCGCGGGTTCGTCAATCAGGCCACCGCGCGCCGTGTTCACCACCATCACGCCCTTCTTGCACTGCGCCAGTGTGTGGGCATTGAGCAGCTGTTTATTGTCGGCTGTCAGCGGGCAGTGCAGGGAAAGGGCATCGGACTCGCGCCAGAGCGTGTCCAGATCGACGGATTGAATATAGGCGGGCAGATTTTTGGCGAATGGATCGAACCCCAGCACGCGCATGCCCATGGCGTCACACATCTTCGCAAAGCGCTGGCCGATGGCG
>DASXRN010000297.1:0-18409 GCA_036506595.1 Polaromonas sp. | reverse complement strand
GCATAGCCGTAGTAACCCGGAGCCGGCACCACGATCACCGATGCGGGTTCAACACCAACAGATGCCGCCAGGTGGCGGCGCAGCACCTGACTGCCATATCCATCGCGTCTCCAGCTTGGGGTCCTTGGTACTCGCTCAGCGAATTTGCGGCTGGCCCCGGGCGGCTTGCTCAAGGGTTTGTTTCATCACGCGCGCACCCTGCTCCATCAGTTCGCGAACACCGGCGGCCAGCTCGTTAGGCAACAAGTCGGCGATCCAGACCAGCCGACTGCAACCAGCCCCGTCGGGAAATACCTGCAATGACGCGTTGTGATGCGTCAGCTGTCCACCGACCACAGCCCAGACCAGGCGCCGGGCCGCGTCGTCCATGTCGACGATGAGTTCGCGCGCCACCAGGCCGTTGGCGAAGGTGACAATTCTGGCGCCGTTCTCCAGGCGGGTGTCGATGACGAATCCGGGTGCGAGGCGCTCATGAACCGCACCGATATCACGCACCGCGGCCCAAACCGTTTCGGGACGCGCTTCAATCAGGGTTTCATTGTGAATGCTTGCCATGCTGTAACTCCTTGGCGGTCAACGTGTGCAGACCGCTTCGACATTGTTGCCGTCCGGATCGATCAGGAAGGCGGCGTAGTAGCTGGGACTGTAGTCGGCGCGCAGGCCGGGACGGCCGTTGTCGTGCCCGCCAGCCCGCAGGCCCTCGGCGTAAAAGCGGTCGACTGCAGCCCGATCAGCCGCACAGAAGGCCAGGTGGGTGCCCGGACCGGCGGCAGCCCCCGCCGGATAGAGCCACAAGGCGGGCGCACCCGGCGGTCCGAAGCCCGCGCAGGAGTCGTCGTGGGTACACAGCCCATGGCCGAGCCCGGCCAGCGCACCAGCGTAAAAACGTACGCTCGCGTCCAGGTTTTGCACCTTCAATCCAATATGGTCATACATCATGGTCTCCGTCGTGAAAAGCCCATGTTATGAAAGCGCTGCGATCCGATCTTGGTAAATCTTGCGGTCGCCGCGCGCCGCGAGCCGGAAACGCCGCGGCGAGACACCCGCAGCGCGATGAAAGCTGCGGATGAAATTCGACAGATCGCTGAAACCAACATCAAGTGCGACCTCGGTAACCGCGTCCTCACCGTCGGCGAGCCGGCGCGCCGCATGCCGCAAGCGCGAGCGAAGCAGGTACTGATGCGGCGTGACACCCAGCACGCCGGAGAAAAGACGCAGGAAATGAAACGGGCTCAGGCCGACTTCGCCAGCCGTGCGCTCAAGGTCGATGGGCTCGTGCGAATGGGCATCCATCCACAGCGCCGCTTCGACGGCGCGGCGCCGGTCCGGGCCGCGCCATGGCGACGACTTGTGCCCGACGTTGTCGACCAGCTCGACAAAGCGGGCCGTGAACAGCAACGCCGCTTCATCAAGGCCGATGTCGCTGCTGCCGTTGGCCGCGGCCTGCGCCAACTCGCCCAGCACCATCAATTCGGGCAGCGGCGGCATCGCGCCTATCCGCCAGATGGCGCTTCGGTCGCCGATGGCTTCGACCAGTTCGGGGAGCAGCTGAAACGACAGGCATTCATCGCCACCCGCGTGATGCTCGTGCGTGCACAGGTATTCGTCGCCCACGTGGCCTACGAGCACCGAACCGGCGACAAGCTCGAAGGTTTTTCCCTGGCAGCGGCAGCCGAAGCTGCCCTTGCGCACATACGAAACCGAGTGGATAGCGTGCTGCTCGGCAACCGGTACATCGGTCGGCCGCGCATTGCAGCGATAGTCAAGGACTGAAATCACCCCCCGCCGCAAGACGCTTGTCGTGATCATGGGAGGGCCAGTCTAGCATCCGGCGATAACAACAGGCTCATCAGGGTCCGCCTGAAATGGCGACCCCATGGAATGGCCAATTTACAGGCCTTGGCCCTCTGTCGATGCAGCCTCACCGCCAGTATCTGTAGCCCCGGTAACCGTAATAGCGAGGTGCCGGCACCACGACCACCGGCGCCGGATCCACATAAACAGGCTGCGCCGGATACACGGCGACGGGGCGTGGCCCTATGGGAGCGACCACGCAGCCGGACAATAAAGCGGCCAGGCCCGCCATGGCCAGCAAGCCGGAAAGACGAATGTGTTTCATGAAAAACTCCTGTGTATTCAGGACTTTTAACGCTTGAGCTTCATCGGTGGCGTGACTACAGGTGTGCAAACCTCTGTAACGCCATGTAATTTCATTTCTAATTCAGTGCGAGATTAGGCGCACCGCCACAGACAGTGCTGTAGCACGGCAAGGCGGGGCAACGACATATAGCGTTGAAGTAGAAATGGAATAAGCCGCAGCCGGAATATGGCCGGCCCTGAGGCGAATTGATTCAGCCAGTCGCCGAAGCCAGCAGTGCCAGCAAGGCGGCCTCGTCAATGACGGTGACACCCAGCTCCTGCGCCTTGAGCAGCTTGCTGCCGGCCTCGGAGCCGGCCACCACGTAGTCGGTTTTCTTGCTGACCGAACCCGCCACCTTGCCGCCTGCGGCTTCCACCTTGTCCTTGGCTTCATCCCGGCCCAAGGTCGGCAAGGTGCCGGTAATCACAAAAGTCTTGCCTGACAGAGGCTGGGGCGCCCGCGCGGCCGGCTCGCCCTCTTCCCAACGAACGCCGCAAGCGCGTAGCTGCTCGACCACTTCGCGGTTGTGCGACTGGTCGAAGAACGTGCGTATGCTTTGGGCGACGATGGGGCCGACGTCGCTGACTTCGAGCAACTGCGCCTCGGTCGCGTCCATGATGGCGTCGAGCTTGCCGAAATGGCGGGCCAGCTCCTTGGCCGTGGACTCTCCCACATGGCGGATACCCAGGCCGAACAGAAAGCGCGGCAGCGTAGTCTGCTTGGATTTCTCCAGCGCTTCGAGCAGGTTATTGGCCGATTTTTCGGCCATGCGATCCAGGCTGGCGAGGGCTGTGAGGCCCAGCTTGTAGAGGTCGGGCAGCGTGCGGATCACGTTCGCATCCACCAGTTGCTCGACCAGCTTGTCGCCGAGTCCTTCCACTTCCACGGCGCGGCGGTGCGCATAGTGCAGGATGGCTTCCTTGCGCTGCGCGCCACAAAACAGGCCGCCGGTGCAGCGGTAGTCGACTTCGCCCTCTTCCCTCACCGCATCAGAGCCGCACACCGGGCACTGGCGCGGCATGGTGAATATCTGCGCGTCCTGCACGCGTTTTTCGGACAGCACGCTGACCACTTCGGGGATCACATCACCGGCCCGCCGCACGATCACCGTGTCACCCACCCGCACATCCTTGCGGCGCGCTTCGTCTTCGTTGTGCAGCGTGGCATTGGTTACCGTGACACCGCCGACAAACACCGGCGCCAGCTTGGCCACCGGCGTGAGTTTGCCGGTGCGGCCTACCTGCACGTCAATCGCCAGCACGGTGGTGAGCTGCTCCTGCGCCGGGTATTTGTGCGCCACGGCCCAGCGCGGCTCGCGCGTGACAAAACCCAGCTGCTTTTGCAGCGCCAGGCTGTTGACCTTGTAAACCACGCCATCAATGTCATAAGGCAGGCTGTCGCGCGCCTTCCCCATGCGCTGGTGGTACGCTATTAATTCAATAGCACCTTGCGCCCGCTCCACTTGGTCAGCGACCGGAAAACCCCATGATTTCAGAGCTTGCAGCAACTCCATATGGGTCGAAAACCAAGGGCTTTCCAGGTTTATCTTTTCGGCGTTCAGCACCACATCGCCCACGCCGTAGGCAAAAAAACTCAACGGACGCTGCGCGGCAATTGCGGGGTCCAACTGGCGCACGGCGCCGGCCGCCGCATTGCGCGGATTGACGAAGGTTTTTTCACCCTTTTCACGTTGCTTTTCGTTCATTGCTTCAAAGTCGTCGCGCCGCATATAGACTTCGCCCCGCACTTCCAGCACAGGAGGAACGTTCGCTGGCAAACGCAGCGGGATCTGGTTGATGGTGCGGATGTTTTGCGTCACGTCTTCGCCGACCTCGCCGTCGCCACGCGTGGCGGCCTGCACCAGCACGCCGTGCTCGTAGCGCAAGCTCATGGCCAGGCCGTCGAACTTGAGCTCGGCGACATAGTCGACCGGGGGATCGGCCGGCGTCAAGCCCAGCTCCTTGCGCACGCGGGTGTCAAAGTTCTGCGCGCCGGTCGCCTCGGTGTCGGTTTCGGTGCGAATGCTGAGCATGGGCACTTTGTGGCGCACGCTGGCAAACTGGTCCAGCGGCTTGCCGCCCACGCGCTGCGTGGGCGAATCGGGCGTCAGCAGTTCCGGATGGGCGGCTTCCAGGGCCTGCAACTCCCTGAACAGCCTGTCGTATTCGCTGTCGGGAATGCTTGGATCGTCCAGCACGTAATAGCGGTGGGCATGGGCATGAAGCTGCGTGCGCAAATCCTGCATGCGCTTGACTTCCTTGCGGTCCGTGCCGGATTGGCCTGTCGGCTCGTCACCAAAAAGATCAGTTGTCATGGCTCAGCTGAAAAGCCGCCGCCCGAGCGCCGAACCCGCCGACAGCTCGCGCCCGTCCAGCGTGTCATAGAGCTGCTCCAGATCGGCGTGGATCACCTCCATGGCCTCGGGCCGGATGGGGGTGCCGTTGTCGTCGATGATCGCGCCGTCCATGCTGGCGGCCAAAGCGATGGCGGCTTCGCACATGCGCGCAAACGGCTGCTCGGAACGGAGCACCTGCGGCACGTCCAGCGACAAGGTGATTTCGCGCAACGCGGTCTGCTCGGGGTCTTCGGCCATGGCCGCCTGCGTATCGAACGCCAGGCCCAAAATCGGGGCATAGCCCGGCTGGCTGGCTGGCAACACCATGCGGCCCGGAATAGAGCCCGCGACAAAACCAATCCTGGCCGCATTTTGCTGCACATAGCCTGGGCTCCAGGCCGTGTGGATGGCGCGCAGGGTAAAGCTCAGCTGGGCATCGTGCCCACTGGCAAAGTTGTCCAGCTCGCGGGCGCGCGCGACTTCATCGAGCATTTCCGGAAACTCCGGCTCACCGCCGATGGCGTCGGCAAAGGCCTGCGTTTTCATGACGAATTCCGAGTACTCGATCTGATTCAGCGCACCGGTTCGGTTTGCCAGTTGCACCCCGCACTGGAATGCGCTGTAGCGCTGGCCGGCAAACGGAAGCTCCCACTCACCGGTGCTCACGCTGAGCCCCTCGACGCCAAACGGCTTGCTGCCGGCCCGGCGTGTGCTGGGCATGGCTGCCAGCGCGGCCTCGCCCGACACCACGGACTCCACCAACACCGGCGCAATCACGTCGATCAGTGCGTCCAGGCCCGGCTTTCTTTCGGGCGTTGTCAGGCTGGTCAAGGCCGTCAGGCCGGAGTCGCTGTCAGGGCCGGTGTCGGCATGAAAGCTGGGTTCCTGGCGTTCCCGGCTTTCGCGCAATGTGTCAGGCACCGACGCTTTTGCGGCCTCCGGCGCTGGAGCGGCCGGCGGCGTGGCCTGCTTGGGCCGGTTTCGGCGTGACGACCAGGCACTGTGGGCGACCACGCCCGCCAGCACCAGGCCACCCGCCACGGCCATGCTGATTTGAAAAGTACTGCTCATGCGTGCTGTTACGAGTTATTAGGACAAGTTCTCAGGGTTCAGGCGGCTTCGGCAAAACCAATGGCCGCTTCCATGTCCACCGCCACGATGCGCGAAACACCCTGCTCCTGCATGGTCACACCTATCAGCTGTTCGGCCATTTCCATGGCGATCTTGTTGTGGCTGATGAAGAGGAACTGCGTGCTCTTGCTCATGCTGGACACCAATTTGGCATAGCGCTCGGTGTTGGCATCGTCCAGCGGCGCGTCCACCTCGTCCAGCAGGCAAAACGGTGCCGGGTTGAGCTGGAAAATCGCAAACACCAGGGCAATCGCCGTCAGGGCTTTTTCGCCACCCGAGAGCAAATGAATCGTCTGGTTCTTTTTGCCGGGCGGCTGGGCCATGACCTGCACGCCGGCATCCAGAATCTCTTCGCCGGTCATCACCAGCCGTGCATTGCCGCCGCCGAACAGTTCGGGGAACATCTTGCCGAAGTGCCCATTGACGGTTTCAAAGGTGCTGGAGAGCAAATCGCGCGTTTCCATGTCGATTTTCTTGATCGCATCTTCCAGCGTCACCATGGCTTCGTTCAGGTCGGCCGACTGCGAATCAAGGAACTGCTTGCGCTCGCGCGCCGTGCTCAGCTCGTCCAGTGCGGCCAGGTTGACGGCGCCCAGCGACTGGATTTCACGGTTGATGCGGTCAATTTCGCCCTGCAGGCCCGTCAGGCGCACATTGCCGGTTTGAATCGACTGCTCCACCGCCGCCAGATCGGCCTGTGCATCGGTCAGCAACTGGGCATATTGCTCAAAGCCCAGGCGCGCAGCCTGTTCCTTGAGTTGAAACTCGGTGATGCGCTGGCGCAGCGGGTCAAGCTCGCGCTCGAGTTGCAGGCGGCGCTCGTCGCTGGCGCGCAGCTTGTTGGTCAGGTCATCGTACTGGCTGCGCTTGGCCCCCAGATCCGCCTCGCGTTCCAGCTTGACGTTCAGCGCGCCCTGCAGGCCCGCCTGCGCAGCCGCATCGGTCAGGCGTGACAGCTCTTCTTTGGCGCGCTCTTCCTCGGTCGCAATCGACGCGGCCTGGCTGGAGGCAATGGCTATGGAGCGGGCCAGTTCCTCGCGGCGCGAGGCCAGGCTGCGCAGCGCAAACTGCGCCTCCTGCGACTGGCGTTCCAGCGTGCGCTGCTGCTCGCGCGACTCGGCCAGCTTGCGCTCGGTTTCAATCACCCGGTCATCAAACTGCGCGTGGCGTTCCTGGCTATCGGCCAGCTGCATGTCGAGTTCTTCAAAGCGGGCCTCGGCCGTGACCTTGCGCTCCTGCAACTCGTCCAGCTGGGCGCTGATTTCGGCCATGTCGCCCTGAATCTGCTCGCTGCGGGCACGTGTTTGCTCGGCGAGTTGCGTCAGGCGCAGCACTTCCACCTGCAGCTCGTGGGCGCGGCTCTGGCCTTCGGTAGCTTCACGGCGGGCGGTGGCCAGGCGCTGGGCGGCATCCTGATAGGCGGCCTCCGCGCGTGCCAATGCCGTACGGGCCTCTTCACTGATCAGGGCCTGGGCCCTGAGCTGCTTATCGAGGTTTTCGATTTCCTGCGCGCGCGCCAGCAAACCGGCCTGCTCTGAATCCTGCGCATAAAAACTCACGCTGTGCTGGGTCACCGCATGGCCGCTCTTGACGTAAGCCACCTCGCCGGCCTGCAGCTTGTCGCGCGCGGCCAGGGCATCGTCCAGGCTGTGTGCGGTGAAGCAGCCATGCAGCCAGTCGCCCAGCAGCGCCGACTGGCCGGCATCGTTGAGGCGCAGCAGATCGGTTAAAGGCTTGAGGTTGATGGCGGTGTTGGAGCGGCCGGGCGCTGCGGCCTGCGGTGGCGAATAAAACGACAGCTTGGCCGGCGGTGTGCCGCCATGGCCATCGCTACCGGCAAAGCCGCGCACCATGTCCAGGCGGCTGACTTCGAGCGCACCCAGGCGCTCGCGCAGCGCGGCCTCCAGGGCATTTTCCCAGCCTTGCTCAATGTGAATACGGCTCCACAGGCCCTGCAGGCTGTCCAGGCCATGCTTGGCCAGCCAGGGCTTGAGTTTGCCGTCGGTCTTGACTTTTTCCTGCAGGGCCTTGAGCGCCTCCATGCGGGCCGACAGGTCGGCGCGCTTGGCCGATTCGGTATTGACCGCCTGCTGTTTCGCTCGGCGGTCTTCGTCCAGCTGGGGCACGGTGTCGGTCAGTTCATGCAGGCGGGCTTCAGCCTCGGCGAGCATTTCCTGCGCGCTGGTGAATTGCGCGGTGAGGTTGACCAGCCGCGCTTCGTCGGGCGCATTGAGCGCGTTGCGGTCCGCTGTCAGGCGCTCGTGGCGCAAGGTCAGCGTGCGCGACTGCTCTTCAATGTTGCGCTGGTCGGCGGCCAGCACCTGGATCTGCTGCTGCACCTGCGAGACGCTGGCGCGCTGCTCATTGGCCTTGGCCTGCGCCTGGCGCAAGGACTCTTCCAGCGCGGGCAGCTGGTCGGCCTGTTCTTCGCTTTGGGCGGCCAGAAGTTCGGACTTTTCTTCGGCGGCTATGGCTTGCGCGGCCAGGCTTTCCGTCTCGATGGCCGCGTCTTCCTGACGCGTGGCCCACTGGGCGGTTTGCTCTTTGAGCTGCGCCAGGCGCTGCTCCACGCGCAGCCGGCCATCCACCACAAAGCGGATTTCGGCCTCCAGCCGCCCCACTTCGGCGCTGGCCTCGTAGAGCTTGCCCTGGGCCTGGTTAACGTGGTCGCCGGCCGAATAGTGCGCCTGGCGTATGGTTTCCAGGTCGGCTTCGATGTGGCGCAGGTCGGCCACCCGGCTTTCCAGGTCGTTCACCGCTTTTTCAGCCTCGGCCTTGACCCTGGCCTGGTCGGCCTCGCTCTCGCTGCGCTTTAAAAACCACAGCTGGTGCTGCTTGAGCGTTCCGTCGGCCTGCAGGGTGTTGTAGCGCATGGCGACTTCGGCCTGCTTTTCCAGCCGGTCGAGGTTGGCATTGAGCTCGCGCAGGATGTCTTCCACGCGGGTCAGGTTTTCGCGCGTGTCCGAGAGGCGGTTGGCGGTTTCGCGGCGGCGCTCCTTGTACTTGGAAACGCCGGCGGCTTCTTCGAGGAACAGCCGCAGTTCTTCCGGCTTGGACTCGATGATGCGGCTGATGGTGCCCTGGCCGATGATGGCGTAGGCGCGCGGCCCCAGGCCGGTGCCCAGGAACACGTCCTGCACGTCGCGGCGGCGCACCGGCTGGTTGTTGAGGTAGTAGCTCGACGTGCCGTCGCGCGTCAGCACGCGCTTGACGGCAATCTCGGCAAAATGGCCCCACTGGCCGCCGGCGCGTTGGTCGGCGTTGTCAAACACCAGCTCCACGCTGGACCTGCTTGCGGGTTTACGCGTGTTGGTACCGTTGAAGATCACGTCCTGCATGGACTCGCCGCGCAGCTCGGAGGCCTTGCTTTCGCCCAGCACCCAGCGCACCGCATCCATGATGTTGGATTTGCCGCAACCATTGGGGCCGACCACGCCGATCAGCTGGCCGGGTAAGACGAAATTGGTGGGCTCCGCGAACGATTTAAACCCTGATAACTTGATCGAATTGAGACGCACAGCAGTCCCTGTTTTCTTGAGCTTGAATTGAGTTTGCAGCCAAGTCGTTGGCTCTTATAGTGCTTTAAAGGCACTTTAACGAGGCACTCGCACCACATGGCAGTGGTGCACGGCCTGCAATGTTACCCGAGCGTGGCGGGCTTTTTGTAGGGAAAAAGGCCCAATCCCGGCGCACAGTGCAACACTTTGCTTCGCGCGGTACAGAGTCCGTCAACCAGGCGAAGGCCACAGACCGGCCTCAAAGAAGCGGCCCAGACAGCCATTACGCATAAAATATGCATCAAATAAGCCACCATCCCCACAACGACGGGCGCAAGAAGCTATTATTTTTATAGCAAACAGGCACCCGCAAAAGCCCACACCGACCGGACCTGTGCCCGATACCCTGCGCCAAGGCTGGATAATCCGCGCATGAATCCGCTTCTTTCCCGCCTTCAGCCCTATCCTTTCGAACGCCTGCGCCAGTTGCACGCCGGCATCACCCCCAACCCCGCCTACAAACCCATCAGCCTGGGCATTGGCGAGCCGCGCCATGCCACGCCACAGCTGGTCAAAGATGCGCTGACGGCCAGCCTCGCCGGCCTGGCCAGCTACCCCGGCACCTTGGGCGAGCCCCAATTGCGCCAGGCCATGAGCGACTGGATGGTGCGCCGCTATGGCTTAAAAGTAGACCCGGCCACGCAAATCCTGCCGGTCAACGGCTCGCGCGAAGCGCTTTTTTCACTGGCGCAAACCGTGCTGGACGCCAGCCAGCCAGGCGCCACCGTGGTCTGCCCCAACCCCTTCTACCAAATCTATGAAGGCGCGGCGTTGCTGGCCGGGGCGCAAACCTGGTTTGCCCCGAGCGACCCCACGCGCAACTTCGCGGTCGACTGGGCGGGTGTGCCCGAGGCCGTCTGGGCCAAGACCCAGCTGCTGTTTGTCTGCTCGCCCGGCAACCCCACAGGCGCCGTGATGAGCCTGAGCGAATGGAAGCTGTTGTTCGAACTCAGCGACCGTTACGGCTTTGTCATTGCATCCGACGAGTGCTACAGCGAAATTTATTTCCGCGACGAGGCACCGGTGGGCGGGTTGCAGGCCGCCGCCCAGTTGGGCCGGCACGACTTCAAAAACCTGATTTCGCTGACCAGCCTGTCAAAACGCAGCAATGTGCCCGGCCTGCGCAGCGGTTTTGTAGCCGGTGATGCAGCGCTGATCAAGCCCTTTTTGCTTTACCGCACCTACCACGGCAGCGCAATGAGCCCGGTGGTGCAGGCCGCCAGCATTGCGGCCTGGAATGACGAGCAGCATGTGGCGGACAATCGCACCCTGTACCGCGAAAAGTTTTCCCGGGTCACGCCGCTGCTGGCCTCGGTGATGGAGGTCGCCCTGCCCGATGCGGGTTTCTATTTGTGGGCCGGCATTCCTGAAATATTCGAAGGCTCGCCCTACTCCACGGATGTCGAGTTCTCGCGCCAGCTGTTCGCTCAATACAATGTCGTGGTGTTGCCGGGCAGTTACCTGGCCCGCGAAGCCCAGGGCCACAATCCGGGTGCCGGTCGCATCCGCATGGCATTGGTGGCGGAAACCGCCGAATGCGTCGAAGCCGCGGAACGCATTGTTCAATTCATTCAATCCAAAGTTCACTGAAAAGCACTCCAAATGACTCAAGACAATCTGCAAAGCACGCTCCAAGCCACTATTGATGCCGCCTGGGAAGACCGCGCCAACCTCTCGCCCAAATCCGCGCCCAAAGAGGTGCTGGAGGCGGTTGAGCACACCATTGCCCAGCTCAACAACGGTCACCTGCGCGTGGCCACCCGCGAAGGCGTGGGCCAGTGGACCACGCACCAGTGGATCAAGAAAGCCGTGCTGCTGAGCTTTCGCCTCAAAGACAATGAAATGATGCGCGCCGGCGAGCTGGGCTTTTTTGACAAGGTGCAAACCAAGTTTTCGCACCTCAGCGAAGACGAAATGCGCGCCACCGGGGTGCGCGTGGTGCCGCCCGCCGTGGCGCGCCGCGGCAGCTTCATCGCCAAGGGCGCGATCTTGATGCCCAGCTACGTCAACATCGGCGCTTATGTGGACGAGGGCACGATGGTGGACACCTGGGCCGCCGTGGGCTCGTGCGCCCAGATCGGCAAGAACGTGCACCTGTCCGGCGGCGTGGGCATTGGTGGCGTGCTGGAGCCGATGCAGGCCAACCCTACCATCATTGAAGACAACTGCTTTATCGGCGCGCGTTCCGAAGTGGTCGAAGGCGTGATCGTCGAAGAAAACTCGGTCCTCTCCATGGGCGTGTACATCGGCCAGAGCACGCCAATTTATGACCGCGAGCTTGATACCGTGAGCTATGGCCGCATTCCGGCCGGCTCAGTCGTGGTCTCGGGCAACATGCCCAAGGCCGGTGGCAAGTACAGCCTGTATTGCGCGGTGATCGTGAAAAAAGTCGACGCGAAAACCCGAGCCACCACCAGCCTCAACGACTTGCTGCGCGACTGATCTGCCTTACCACTTGACGGGATAAATTGACGATGACCGAGGCACGAACCATGAGCACGATGGAAAGAATTCTGCGTTTGATGGCTGATAAAAAGGCCTCGGATGTCTACCTGTCGGCCCATTCGCCCGCCCTGATCAAGATCAATGGCCAGGCCATCCCGATCAACGCCCAGATCCTGCCGCCCGACGCCCCGCGCAACCTGCTGGCCGAAGTGCTGCCGCCCGAGCGGATTGAAGAGCTGGAGGAAATGGGCGAGCTGAACATGGCTCTGCCGGTTGCCGGCCTGGGCAACTTCCGCATCAGCGGCTTCAAGCAGCGCAGCACCTATGCGGCGGTGATTCGCTACATCCCCAGTGAAATCCCCCCGCTGGACAGCCTGAACGTGCCCCCCATCCTGGCCGACCTGATCATGGAAAAGCGCGGCCTGCTGCTGATGGTGGGCTCCACCGGTGCCGGGAAAAGCACCACGCTGGCGAGCATGATGGACCACCGCAACGAAACCTCGCTGGGCCACATCCTGACGATTGAAGACCCGGTCGAGTTTTTGTTTACCAACAAGAAATCGGTGGTCAACCAGCGCGAGGTGGGCAGCGACACGCAGTCGCTGCAGGTGGCGCTGAAAAACGCGCTGCGCCAGGCCCCCGACGTGATCCTGATCGGCGAGATCCGCGACCGCGAAACCATGTCGGCCGCCATTGCCTATGCGCAATCCGGCCATTTGTGCCTGGCCACCATGCATGCCAACAACAGCTACCAGGCGCTCAACCGCATCCTGAGCTTTTACCCGGTAGAGGTGCGACCCACCATGCTGGGCGACCTGGCTGCGGCCCTCAAGGCTGTTGTGTCGCAACGTTTGCTGCGCACGCAAGAGGGCAGCCGCACCCCGGCGGTGGAGATCATGCTCAACACCAAGCTGGTGTCCGAGCTGATTGAAAAAGGCGACTTCTCGGGCGTGAAGGAAGCCATGGAAAAATCCATGGCCGAAGGTTCGCAGACCTTTGAGCAGGACATCGCCAAGCTGATTATCGAAGGCACTGTCACGCGCAAGGAGGGCATTTTGTATGCCGACTCGCCGACCAACCTGATGTGGCGACTTGAAAACGACTTTGCCGTCGTCAAAGCCAAAACCGAAGAGCCCGAGGAGGAGCACGATGACGAGCCGTCCTTCACCGAAATCACGCTGGACGTGAAACACTAAAAACCATGTCTCGTACCCTGCGCCTCGCCGAGCAACTCATCTCTCGCCCCTCAGTCACCCCCGACGATGCCGGCTGCCAGGCCATTCTGGCCGCCCGGCTTGAGCCCTTGGGCTTCAAGTGCGAAACCATTGTCAGCGGCCCCGATCATTTCCGCGTCGTTAATCTCTGGGCAAAACGCGAGGGTTTCAGGGCTTCAGCCCAGGCAGGACGGGCGCAAGCAGCTATCAAATCAATAGCAAACTCAACCCCACCCAAAACATTCGTCTTTGCCGGCCATACCGACGTGGTGCCCACCGGGCCGCTGGAGCAATGGCATAGCCACCCGTTCACGCCCAGCCACAGGGACGGTGTGCTCTACGGGCGCGGCACGGCCGACATGAAAACCTCGATTGCGGCCATGGTCGTGGCGGTGGAGGAGTTTCTGGCCGCCCATCCCGAACCCGAACTGTCGATTGCCTTCCTGATCACCAGCGACGAAGAAGGCCCGGCCACCGACGGCACGGTGGTGGTTTGCGAACAGCTCAAGGCACGCGGCGAGGTGCTGGACTACTGCATCGTCGGCGAGCCCACCTCTGTCAGCCAGCTTGGCGACATGATCAAAAACGGCCGCCGCGGCACCATGAGCGGCAAGCTCACCGTCAAGGGCGTGCAAGGCCATATTGCCTACCCGCACCTGGCCAAAAACCCGATTCACCTGTTTGCACCGGCCCTGGCCGAGCTGGTGGCCACCGAGTGGGACCAGGGCAACGCCTTCTTTCCGGCCACCAGTTGGCAGGTGTCCAACATCCACGGCGGCACCGGCGCGTCCAACGTCATTCCGGGCGATCTGGTGATTGACTTCAACTTCCGCTTTTGCACCGAGTCCACACCCGAAAGCCTGCAGCAGCGCTTGCAAGCCGTGCTAAGCAAGCACGAACTCGACTATGACCTGAAGTGGACCGTTGGCGGCCTGCCCTTTTTGACCACGCCCGGCGCGCTGGTCGATGCGGTCAGCGGAGCCATCCGGGCCGAAACGGGGCTTGCCACCGAGCTGTCCACCACCGGCGGCACCAGCGACGGCCGCTTCATTGCCAAGGCCTGCGGCGAGGTCATCGAATTTGGACCCATCAACGCGTCGATTCACAAGATCAACGAGCATGTACTGGTGAGCTCGCTAGACCCGCTCAAGAACATCTACAAAGGTGTGCTGGAGCGGCTGGCCGGCGTTGAACCCAATGTGTCCAAGCTATGAGCAGCGTGACCGTACTGGCACTGATCGAGCAGATGGCCGAGAAGCTGGAGGCCGCGGGCCTGACCTTTTCCGACGGCTTTGGCCAGGGCACGACCAATGCGTTTGACGAAGCCGCCTGGCTGGTGCTGTGGCAGCTCGGGCTGCCGCTGGACGACCTCGACTCAGTAAAAAGTCAGCCTGTAGCCCAGGAGCAGCAAGCGCAGGTAGCTATGCTTTTGGAAGCACGCATCAGCACCCGCAAGCCCGCCGCCTACCTCACCCACGAGGCCTGGCTGATGGGCGTGCCCTTTTATGTGGACGAGCGCGTGATCATTCCGCGCTCTTTCATTGCCGAGTTGCTGGCCGACGCCAGCATTGACCCCTGGCTGGGCGAGCACACCCGCCGCGTGCTCGATTTGTGCACCGGCAACGGCAGCCTGGCCGTGCTGGCCGCCATGACCTACCCCGACGTGACAGTGGATGCCGCCGATATCAGCACCGATGCCCTGGCCGTAGCCCGAATCAATGTCGACAAACACCAGCTGGCCGACCGCATCACCCTGATAGCGTCCGATGGGCTCACCGCCTGCGGGGGCGGCTACGACCTGATTCTGTGCAACCCGCCCTACGTGAATGCCGCCAGCATGGCCGCCCTGCCGGCTGAGTTCCGCGCAGAACCGGCGCTGGCGCTGGCTGGCAATATGCACGGCGGCAGCGATGGCATGGACTTCATTCGAAGCCTTTTTCTAAACGCCGCCGCGCAAATGAACGAAAATGCGGTGCTGGTGCTGGAAATCGGCAACGAACGCGAGAATTTTGAGCGCGCCTTCCCGCACCTTGAACCGCTCTGGTTTGAAACCAGCGCCGGCAGTGACCAGGTGATGTTGATCACACGAGAACAACTGGTTTAAGCCGCTAATAAACGACAACGCCCAGCGGCTGCTTGAAGCCCGCGGGCAATTTCCGACGGGCGATTGACGACGTGTGCCTGTCCCCCTATTTTCCTTGAGTCTCTTGACATGATTACCCTTAAAAACGTGGTGCTGCGACGCGGTGCCAAAGTCATCCTCGACAGCGCCTCCATCACCCTCAACCCCGGCGAGAAAATCGGCCTGGTGGGTCGCAATGGCGCGGGCAAGTCCACGCTCTTTGCCATGCTCAACGGCTCGCTGCATGAAGACGGCGGCGAATACGCCATTCCCGCGCAGTGGAGCATGGCGCAAGTCGCACAGGACATGCCGGAGACCGAGCAAGGTGCCACCAGCTTCGTGGTCGATGGCGACGTGGTGCTGCTGGCCGCACAGGCCGAGGTCGATGCGGCCGAGGCCAGCGGCGACGGCGACCGCATGGCCCATGCCTACATGAACCTCTACGACTCGGGCGCGCACGATGCGCAGGCGCGCGCGCAGGCCTTGATTCTGGGCCTGGGCTTCAAGGTCAGCGAGCTCGACAACCCCGTCAACAGCTTCTCGGGCGGCTGGCGCATGCGTTTGCAACTGGCACGCGCGCTGATGTGCCCGTCCGACCTGCTGCTGCTGGACGAACCGACCAACCACCTGGACCTGGACGCCCTGGTCTGGCTCGAGGCCTGGCTCAAGCGCTACCAGGGCACCATGCTGGTCATCAGCCATGACCGCGAGTTTCTCGATGCCGTGACGGATGTCACTGTCCATATCGAAAACGCCAAGCTCACGCGCTACGGTGGCAACTACAGCAAGTTTGAAGACCTGCGCGCCGAGCAGATGGCGCTGCAGCAAACCGCGTTTGCCAAGCAGCAAGACAAGATTGCCCATCTGCAAAAATTCATCGCCCGCTTCAAAGCCAAGGCCAGCAAGGCCAAGCAGGCGCAAAGCCGCGTCAAGGCCCTGGACCGCATGGAGAAAATCGCGCCGCTGCTGGCCGAAGCCGACTTCACCTTCGAGTTCAAGGAACCGGCCAACCTGCCCAACCCCATGCTGGCCATGCAGAACGCCTACTTCGGCTACCCCGCGCCCGAAGATGCCCCCGAAGGCACACCGCCCACCGTCATCGTGCAAAACGTCAGCAAATCGGTGCTGGCCGGCCAGCGCATCGGCATTCTGGGGGCCAACGGGCAAGGTAAATCAACGCTGGTCAAAACCGTGGCAAGGGCTCTGGCCCCGATCAGCGGTGACATGACTGAAGGCAAGGGCCTGAACATCGGTTACTTTGCTCAGCAGGAACTGGACGTGCTGCGCCCGGCCGACAACCCGCTGGAGCACATGATTCGCCTCGTCAAGGAGGTCACGGCCGCCGGAAAAATCGGCAGCCAGGCCACGCGCGAGCAAGACCTGCGCGCCTTTCTGGGCATGTTCAATTTTGGCGGCGACATGGTCAAGCAGGCCGTAGGCAGCATGAGCGGCGGCGAAAAAGCCCGCCTGGTGCTGTGCATGATCGTCTGGCAGCGCCCCAACCTGCTGCTGCTTGACGAGCCGACCAATCACCTGGACCTGGCCACGCGCGAAGCGCTGTCAATGGCGCTCAATGAGTTCGAAGGCACGGTCATGCTGGTCAGCCACGACCGCGCACTGCTGCGCGCCGTCTGCGACGAATTCTGGATGGTCTCGCAAGGCGGCGTTGCACCGTTTGACGGCGACCTTGACGACTACCAGAAGTATTTGCTGGACCACGCCAAGCGCCAGCGCGAAGAAGCCAAAAAGTCGGGCAGCAGTGCCGCTGCGCCGGTCGCAGTCGCTATCAAAAAGGAAGCTGACGGCGCACATTCCACGGGGGCCACGGCCACTTTTGATGCCAGGAAACCGGCTAACAAGAAGGACGAAGCCCAGCGCCGCCAGCAGCAGTCCGATGCAACCAGGCCGCTGCGCAAAGAGCTGGAAAAAATCGACCAGAAAATGCTGGCGCTAAGCACCGAGCGCGACAACCTGCAAACCCTGCTGACCACGACTGCCGCCCCCGCAGAAATTGCCCAGACCGGCAAACGCCTGAAAGCCATTGAAAACGACATCGGCACGCTGGAAGAACGATGGCTGGAACTCACCGAGCAGATTGAAGCGGCCACGGTGTAGAGTAGGAAGCGTCAGCTTTCACCGACTGTTGAAAGGGTCTTGAACCATGCCCACCGCCCTGCACATGGCTTCGAACGATGCAGCCCTGGAAGCTGCCGTCAAACGCAGCCGCAAGCTGCTCAACAAACGCGCCATGGTTGCTGCTGCCGCCAGCGCCATGCCAGTGCCCGGACTGGACTGGGCGGTCGATGCGGCGATGCTGTCCAGACTGATTCCTGAAATCAACAAAGAGTTTGGCCTGACGCCACAGCAACTCGATCAGCTGGAACCCAACAAGCGCGAGCAGGTCCAGAAAGCCGTCACCATGGTCGGCTCGGTGCTCATCGGCAAGCTCATCAGCCAAGACCTGGTCATCAAAGCCGCCACCAAAATCGGCGTGCGCCTGACGTCTAAACAGCTCGCAAAATTCGTCCCCTTCGCGGGCCAGATCGTCTCTGCCGCGGTGGGCTATGCCGCGATTCGCTACCTGGGCGAGGAGCACATGAAGGACTGCATTCGGGTGGCCAGGCAGGCGGAGCTGGACGTGCCGTTGCTGGGGTATTCTGGCTGAGCAGACAAGGCCTCAGGCCGCTTCGAACTGATCTATCCCACCCACGGTATTGCGCACGCTGCAGCAATATGTCATAGCCCTTGCCTCGAACAATGCGACAAATACAAGCAGCAGTATGCTCACCCGTATTGTCACGCGCAAAGAAAAAGGGCCTGACTTTTCAGTCAGGCCCTTTAAATATTTGGTGGGACCTGCGGGGGTCGAACCCACGACAAACGGATTAAAAGTCCTAAACAGTCGCACAAACGCGAATCAAGGCGAACTGGCAATGCATCATAAGTAGTTGATTTAACAGAATTTACTGTTCATAATAGTCCGTAAGTGACCGCCGTCATCCAGAAAAATTCTGGCAATATTCTGGCAACGGTTCTTTTACGGACTGAAAATGGCAACCAATTTGGCAACGGAAACCCCCGGCAAGATCATTAACGGACTCACGCCAGGCGTGTTTAAAACGCTGGCCAAAATTAAGCCCAGCGGCGCGCTACAGGCCCGCAAGCAGGCCAGCGGAGCAGTGTTTTTTTACTGGCGTTACAGCATCGGTACGACCAGCGAGCGCGTGCTTATCGGCGTGTATGACCCAACCGCCGCGCCTAAAAGCCTAACCGCGACCGACAAGGGCTATTCCTTCTTCGCCGCTACACATGCCGCTGAATTGCTGGCGCTAGCGCACAACCAGCACAAAAAAGTAGGCGGACGGCCTGCATTACTCGCTGCTGAAAAAGATGGCAAACGCAAAGCCGCTGCCGCGAAGCATGAGGCAGAAAAGCAAACGCTGAAAAACCTGCTTACCGACTACT